>NZ_JAWJYL010000006.1:0-240359 GCF_046566945.1 Cobetia sp. SIMBA_158
TGCTGAGTTCTGAGTATGACATGAGCGCAATACCTTACAGGGAAACTCAGGTGTTGCACTCAGAATCTGCGGCCAAGGACATTCACCAAGTGGCTCTAGCTGGCAAGCAGATGTGCTTTTTTCAATTAATGGTCGTAAAGTAGCTATTGAATTGCAACGCTCTTATCAGCACTTGCGTGATTTTACCCGACGCCAAGAGCGGTACACTGAATCAGGTGTGGAGTGTTATTGGTTGGTGCGTAAGGATGTATTTGTAACTCTAAGTAAGTCTACAGTTCGATTGCTGTTGAAGCGAGATTTCGATGGTCTATTACCATCTGGAGGGTTGGGTACTGGTATGTTGCCCGAATTGCCTATATCTGTGCTTGATATTGAATGCGAGGAAATGGTTCAATTCGGGAAATTAAAAAGTGCAACAGTACCCGTATGGCTATCTGGAATTATCAATAACACATATCAATATCGTGAAGGTTCTTGGAATCTTGATTAATGTATTGAGCAGGGTGGCTTCAGAGCCCTTCTAGCCATCAGGCTGGAAGGGCTTTTTTTGTGGGCGCGATTCAGGAAACGCAAACCGCCTTGTTTACTCCAGCTCGGCTCACTCCTGCTCGACCGGTCCCTGCCTGGCCTTGCGCAGGTCGAGCCGGACGCCGTGGGCGGAGTGGAAGAAGCCGAAGTCGGCCATCAGGCGGGTGTCGCCTTCGGAAGTTTGCCATTCGACTTCGGCGCGGTGATTGCGGACTTCGTGCATCACGGCGTCGTATTTCAGCAGCAGTGAGTCCGGTTCGGCTTCCTCGGTATTCACATCCCATTGTGTGACGACCAGCAGGTAGTCGCCGAGTTGTGGCTGATAGGTTGAGCTGAGATGCGCCTCGGTGAGCGTCAGCGGCAGTGCGTCGCCGTCCTTGGAGAGCGCCAGATGCTGATTGATATAGTCGCCGAGTTGATCTGTCAGCGCCTGCGGCAAGGGTGCATCGGGCTTGGCGTCACCAAGCGCTGCCAGTTCCGGCGCGGCGATCAGCAGGTCTTCACGCGGGAACTGGAGAGTGAGCTTGAGCGTATGCTGTGGCTGCTGCTCAAAGATGAGCGTGCTGCCGGGCAGGGCATGGGCGTGAGCCGACTGGATGATACCCATGCCGCTGATTCCAAAGCCGCTGATGCCCATACCATTGGCGCCAAGCGTGGCCCCGCCGATCATCACCGCGAGCGTGAACAGCGCCGCGCGCCACGGCGAGCAGCGGGTCATTCGCTCTGGCCGCCGTAGTCGTCGGTGCGGTCACGCCATACCGAGTGCGGATGGTTGCCGACCTTGTCGGTGGACTTGTTGGACTGCAACGAGAATTCGATCCACAGCGACGGGCCGTGTATGCGCACATAATCGTTTTCGGCGCTGACCTGCGGCGTGCCGGAGAAGCCGAGATAGGTCTCGGGAAGTTCGGAGGTGTACTTCTCCATGTAGGCCGCGGCTTCGGGGGCGGAGATGTCTTCCACGTAGGTCTCGATGGCCGTCAGCAGCAGCGCTTGCTGGTCATCATCCAGCTCGGAGACCGGCAGGCCTTCATAGCTTTCGGGGATGGCATCGTCGGCCTGGGGGCCAGCGAGGATATCGCGGTAGGTGCCTTCCAGCGTGGCCTTGGCCTTCTGATCATCGGAGAGCGAGCTCAACAGGGTGGCGAAGGCATCGCGCTCCTGGGTCAGCGGCTCGTTCACCCGACCGTTCATCTCGAAATAGGGGAAGGGTTCCACGCCACGGAAGGAGGGTGTGGCACCGGCCAGCTTGCCGTCGGTGTAGGTGTTGGCGAAGGCCATGTGGTGGCCGCCGTAGTACAGCTCCCAGGTGCCGGTCTCGCCGGGCGTGCCGAGGAAGGCGAACTTGGTGTTGTAGGAGGAGTAACCGGCCTTGTAGTCGGTGCTGACGGTGTTGATGTAGTCATCGGCGTTGAGCGTCTGGAGCATCTCGTCGAAGCCTTCATCGGGCGCGTGGCCGGTGGCTTCCAGCATGATGGCTTTGACGAGGCCGCGCTGCTTGATGTTCAGCTCGCCCAGCAGCACGCCGGGGCGTTTCGGGAAGGCGCCAGCGGGCAGATTGCTCCAGTTCTCGGCCTCTTCGAGGGAGTAGTCATGCTGCAGGTTCTGCAGGATGTCATCGTCGGAGATATCCGCCTTGAGCAGATCAATCAGGCACAGCATGCGCTCATAACCTGGCGTGTCGCCGCACTCGGCGGCGCTCTCGGGGGTGGGCACGCTCTGCATCTGGGTGCTGGTATCGCCCATGCGCGCGCGCAGCGCCTCGCTCAGGGCCTGGTCTTCCGCTGACATCGGCGGCGGGCCATCGTGATCGGGCGGCGGCCCGTCGTGCCCTTGTTGTGCGAGGACGGGGAAGGACAGGAGCGCGGCCAGCGCGGCTCCTCCGGTCACTGCGAGACGTCGGGACATCGATGGGCCTATTTTCCGGGGACAGGAGGAAAACCTTAGCCCGCCTGACGTCGAGCATGAAGCCTTCGCCAGATGATTTCTTTGTGCACATGCCGGGGCCTGTGCGTCGGCTGGCGACGACAGCTACGGGCCATGTCACGGCTCACGCCAGTGTCAGGTCACCGTCGTATTCGAAGCGTCTTTCTTCGCCGGTGACGGGATCAATGAACTCGAATCCCTTGGAGAGCAGCTGCAAGGGGCGCGCGTAGTCATCCGGCGAGAGCGGTTGCAGCACGGGGTAGTAGCGGTCATTCAGAATCGGCCAGCCCAGCGTCTGCATATGTACGCGTAGCTGGTGGGTTTTGCCGGTGACAGGGTGCAGCTCGAACAATGCCTGACTGGCTGTCTGCTGTACGCAGCGAATCACCGAGTGGCTGTTGGCCGCGCCGTCGGTGACATGAATGCGGAAGCGTTGCTCGCTCTGCTCGAGACGATTCTTCACCTCCCACTGCTGGCCCACCAGGGATTCATTGCTGTGTGTCTCGGCGATGGCCTGGTAGGTCTTGTGGATATTCCGCGACTTGAACAGCTGATGATAGAGGGGGCGCGTGTCGGGATTGACGGAGCACAGCACCAGCCCCGCCGTGACCCTATCCAGACGATGCACCGCCTGCAGCGCCTCTATCCCGGTGCGCTTGCGCAGTCGCTGTTGCAGGCACTCGTTCACGTACAGGCCGCCGGGTGTCACCGGCAGGAAGTGCGGCTTGTAGGCCACCAGAATGTGCTCATCCTGATAGAGAATCCGCTCCGCGAAGGGGATGCTCGGCTCGCTTGCCACCTCGCGGTAATAGAACACACGCAGATGTGGTTGGTAGGGCGACTCTGGCGTGATCAGCGAGCCATCATCGCGATGTACCTTGCCCTCGGCCATGCGCTCGCGCCAGCGTGACTCGGCAATCGCCGGAAACTTGAGCAGCAGATACTCCAGCACCGTCGTCACACCGGGATTGACCTGCGGCAGGCTCAGCTTGGAAGGACGCGCGGAAATGGACATGGAAGGCCTGAGGTTGGGAGGAGCGGCTTGAGGGAGCCATTGTACAGGGTGAGGTGGAGAGCGGCGTTGTCAGTATTTTTGGCGCTGTTATAGGTAGAGAGAGCTGGGGAAGAGGTCTGTTCAAGGCGCTGAGATACAACATCAAAAAAGCCCTCCCGACATCGCCGGGAGGGCTTTTTCATGCGTCTTGCGGACTACGTTCACCGATGGGATGATCTGCGGGGTTCTACTCAGATCAGACCATTACATCGGGTGTTGCTCTTCTTCGTAGAGCTCGGCCTTGGCGTCGCGTAGGACATCTTCGCAGGCGCTGTGGTTGGCCAGTTGCAGCATCAGATTCTGGCTGAGGGCGAAGCCCTTGCCCAGGCAGGTGTCGACCTCTTCGCGGGTGAGCGCCGGGGTGACATTGCAGTCAATCTTCATCGTACGACTACCGCCATCAAAGCGGTCGGCGAGGGCGCGCAAGCGCCAGGCAAGCCGTGTTTTCCAGCGGGCGGTGGGGTCGGGGCCTTCCGTCACGTCGAGCGTGCAACGCCATTCAGGTTTGTAGACCTTCATGTGAACCTCCTCGGCTGGTCGTTTTCAATGATCGATCGTGATGTTCTGCTCCGCGTGCTGTGCTTGATGTCGTGCCTTGTTGCTCGTACCAGAAATGCGTTCCAGTCGTGCATATGACAGTCGTGCTCGAGGTTCGCGCGTCATCTTGATCGACGACAGGCCGACCCTCTCTCTCACCATACGAGTTTTGGCGCCGAGATACATCAGTCTGAGTGTAAACGTTGCTTATCCTGATGTATCTGCAACAGCTGCTCCAGCGCCAGATGCAGCCAGTCGAAAGTATCAAGGGGCCTCACGACCCGCGCTGGCTCGCCACTTTGTGCAGCGGTGGCGGGGCTGTCAGGCGGAGTGTGTTCACCCAGCAGCTCCGCCAGGCTCTCGATCTGGATACCTTCGCGTAATGCGAATGTCTCAAGCTCGCCACTGGCCAGCCAGATCTCCTGAATCACCGTCGGCACCGCACTCATGGCACAGGCGTAGTCGAGAATCTCGCCGCGCTCGCGTTCTGCTGCAATGCGCGCGGCATGCGCCAGCAGTTGGGCGCTCAAGGCCGGAAAGCGCGCCTTTGCAATGCGTGCCGGCAGGTGCGTGTCGCCAGGCTCGGGCGCTTGCCAGCGGCGCAGCACAGGAGGGGGCTTGATTGAAGAGCCCGGCATTGAAGCGTCTGTCGGCGGGCAAGCAGATGGATGATCAGTCTTGGAGGCCATGTGGATAAACTCCAGCGCGAAGGGCGAGCCGGCAGGCCGGTCGAGGGGCGAGGGTCTAAGGTCTAAGGTCAGGGCGAGGCTGCCAAGGCGCTAGCCGCTGATGAATCAGACAGCGAGAAAGGCAGAGTGTTGGATGGCGGGAGAGTCAGCGTCTCTTGTGCGGCAGTCACTGCTGCTGTTTTGCCCAACAATGGCAGCTCGCAGATGCTAAACCCGCAGATGAAGCAGGCGTTTGCGCCAAGGAGTCACGCGGCGGGTTTGCGCTGCCAAGTGGTTAATTTTGCGAGAAAAATCATCAATCGATGCAACCAGGCGGCCACTTGGTGCGTACACAGCAGTACGTGCCTGCTGCGTTGCAGCGCTGGCCCATTCCCCCTGGAGAGAATTGACATGACGAAGTACGCCGATCGAATCCGCATTTCCCTGTTGCTGCTGCGCCTCGGGGTCTTCCTCGTGATCACGATGTGGACACTGGACAAGTTCTTCAATCCTGGCCACGCCGCTGCCATCTTCGAGAAGTTCTATGCCATCGGTGGCATGGGCGAGGGCATCGTCATCGCGATTGCCGTCATCGAGATGGTGCTGTTGCTGCTGTTCGTCACCGGCGTGAAGAAGACCCTCACCTACGGTCTGGTGCTGTTGCTGCACGCCGGGTCTACCTTCTCTGCCTTCAAGCAGTATCTGGACCCGTTCGATCACCTGCTGTTCTTCGCCGCCTGGCCGATGCTGGCCGCCTGTGTCGCGCTGTTCATGCTGCGCGAGATCGATACCTGCTTCACCCTCGGTGGCAAGCAGGCGCGTCTTGAGGAAGAAGCGGCACGCTAAGTGTCCGTGGCCGAGCTGGCTGCAAGGTTCGGCCACGGGTCTTGCTGAGATGACACACAAAAGCGCCGCTCGGGACATGCCCGGGCGGCGCTTTTGTGTGGGGAGGTATCGCCATCGTGCGTCTTCGTGTGGCCTTGCTTGCTTGCGCCGGGGAGAGTGAGGGGGCACCAGCGTCATTATGTATTGTTTCTTGTTATGTTTATCAAAAAGGTAATCAGTTGACTTGTGTGCAGGTAGCAAAGCTCATGATTGTTTCTGCTGTGCTCCATAACTGGCATTACGTAATCATCTGATGGCAAGGCCCACAGGCAGCACTGTGCTTGCTCAGGTCACGTCATGCCTTGCTACGCCATGCGGGATTTCTGCTGCAGGCCCAGTGAGTCACTCAGCACTTTGAGGGCGCTGGAGAAGTCCTCGGCGTCGCTCGCCTGTGCGAGACTCTCCGCGCTGGCTTTCTCACTGACGACACTGTTTGCGATGGTCTTGTCGCGGGTCTTGTCGCTGGTCATTCCACTGCCGCTTTCGCTTGCCATGCCGCGATCGCTGGCGATCACCTGACCGACGGAGTGAGCAGTGTCGCTGCCGAGTGCGTCGTCACTGGCATTGCGCGCGATGATGGCGTGGAGTGCCGGCAGGCTGGCGTGATTGTGGAACTGCCAGACGCCGTAGATGCGGCCATCGAAGGAGGCTTCACTGCCCAGTGTCGGGTCGACGGCGAGACCGGCGCCCAGCCCGAACATGTAGAGGCCCGCAAGACGCTGGCCGTGGATGTCGCAGGGATTGCCGTTGGCATCGGAATCCAGCCCGCCGTTCACTTCACGCAATGTGATGGGCTGATGATGGGCGTCGCTGATGGTGGGCAGAATCGGCTGATAGCCGTTGCACTGCACCACGATGGGCGCGTCGGCGAGCACTTCGCTGGCCAGTTCCAGGCGTTGGGCACTGCCGGGGCCGGTCTGTACCAGCTGGATGTCCATCGCGCACTCTTCGATGCGGCCGGTGGCCAGAATTTCCTGACCGATGGCCAGCGCCCGGTAGCGCAGCCCGCCGGAGCGGTTGATGCGACCGCTGATCGGGCACACATCGCGCTCGGCATCGTAGTGATAGCCTGCGGCGCGCGCTTCTTCGGCATTCTCGAAGAACAGCCGAATCGGTGAGCGATGCAGCAGGGTGATCTCCTTGACGCGGGTATTGCGCAGCGCGTCGGCCAGCACGTCGAGCATCGAGAAGGCGCTGTGCGAGCCACCCACCACACAGACGCGACCACCACGCCGCAGACGCGGCAGCAGCAGGCTGCGCAGCTGCCCCGGCGGCATGCGCAACAGCTCATCGCCGCTGTAGATGCGTGCGCGCCGCGACGGCGTCAGCCCCTGACGATTGAGGCTCTGGGTCAGTTGCTCCGGGCACTGCTGGCCGCCCAGATTGAGCACCAGGTTCTCGGTGCGCAGCCGCGACGTGCGCTGGGCCACTTCCGGTTCATGCGAGAGGGTCAGAATGCTGTTGCCGTCGAGGTACTGCAGCGTGTCCAGGCTGGTGCCGCACCACATCTCGACGCCTGGCAGGGCGGTGATGTGCGCCAATACCAGGGCACTGGCGGCTTCCAGCAGCTCGCCGATCTCATCGAGTCGCGGGGAGGAGTAGGGATCGGCGCGGATTCGCTCCAGGCAGGGTTCGCCTTCGAGTGGGGCCAGCACGTCGGCGAGTGCCGGGTCGCGCAGGCAGTCGAGGAACACATCGCCGACCGAATTGGCGGTGATGCGATATTCGCCCAGCCGACCTGCGCCAAGCTTGCCGCCGGCGTGGGTGCCGCCGGCATCGAGAATCAACAGTCCGTGGCGGGCCAGTGTCGTGATCTGGCCTGTCTTGAGGGCATTGAACAGAAATCCCATGCCTGCCGGGCCGACACCGGCCACGATACATCCGTAGCCCGTGATTCTTGAGAGGTCCTTCATGTCGTTTTTCTCCCTGGGTCGTAGTGACATCTTGTGGCTGTTTCGGTAGAGAGGTGTGATCCCCTCTGACAGCTGGCGGCTTGAAGACTGCGCCGCTCTATTGCTGCTCCCCTGTTGTCGGGGCAGCGGTGACCGTGGTGTTGCGGGTGGCAAAGATCGCCTGTCCGTGCGATATCATTTGCTCTTTGACGTGCTATTACAGCAACTTGCATACACGTGGTGACGTGAATTGTGGCGATGAAGCTGCAGGATTCACGTCAATGGTGTTTCCATGGTGTTGCCGGTTCTGAGTGCCGGTTCTGAGTGCCGGTTCTGAGTGCCGGCGACCTGTGCCTTGCGCCGGGCTTGATGACCGGTTTCATGACCGGCTTCATGGTCAGAGTGATGACCGGCTTCGCACGAGCTGTCAGTACGCTTGCAACGATCCAATTCGGGAGACCACCCCGAGATCGAAAACGCCTGTGCGACACAGACAGCATTTCGCTATCTGCATGTCATTGATATTCATGATATCGATTCAGGTTTAGCCTCTGGGCGTGCAGCGGCACCACTGCGGCAGCCGAGCAGTAGCCGAGCGGTATCCAGCAGCACATCACTGATGAGAGGTGGCATTCCTCATACCCGGCATGGGGGTGGGCCCATCTCGGTATGCGCCAATCCTGGTGTGTCATTGGCACTGATAGTCTGAGGTAGATAACAAGAACGTCGTGATGATTATCCCGTCACGAATGTCGGCGCCATTTTCGTGAAGTGCGCTGCAGGAAATGCACGGCGTGAAATATGCAGCGACTCAGCCACCGACTGAAATTGTATTTCGTGACATGCCAACTGACCGTTGGCCATTTTGTTTAATTAACGATAATTAATAAATGATATTTGGCGGGAATCGAATCCTGTCGTGACGAAAATCATGCTTTGAGTTGAGTCACATTCGAGCTGGCTCATACGGTGTGCTGAGAGGTGAGTCTGGCGGGCAAGAGAGGGCGTTGCTCAAAAAGGCTATCTCGCCTGGGGAGCCGGTATCAGGCGCTGGCATCCGTGGCAGGCGTTAGTGGCCACGCTCTGCTATGCTCTGCGCCCGCGCGTAAGCCCGTTCGGCTCGTGCCTGTTCATCGATTGAAGGAATGTCCCCGTGACTGACGCCACCGCCACCCCTGCCTTTGCCTCTCTGGCGCTGGCGCCCGAGCTGCTCGACAACCTCGCCACGCTCGAATATCACGCCATGACGCCGATTCAGGCGCAGAGCCTGCCGCCGATGCTGCAAGGCCGCGATGTCATCGCCCAGGGCCAGACCGGCTCCGGCAAGACCGCTGCCTTCGGCCTGGGGCTGCTGTCACGCCTCAAGGTCTCGCGCTTCCGTGTGCAGTCACTGGTGCTGTGTCCGACACGTGAGCTGGCCGATCAGGTTGCCGGCGAGATCCGTCGTCTGGCGCGCGGCCTGCACAACGTCAAGGTGCTGACTCTGTGCGGCGGCGCGCCCTTCGGCCCGCAGCTGGGCTCGCTGGAACACGGCGCGCACATCATCGTCGGCACGCCGGGGCGCGTGGATGAGCATCTGCGCAAGGGCAGCCTGAGCCTGGTCGAGCTCAATACCCTGGTGCTGGATGAAGCCGACCGCATGCTCGACATGGGCTTCGCCGAGGTGCTGGATGCCATCGTCGCCGAGACCCCGGAGGAGCGTCAGACGCTGCTGTTCAGCGCGACCTTCGCCGATGGCGTGCGTCCGATCGCCGAGCGCATGCTGCGTGATCCGGTCAGCATCGAGGTGGCCTCCACCCACGATGACAGCAGCATCCGTCAGCTGTTCCACCGTGTCGCCGATGACGAGGCGCGCTTCGAGGCGCTACGTATCCTGCTGCTCAAGTACCGCCCGGAATCCAGCGTGGTGTTCTGCAACACCAAGCGTCAGGCGCAGGAAGTCAGCGACGCGCTCAATGAGCACGGCTTCAGTGCCATGGCGCTGCACGGTGACCTCGAACAGCGCGAGCGTGACCAGACGCTGGTGATGTTCGCCAACAAGAGCACCTCGATTCTGGTGGCCACTGACGTCGCGGCGCGCGGGCTGGATATCGAAGCGCTGGATGCGGTGTTCAACTACGAGATCGCGCGTGACCTCGACGCTCACGTGCACCGTGTCGGGCGTACCGGCCGTGCCGGCAGCTCCGGCATTGCCTGCACGCTGTACACCGAGAAGGAAGACTATCGCCTGACCAAGCTGGGTGAATTCCTCGAGCAGACGCTGGAAGCCGAGCCGCTGCCCTCGAAAAGCATGCTGACGCGCGAGCCGTTCCATGCGCGCATGGCGACGCTGCAGATCGACGGTGGCAAGAAGGACAAGCTGCGTCCCGGCGACATCCTCGGCGCGCTGACCGGTGACGGCGGCCTGGAAGGCAGCAAGATCGGCAAGATCAAGGTACTGGCGCGGACCACCTTCCTCGCCGTGGAGCGTGATGTCGCCAAGTCGGCACTCACCCAGCTGATGAACGGCAAGCTCAAGGGGCGCTCCTTCCGCGCGCGTCGTCTCAAGAGCTGAGGCGGGCAGCGTCGCTGACGTGCCTGACCGGTAGCGGCGAGAAGCCTGAGAGGGACTGAACCAGGCTTTTCATCTGCCATGCGACCTTGATATCACCCCAAGCGATGCCCGCCACCACGGCGGGCATCGTGCTTTTTGAGCAGCAGATTGACGCTCGCAGCCGCTGCGGGCGGTGGCTAAGCTTGAGGTAACGTCCCTGACCATCAGGGCGCTGATTCGGTACCTCGTGATGACTGCCAACGCCGTTGATAATCTTCGCATTCGTGAAGAACGTCTCATTGATCATGAGCGCATCTACCGCATTCATGAATCCGTCTTTGCCGGCCATCGTGAAGCGCGCCTGGGTGATAGATTGCGTCGAGGCAATCTGGCGCAGATCTCGCTGGTGGCCGAGCGTGTCACCGACCCGGAGACGGGCCGCCACCTCAGTGAAGGTGAGGGCGGCCTGCTGGGGCATGTGATGGTGTCGCGGGTGGAGCTTTCCGGCTACCCGGACCGCGTGCTGATGGCGTTGGCGCCGCTGGCGGTGCTGCCCCAGCATCAGCGTCACGGCATCGGCAAGCGACTGGTGATCTCGGCGGTCAAGCGCTGTCGGCTGCTGGGGGCGGGGGCCGTGGTGGCGGCAGGCCATGCAGATTTCTATACCCACCTGGGCTTTCATCCGGCGTGTCATTACGGGCTCTACTGCCATCATGACGACGTGCCGGGCTCCTTCGTCGCCTTCGAGCTGCTGCCGGACTATCTGGAGGGGCTGGGCGGTGAAGTGCAGTTTCCCGATACCTTCTCTGAGCTGGGTATCTGAGCAGCCTTGCGCGGGTGTCCTGAACAGCCCTGAGCGATTGGTTTTGATCAGCAACAGGCAACTCGGCGTTGCGTGACCCTTGAAACGGCAAGGCTCCCGCTCCATGTCATGGGTAACACCACGTGGCAGCCTGTGTGTGATGGCAGCTGTCGCGTCATTCCGACCGATGATTCAAGGAGAGACATCATGAAGCTCAAGACTCTGGGTAGTTCGCTGATGATTGCCATGCTCGGTCTCGGTGGCCTGTCGCTCGCCGGTTGCGAGGACGAAGGCCCGATGGAGAAGGCCGGTGAGAAGATGGACAACGCCGTCGAGGAAGCCGGCGATAGCGTCGAGAACGCCACCGATAGCTGAGGCTTGGCTGTCAGCGCTGCGATGAGTCCCCGCTGACCTGAGCTGTCATCAGACACAAGAAGGCCCCGCCTCCCATGAGGCGGGGCCTTCTTGTGTCTGGCTCGGGGAGAAGGAAATCCGCTTATGCCGAGGCGGGCTGCTGCTCGCTCTGTTGCTTACGGTCCGCGACGGCGGCGTCGTAGGCGCGGCTTTCCTCGGCTTCGGTGGCAGCGCTGAAGCGCACCAGCAGCGCGAACAGCGAGATCACGATCACGCCCATGCCCAGGTACATCAGGCCTTCCTGGTAGGTCAGCTCCTCACTGCGGAACAGGAAGCCCGCGGCGACAGCGCCCGCGTTGCCGCCCGCACCGACGATACCGGCGACCGCGCCGAGCGCCTTGCGATTGACGAAGGGTACGATGCCGAAGGTCGCGCCTTCCGCCATCTGCACGAAGAGGCTGAAGACCAGCATGATGCCGATGGCCACCGCGAGGGTTTCCATCTGGGCGAAGCCGACCAGCGCGACGCCTTCACACAGCAGCGCGATGAACAGCCAGCGCACGCGGCCCTTGAGGCCGGACTGGCGGGCGAACAGGTCGGAGAACACGCCGCCCAGGGTGCGGGCGAACAGGTTCATCAGGCCGAACAGCCCTGCGATGAGACCGGCGGTGGCAAGATCGAGATCGAAGTGATCGAAGAAGTAGATGGCGGCGACGTTGTTGATGGTCAGCTCGACCCCGAAGCAGGCGCCATAGACGAGGAACAGGGCCCAGACGCGAATGTCGCGTGCCGCCGCGCCGAAGGTGGCGCGCATGCTGTATTCCTTCTCGGCCTTGGGCAGCTCACCACGCTCACGCAGCTCGCTGAAGTTGCCGTCCGGCGCATCCTGGGTGAAGAAGTAGTAGGCGATACCGGTCAGGAACAGCACGATGCCCGGCACGACCATCGCCAGACGCCAGCCCAGGGTCTGCTCGACGCCCAGCATCAGCAGGCCGGCCATCACCAGCGGCATCAGCATCTGGGTGGTGCCGCCGCCCAGGTTGCCCCAGCCCGCGGTGGTGGCGTTGGCGGTGCCGACCACGTTGGGGCCGAACATCACGGAGGTGTGGTACTGGGTGATGACGAAGGAGGCGCCGATGGCACCGATGGCCAGACGGGCCAGGAAGAAGGATTCGAAGCTGTCGGCGAAGCCGATGCACATCACCGGCAGCGAGCCGAGGCACAGCAGCCAGGTGTAGGCCTTGCGTGGCCCGATGCGATCACACAGCACGCCGATGGCGAGGCGCACGATCACCGTGATGGCGACGGAGGCGATGATGGTGTTGCCGATCTGGGTCTTGGTCAGGCCAAGGTCGTCACGCACCACGGCCATCAGCGGCGCGATGCCGAACCAGCCGAAGAAGCAGACGTGGAAGGCGAACCACGACATGTGGAAGGCGCGCATTTGCGGAGTGTTGAAGCTGAACAGCCGGATGCGGCTGGCCTTGTTGCGGATATCCATGAGTGGGCTCCTGATTCAGCGTCGGTGCCGGGCACGAAGTCAGGTGTGCTCGGCGAGTGGTCGAACGGCTGTGAATGAACGACAGCGAGGGCGCCTCGTCATTGAGGGGCCTGGTTCGACGCACTCGTACTCCGAAGAGCCTGGTCCACGTCATGGATAGCGATGGCAGCAGTCGGTGATGCCATGGTTGCCGGCAGCAGAGCGTCTGTGCGGCAAGTGACAGGAACAAAGCAAGTAGCGCGCCAGTTGCGGGGGTGTGGGCGGGACAAGTCCCAGAAGATCAATGGCTTGGCGAGGGCGGTGGGTTGGCGCGCGCAGGCGGTGTCCCGGGCTGGATGCGCGCTCGATGCGCGCTGGCGGTGCGTCAGCAAGGCGCGAGGTACCAGTCTGGCGCACGCGACTGGCGCTGGGAGGGTCGGGACGGCGCGTGCCTCATTGCAGTGCAGCGACGCTTTCGGCTCGGCCGCTCTGAAGGCCTTTGGCCACAGGGTTGCACCAGATTGCGGCACGAATCCTGCTTGGGTGTACGGCAAGTCTCATGCCCGACCCAAGGAAACCTGACATGCCCGTGACCGTGCTGATCGTCGATGTCCGCAGTGAGCGCTCCGCCGCGCTGGAGCAGGCGCTATTGAGCGCTGGCTTCGAGGTGGCGCTGCGCGTTGACGAGCACGAGGACCTGCACGCGCTGGTCGAGCAGCATCAGCCCGATGCGGTGATCATCGACGCCGACCTGCCCAGCCGCGACACCCTGGAACATCTCGGCCAGCTGGGGCGACGCTATCCCAAGCCGATGATCATGCTGGCCAGTGAAGATGCCCCGGACCTCGTGCGTGAGGCGGCCGGCGCCGGTGTCTCGGCCTATGTGGTGGACCACGTCATGCCAGCGATGGTGCGCAGCATGGTCGAGGTCGCCATCACCAGCTTCGAGGCGCACCGTGCGCTCAAGGGGGAGCTCAACCGCACCCAGACCACATTGGTGCAGCGGCGCAGCGTCGATCGCGCCAAGGCCGTGGTGATGGAGACGCGCGGGCTCAGTGAAGATGCCGCCTACCAATACCTGCGCAAGACCGCCATGAACCGGCGCCTGGCCCTGCATGAGCTGGCCGATGAGCTGCTCAAGGCCGCGCGTCGGCGCTGAGCCGGTCGCCGTACTGTCCTTCTCTCTCGATCGTTCAAGAGGTGTGCGTGATGCCCACAGATGTACCCCTGAATGGCCATCAGCTGACGCTGGGCCTGATGCCACTCAATGATGCCGCGCCCTTCGTGGTCGCTGAGCAGTTGGGGCTTTTCCGCGAGGAGGGGCTGGCGGTGACACTCAAGTGGCAACCCTCGTGGGCGGCGTTGCGTGATGACCTGCAGACCGGTGTGCTGCAGGGTGCGCAGATGCTGGCGCTGATGCCGCTGACCTCGACCCTGGGCCTGGATGGCCGCGCCACGCCGGTGATCAGTGCCATGACGCTCAATCTGGGTGGCAACTCCATCACGCTGTCGCGCGCGCTGATGGCCACCCTCGGCGAGGACGGCCACGACCTCTCCAGTCCGTTGCAGGTCGCGAAGGCGCTGGCGGCGCATGTGCACGAGCGCAAGCAGCGCGGCGAGCCACTGCTCAAGCTGGCCAGCGTGCACCCGTTCTCTTCGCATCGTTATCTGTTGCGCTACTGGCTGGCGGCGGGCGGCATCAACCCGGACCGCGACGTCGAGATGCGCGCCGTGGCGCCGCCGCTGATGGCGGCGCAGCTGGCCAGCGGTGCGCTGGATGGCTTCTGTGTCGGTGAGCCCTGGAACAGTCTGGCGGCGGCGCAGGGCATGGGGCAGGTGGTGGCGGGCAGTCACGATATCTGGCGCTTCGGGCAGGAAAAGGTGCTGGGCGTGCGCGAGGACTGGGCGGAGCAGCATCCGCTGGCGCATCAGGCGCTGATTCGCGCGCTGCTCAATGCCTGCGCCTGGCTGGACCGCCCCGGCAATCGGGCCAGAGCCGCCGAGTGGCTGCATGACGAGGGCATGCCGGAGGTGCCGATGAGCGTGGTGACGCGCGGACTGGAAGATGTCGATGTCGAGCAGTCGGTGGACGAGTTTCAGCAGCACAATCCCGGCTGGACCATCTTCCATCGCTATGCGGCCAACTTCCCGTGGCGTTCCCAGACGCGCTGGTACATCGCCCAGATGCAGCGCTGGGGGCATCTGCAGGGCTTCAATGACGAGGATCTCGAGGCGACGCTGACACGTTGTGTACGCCCGGATCTCTACCGCACGGCGGCCCGCAAGCTGGGCATGGTGGTGCCGGTGGCGGATGAGCGCAGTGAAGGCACGCATCCGGCGCCCTGGTGGCTGAGCGGCGAGGCGGGCCAGGTGCCGATGCCGGCGGATGGCTTCATCGATGGCGCGGTCTTCGAGTGATGTCGCGGGCGCGGTTCTTGCCGGTCCGCGCTGGCGCGGGATTGCACAGCACTTGCAGAGAAGTCGCCATCTCCTTTGCCGGATGACAGGGCAAACCTGACGGCTCAGACATGTTGGCAGTGCGGTTGTGATATTCTCATCGCACTGCCAGCACCGCGTCAGGGGATCGCATGACCACTCGCAAGTCTCAGATTCGCAAGGATAATGTCGGCCGCATCCTGCTCGCCGCCGAAAAGATCTTCGCTCTCAAGGGCTATGTCGGCGCCAGCATGGTCGATATTGCCGCCGAGGTAGAGCTGCCCAAGTCCAATCTGCATTACTACTTCAGCACCAAGGAAGCGCTGTATCGCGCGGTGCTCGATGGCCTGTTGGCGCTGTGGAAGGAAGATGCGCTGTGCTTCGAGGCCTACGACGACCCGCAGCTGGTGCTCTCCACCTACATTCGCGCCAAGATGATGCACTCGCGCCAGCGCCCCTATGGCTCCAAGGTGTGGGCCAGCGAGATCATGCAGGGCGCGCCGGTGTTGGGCGAAGAGCTGACGGTGTGGCTCGACGAGTGGGCCGAGATGAAGAAGTCACGCCTGCGCCAGTGGATCGGCGAGGGCCGCATCGACAACGTCGATGCCTCCGCCTACCTGTACATGATCTGGGCCAGCACCCAGCACTACGCCGACTTCGATCATCAGATCGCGGTGCTCAATCAGGGCAAGGCGCTGAGTGATCGGGAATTCGAGCAGGCGGTGCAGAACGTGACTCGGGTGCTGCTGAAGGGCGTCGGTTTGTCCGCCTGAGCCAGCAGGTGGCTTCATGATTTAATTATCATGAAGCTAATCATCGTCATCATTGCTGGATCATCAAGACAATGAAGAAGGGGCTGCCATTGCTGGCAGCCCCTTTTTTTGGTTCCCATCTATTGCTAGCTGCGCCCCGCGATCGGAGGAGCACCAGACGATCAGGCCGCGCGATGCGGATTGCGCGGGTCCTCCATCCAGTTCATGTACGGCTTGCCGGTGTCCTGCACTTCCATGGTGATGCAGTCCTCGACCGGGCAGGTGATCTCGCACAGGTTGCAGCCCACGCAGTCGGCGTCCTTCACCTCATAGCGGGCGGTGCCGTTGTCCTTGGCCAGATGCATGATGGCCTGGTGTGAGGTGTCCTCGCAGGCGATATAGCAGCGTCCGCAGCCGATGCACTTGTCCTGGTCGATGCGGGCGATCACCTGATAGTTCATGTCCAGCTGCTTCCAGTCGGTGGTGTTGGGCACCGCCGCGCGCGAGAACTCGTCGATACGCTGATAGCCCTTGCTGTCCATCCAGCGTCCCAGGCCGTCCTTCATCTCCTCGACGATACGGAAGCCATGCAGCATCGCCGCCGTGCACACCTGCACGCTGCCCGCGCCGAGGGCGATGAATTCCGCCGCATCTTCCCAGTTGGAGATGCCGCCGATGCCGGAGATCGGCAGGTTTGCGGTTTCTGGTGTGCGCGCTATCTCGGCCACCATGTTCAGTGCGATGGGCTTCACGGCGCTGCCGCAATAGCCGCCGTGGGTGCTGCGGTCGCCGACGATGGGATGCGCGACCATGCGGTCGAGATCCAGGTGGGTGATGGAGTTGATGGTGTTGATCAGCGAGACGGCATCGGCGCCGCCACGCCAGGCGGCCTTGGCCGGTTCACGCACGTCGGTGATGTTGGGCGTCAGCTTGACGATCACCGGCAGCGAGCTGTAGGTCTTGCACCAGCGCGTGACCTGCTCGACATACTCCGGCATCTGGCCCACCGCCGCGCCCATGCCGCGTTCCGGCATGCCGTGGGGGCAGCCGAAGTTGAGTTCGATGCCGTCACAGCCGGTGGCTTCGACCTGCGGCAGGATGGTCTTCCAGGCCTCTTCCTCGCACGGCACCATCAGCGAGACGATCAGCGCGCGGTCCGGCCAGTCCTTCTTGACCTGGGTGATCTCGCGCAGGTTGATCTCCAGCGAACGGTCGGTGATCAGCTCGATGTTGTTGAAGCCGCTGACCTCGCCATTCGGGCCATAGTGCGCCGAGTAGCGGGAGGAGACGTTCACCGCGGCCGGGTCTTCGCCGAGGGTCTTCCAGACCACGCCACCCCAGCCGGCCTCGAAGGCGCGTACCACGTTGTAGGCCTTGTCGGTGGGCGGGGCGCTGGCCAGCCAGAAGGGGTTGGGGGCACGGATGCCGGCGAAGTTGACCGACAGATCGGCCTTGTAGCTGGCGACGTGATCGCCGCTTGATCCAGCACCTGCCGGGCGGGCGTTGTCATCATTGAGCGGGGTATGAATGGTCATCAGGCGGCCTCCACCTTGAGCATCAGATCGTGATGGATGGCCTCGGCGGCCAGCTTGCCGTGGGCGACGGCTTGAACGGTGAGGTCCTGCCCGCGGGCGATGCAGTCGCCGCCGGCATAGACGCCGGGCAGACTGGTGCGCAGCATCTCGTCCACCTCTATCTTGGCCCCCTCACGGGCCAGCCCTGCGGCATGGGCGTCGCTCAGGTTCGCGTCATCGAAGCCCTGGCCGATGGCGGTGAAGACCCCATCGCAGGCCAGCGTGAAGGTCTCGCCGGTATCGACGAGGCGGCCATCCTCGACTCGCGTGCGCGCGAACTGCATCGCGCTGAGCGCGGCGTCATCACCTTCTTCGCTTCTACCACTATCGTTTGCCACATCGATCGCCAGCGGGCGCGCCCAGGTGTGGATCATCACGCCATTGGCGCGCGCGATTTCCTGCTCGTGATGGGTGGCGGACATCTGCTCCTCGCCACGCCGGTAGACCAGGTCCACCGTCTGCGCGCCGAGGCGTTTGGCCTGCACCGCGATATCGATGGCGGTGTTGCCGGCGCCGATCACCACGGCGTGTCTGGGCACCGCCAGGGCGTTCAGTTCGTCACTCTGACGCAGCACCTTGATGAAGTCGGTGGCCGCCATCAGGCCGCTGGCATCTTCGCCGGTCAGGCCGAGGGCATGGCTGGTGCCAAGGCCGAGGCCCAGGAAGACGCTGTCGAATTCGCGTGTCAGGGAGGCCAGCGCCAGGTTGTCGCCGAGGCGCTGACCGTGGCGGATCTCGATGCCGCCGATCTCGAGCAGGAACTCGACTTCGCGGGCGGCGAAGTCATCGGTCAGCTTGTAGCGGGCGATGCCGTATTCGTTGAGGCCGCCGGCCTTTTCCTCGGCCTCGAAGATCACCACGTCGTGGCCGAAACGTGCCAGACGATGGGCGCAGGAAAGCCCGGCTGGCCCGGCGCCGACCACGGCGATGCGCCGACCGGTGCTGGCGCCACGCGTGAACGGATGGGCCTCGAACTGGGCGTTGTCCAGCGCATGGCGCTGCAGCAGGCCGATCAGCACCGGCTGGCACTCATCGCCCTGATTGCGCACGCAGGACTGCTCGCAGAGGATCTCGGTGGGGCAGACGCGGGCGCAGCTGCCACCGAGGATATTGGCATCCAGAATCTCGCTGGCGGCGCCTTCGAGATTGTCATCGTGGATACGGCGAATGAAGGTCGGGATGTCGATGCTGGTCGGGCAGGCCTTGATGCAGGGTGCATCGTAGCAGTACAGACAGCGCGAGCTCTCGATGAAGGCCTGGCGCTTGCTGAGCGCCGGATGCAGGTCTGTGAAACGCGCACTCAGCGCCTCTTCCGCGAGCCCGCTCGGGGCCCAGTGGGAAGGAGTGGAGGATGTGGTCACGGTGTGGCTCCTGCCCGCGCTCAGGCGCGGGGTCGTTGTTGTTGGTCTTGCAGGCGAGTCGGGTTGCGCTTCTTGGTTGGCAGCGGCTTGTTTAGTAGTGCTAAGGGACCGGCAGCGCGTCAGGTGCGCCGCCAGGCCGCCGTTCAGTCGTGCCGTACTTGTCTCAGTTGTCTCAGGTGGGTCGTTCGCCGACCGTCAGCTGCGATCCACGGCGCTGACGACGTTGCTCTCGGCGCGGGCCTTGAGCTGGTCGAACACGCTGGGGTAGGCCGGACGCTCGACATACTGGCCGTGGCCGCGCTTGGCATGCAGTTCGCCATCGCGCCATGCCCAGTCGCCGCGGCTGATGGTGTGGCGCGGAATGCCCTTGACGGTGCGGCCTTCGAAGATGTTGAAGTCGATGTTCTGGTGGTGGGTCTTGGCCGAGATGGTGCGTTCGGCGTTGGGGTCCCAGACCACGATGTCGGCGTCGCTGCCGACGCGGATCGCGCCCTTGCGCGGATAGAGATTGAAGATCTTGGCGGCATTG
This sequence comes from Cobetia sp. SIMBA_158, assembly GCF_046566945.1. NCBI lineage: Bacteria > Pseudomonadati > Pseudomonadota > Gammaproteobacteria > Oceanospirillales > Halomonadaceae > Cobetia > Cobetia sp. SIMBA_158. The sequence goes on from NZ_JAWJYL010000006.1 coordinate 19,312, forward strand.
GTGGAGGTCAGGCCCACGAAGTCCTCGGCGGAGAAGCGCCCGGTATTGACGCCTTCGTGCCACAGCATCGCCATGCGGTCCTCGACCCCGGCGGTGCCGTTGGGAATCTTCGAGAAGTCGTCCTTGCCCATCTCCTTCTGCTCGGCGCAGAAGCAGCAGTGATCGGTGGCGGTGGTCTGCAGGTCACCGGACTGGATGCCGCCCCACAGCGCCTGACGGTGCTCCAGCGAGCGGAACGGCGGGCTCATCACGTGGCCGGCCGCGAATTCCCAGCTCTTGTTCTGATAGACCTCTTCATCGATCAGCAGATGGCCAGCAAGCACCTCGCCGTAGACTGGCTGACCGTGCTCGCGGGCGTAGCGGATCTCCTCCAGCGCATCGGCGGTGGAGACGTGGACCAGATACACCGGCGTGCCCAGGGTGCCGGCGATGCGGATGGCGCGGCTGGCGGCCTCGCCCTCGACCTGCGGTGGGCGCGACAGCGGATGCGCCTCAGGGCCGGTGATGCCGTCGGCCAGCAGCTTCTGCTGCAGGTGATAGACCAGCTCGCCGTTCTCGGCATGCACGGTGGGAATCGCGCCCAGTTCCAGGCAGCGCGCGAAGCTCGAGACGAGGGTGTCGTCCGGCGCCATGATGGCGTTCTTGTAGGCCATGAAGTGCTTGAAGCTGTTGACGCCGTAATCGGCGACCAGCGTCGCCATGTCCTGGCTGACGCTCTCGTCCCACCAGGTGACGGCGACGTGGAAGCTGTAGTCGCAGCACGACTTCTCGGCCCATTCGCGCCAGGTGTGATAGGCCTCCATCAGCGGCTGCTGGGGGGAGGGGATCACGAAATCGATGATCATGGTGGTGCCACCGGCCAGCGCCGCGGCGGTGCCGGTCTGGAAGTCTTCGCTGGCCACGGTGCCCATGAAGGGCAGCTGCATGTGGGTGTGCGGGTCGATGCCGCCGGGCATCACCAGACAGCCGCTGGCGTCGATCACTTCGCAGTCGTCCGGTACGCCCAGGTCGGTGCCGATGGCGGTGATGGTCTCGCCGTCACACAGCACATCGGCGGTGTAGCGCTCTTCGTGGGTCTGGATGCTGCCGCCCTTGATCAGGATTGCCATGAATCTCTCCCGGCCGCATCGCGCGGCCTTGTCCGGCATTGAGTGTCAGGTCGTCTTGTTGTCGTCGTGCTGGTCGTCAGTCCGTCACTCGCCGTCGGTGAGGCGGGTATAGGCATCGGGGCGACGGTCGCGGAAGAACTGCCAGTTGTTGCGCACCTCGCGCACCATCGCCATGTCGAGGTCGTGGATCAGCAGCTCATCCTCGGTGGCGCTGGCCTGGGCTTCGATCTGGCCGCGTGGATTCACGAAGTAGGAGGAGCCGTAGAACTCGCCGATATCCCAGGGCTGTTCATGGCCGACGCGGTTGATGGCGGCGATGTAGCAGCCATTGGCAGCGGCGGAGGCAGGTTGCTCCAGCTCCCACAGATATTGGGAGAGGCCCGCGACGGTGGCGGAGGGATTGAAGATGATCTCGGCGCCGTTGAGCGCCAATGCGCGCCAGCCTTCCGGGAAGTGGCGGTCGTAGCAGATGTAGACGCCGATGCGCCCGTAGGCGGTGTCGAAGACCGGCCAGTCGGACTTGCCCGGCTTGAAGAAGAATTTCTCCCAGAAGCCCGCCACCTGCGGGATGTGGGTCTTGTGATACTTGCCCAGATAGCTGCCGTCGGCATCGATGACGGCGGCGGTGTTGTAGTACACCCCCGGCTGCACTTCCTCGTAGATGGGCACGATGATCACCATCTGATGCTTCTTCGCGTACTGCTGCATCAGGGTGACGGTGGGGCCGTCGGGCACGCGCTCGGCGGCGGCATACCACTTGGCATCCTGGCTCGGGCAGAAATAGGGCTGATTGAAGACTTCCTGGAAGCACAGGATCTTGACGCCTGCCTCACCGGCCTGGTCGATCAGCGGCAGGTGGGCCTCGTTCATGGCATCACGGATCTGCGCGGGCTCGAGGTCGGTGGAGACGTTGAGTCCCATCTGGATGACGGCGCAGCGCAGCTTGCCGGCATCCTCGGTATAGGAGATGCGGGAATCGTTCGACATGTCTTCCTCATCGGGCGCTTGGCGCCGGTTGTTGTTGTCTTCAATGAGTGCTGGTGGGCTGAGCGGGTGAGCAGGGATAGCGCGAAATGGCCCCAGGAAAAACACGCCGCCTGCCTGGCGAGTCTGCATGCCGCTGGCAGGCATCGTGGGTCAGGAAAGGTCCGATTTAAATCCTGTCTCACCAGTCAGCTTAATGAACATTAGACAGTGTTCCCGCGTTCGGCAAGATGAAGTGTCAAATAAAGCCTTGTGGATTTATCTTGTTGTTATCAAAGAGTTTTTATTCAATAAAAGGCCATATTTCACCATTGTGGTGCCTCGAGAATCAGCATGGTTCACGCGATTTTCAAAGCAAAAGACGATGCACAACAGTGGCTTGTGATCGTTTGCGGGGGCATTGCGCAAGACCGCCTTGCACCAGCTTGGAACCTGACCATACTGACAGTTGGTGCGAACACGGCTTGTCGCCACCTGACAGGCGTCATGCATGAAAATACGCGCCAATGCATCTCAAGTTGTCTTGCAAGACAGGTTTGATTTGTCGGCAATAATCCGGCCGGCGGCATGCGATTTGCCACAGGGTTTTGCACATGAACTGCGCAAGGTGTTTCTTCTACACGGCCTGCCACAGATTCGTCTGCCGCAGAATCTTCTGCATCATAATCTTCTGCATGCAGTGCCGAATGAAGTGAGCCTGATGAAGTGTGCCGAACGGGGAGGAGCGAAGAGGAGTCAGGAAAGCGACGGAGAAGGTGAGGAAGACAAGAAACGACAAGTGACACAAGGCAAGCGCAGTGCATCACCCTCAACAATAACAACAGCTGAACAGGTGAGGACTCATGGCCCCGACACAGACGCGCTCGCACATGGTGCGCAGCAATGAGGAAATGATCGAGCTGGTGGTGGCACAGGATGTTGCCCGCAGCCCGCGTTACAACGAGGATATCGCGCCGACCAAGAGTGCCGAGCGCACCTGGTCGCGCTGGAACATCGCCGCACTGTGGGTCGGCATGTCGATCTGCGTGCCGACCTACACCCTGGGTGGCGTCCTGACCGCCTACTTCGGCCTGAGCGTCGGCGAGGCGCTGTTCACGATTCTGGTCGCCAACCTGGTGGTACTGATTCCGCTGACCCTCAACGCCTTCCCCGGCACGCGCTTCGGGATTCCCTTCCCGGTGGTGCTGCGCTCCTCCTTCGGCATCATCGGCTCCAACGTGCCATGCATGATTCGCGCGGTGGTCGCCTGTGGCTGGTTCGGTATCCAGACGATGTTCGGCGGGCTGGCGATCCACCTGCTGCTGTCGAGCCTCTCGGCCGACTGGAAGGCGCTGGGCGGGGTAGGCGAGGTCATCGGCTTCTTCGTGTTCTGGGCGCTCAACCTGTTCGTGGTGATTCGCGGCGCGGAATCCATCAAGTGGCTGGAGACGCTCTCCGCGCCCTTGCTGCTGGCGGTGGGTGTCGGCCTGATGGTATGGGCGCTGCCGCATACCTCGATCAGCGAGCTGTTGGCCCAGCCGCCGAATCGTCCCGAAGGCGATGGCGTGGCCAGCTACTTCATGGCCGGCCTGACCGCGATGGTCGGCTTCTGGGCGACGCTGTCGCTGAACATCCCTGACTTCAGTCGTTACGCGAAGAGCCAGAAGGACCAGATCGTCGGTCAGATCATCGGCCTGCCGCTGACGATGTTCTTCTTCGCCGCGCTCGGCGTGGTGCTGACCGCGGCGTCCAGCTCGCTGGTGGGTGAGACCATCTCCGACCCGGTCAACCTGATCGGTCGTATCGACAGCCCCGGCTGGGTCGCCATCGCCATGGTGCTGATCATCATCGCGACGCTCTCCACCAATACCGCGGCCAACATCGTCTCGCCGACCAATGACTTCCAGAACATCGCGCCGAAGTTGATCAACCAGACGCGCGGCGTGCTGCTGACCGGGCTGGTCGGGGTGCTGCTGATGGGCTTCGAGCTGATCAAGAAGATGGGCTGGATCGTCTCGGACGTGAGTCTCGAGAGTCTCTATTCCAACTGGTTGCTGGGCTATTCGAGTCTGCTGGGGCCGATCGCGGGGATCATGATCGTCGACTACTTCGTGATCCGTCGTCAGTCCTTTGATCTGCCGGCACTCTATCTGGATGGCAGCACCTATCCGGCCTTCAATCCGGCGGGCTTCATCGCCTTCTTCGTGCCGGTGGGACTGACGGTGATCAGCTTCTCGCAGCCCGGACTGTCCTGGTTCTACGACTACGGCTGGTTCACCGGCTCGCTGCTGGGGGCGCTGGTCTACTTCGTGGCCAGCAAGCTGCTGGTCAAGGCACCGCCGGTGCATCTGCCCGAGGCAGTACCGGGCAGCGGGGCGCAGCGCGCCTGACGCCGCTGATGAGAATGGTGAGTGCAACGACAGACGGGCTGCCGATTGGCAGCCCGTCTGTCGTTCGTCGGCTTATCAACTCATCCGCTCATCAACTTATTCGTTCATCAATTCGGCAGCTCATCCGCGGCGGCGCGTCATGCGTCAAGGCCGGGGATGCCGCCCTCGAAGCGCTCGACCATGAAGTCGACGAACTGGCGCACCTTGGGCGAGAGGTGGCGGTGGCGGGGATAGACGATCCACACCCCGGTATCGCGCACCTGGTACTCATCCAGTACCGAGATCAGCTTGCCGCTGGCCAGATAGGGCGCGACGTAATAGTCGGGAATCTGGGCAAGGCCGAGGCCCTTGAGCGTGGCGTCCAATAGCGCCGGGCCAGAGTTGGCCTGCCAGCTGCCGGTGATGCGCACCTCACGGCGCTGACCCTCGACCTCGAACAGCCACTCGCGCTTGGAACCGGCCAGACAGCGATGACTGGAGAGCTCAGCCAGGGTGTGCGGGCGCGGCGCCTGCTGGAAGTAGTCGTGCGAGGCGACGACGAATTCGCGGCGGTCCACCAGCCGTCTTGCGATCAGCGAGGAGTCCTTGAGCACGCCCATGCGAATGGCGACGTCGAAGCCCTCGTCGATCAGTTCCACCGGACGGTTGGTGAAGTGCATCTGCACTTCCAGTTGCGGGTGCAGCAGCTGGAAGTCGTTGACCAGCGGCGCGACGTAGCGCTCGCCGAAGGTGGTGGCGCTGGTCAGCTTGAGCACGCCGCTGGGGCGGGCGTGGAAGTCGCCGATGGCCTGTTCGGCGGCGCGGAAGCCATCGAAGAGGTGATGGCAGTGCTCGAAATACACCTGTCCGGCATCGGTGAGACGCGTCTGACGGGTGGTGCGGTAGAGCAATTGGGTATCGAGCTGGGCTTCCAGCTGGCTGATCAGACGACTGACATGTGAGCTGGACACCCCGAGATGACGGGCGGCACCGGAAAATGAGCCGATTCTGACGACTTCCACGAAGGCTTCGATACGGTCCCAGCGCTGCATGCTGGCTCCTCTTTCATTGTTGTTGAGTGGCAATAATCATCTGAGTGCCGACGGCTTAATCCCACCCGCATGACTGCGTAGACTGTGCTCCATGCCAAGCCCGCAAGGATGAACCGCAAGGACGAGCCCAGTGCCTGTCGCGTGGGGAGTCCCTCGGGCGACTCATCTATGCAACCTGTCAGGTGCTGCTACCTTTCAGGGTGGCCTCCGTGGTGATCATCACCACACCAGGGGGCATGAGATTGGCAGCCAGTTTACCGCTATTGATGCTCACTAGGAGAGATTCATGAAATCACGTGCTGCGATTGCGCTGGAAGCCGGCAAGCCGCTGGAACTGGTCGAGATCGATGTCGAAGGGCCGAAGGCCGGTGAGGTGCTGGTACGCATCGTCAATACCGCCGTCTGTCATACCGATGCGTTCACCCTGTCCGGCGCAGACCCGGAAGGCCTGTTCCCGTCCGTGCTGGGCCACGAAGGCGCCGGTATCGTCGAGGAAGTGGGCGAGGGCGTGACTGGCCTGGTGCCGGGCGACCACGTCATTCCGCTCTACACCGCGGAATGCGGCAAGTGCAAGTTCTGCCTCTCCGGCAAGACCAACCTGTGCAGCGCCGTGCGTGCCACCCAGGGTCGCGGCCTGATGCCGGACGGCACCTCGCGCTTCTCCCTCGATGGCAAGATGCTGCACCACTACATGGGCACCTCTACCTTCTCCGAATACACCGTGGTGCCGGAAGTCTCGCTGGCCAAGGTGTCCAAGGAAGCGCCGCTGGACAAGATCTGCCTGCTGGGCTGTGGCGTCACCACCGGTATCGGCGCGGTGATGAACACCGCCAAGGTCGAGCCGGGCTCTACCGTCGCCATCTTCGGCCTCGGTGCCATCGGTCTGGCCGCCATCCAGGGTGCGGTGATGGCCAAGGCGTCGCGCATCATCGCCATCGACATCAATGAAGACAAGTTCGACCTGGCCCGCAAGTTCGGCGCCACCGACTTCGTCAACCCGAGCAAGCTGTTCGTGCCGGTCCAGGAAGCCATCGTCGACATGACTGACGGCGGCGTCGACTACTCCTTCGAGTGCATCGGCAACGTCAATGTCATGCGTGCGGCGCTTGAGTGCGCGCACAAGGGCTGGGGCGAATCCATCGTCATCGGCGTCGCCGGTGCCGGTGAAGAGATCTCCACCCGTCCGTTCCAGCTGGTGACCGGGCGCGTCTGGAAAGGCTCCGCCTTCGGTGGCGTCAAGGGCCGTACCGAACTGCCGGGCTACGTCGATCGTTACATGGACGGCGCGATCAATCTGGACGACTTCATCACTCACCAGATGCCGTTCGAGAAGATCAACGAATCCTTCGATCTGCTGCACGAAGGCAAGTCGATCCGTACCGTGCTGAGCTTCTGATCCGGGGCTGAACTGCCGCCGGGCAACAGGGAAACACCTGTTGCCCGGTGAGGTCTGGAACGCGAAACGGCGTCGGCTTGCCGACGCCGTTTTCATGGGCGATATCACAAGGGAGAGCATGATGACCGCGACCGAACAACTCGAGCTGGTCAGCGCCAACAAGGTGCATGGCGGCTGGCTCAAGCGTTACCGTCACCGCAGCGGCAGCCTGGATTGCGACATGGTGTTCGCCATCTATCTGCCGCCCCAGGCCGAACAGGGCCCGGTGCCGATGCTGTGGTGGCTGTCGGGGCTGACCTGCACCGACGAGAACTTCATGCAGAAGGCCGGCGCGCAGAAGAAGGCGGCGGAGCTGGGCATCGCCCTGATCTGCCCGGACACCAGTCCGCGCGGCGTCAATCTGGACGGCGAAGACGACAGCTACGACTTCGGCAGTGGCGCAGGCTTCTACGTCAATGCCATCCGCGAGCCGTGGGCGCGTCATTACCGCATGTATGACTACGTCACCGAGGAGCTGCCGGCGCTCGTCAAGCGGCACTTCCCGGTGGACGGCGAGCGTGAGTCGATCTCCGGTCACTCCATGGGTGGCCACGGCGCGTTGATCTGCGCGCTGAAGAATCCTGGCCGCTATCGTTCGGTCTCGGCCTTCGCGCCGATCGTCAATCCGATGGCCTGCCCGTGGGGCGAGAAAGCCTTCAGTGGCTATCTCGGCGATGACCGCGCCCAGTGGGCGCAGTGGGACACCTGCGAGCTGGTCAAGCAGGCGAGCAAGAGCGGCGCCGCGCGTCAGGAGCTGTTCGTCGAGCAGGGCGAGAGTGATCAGTTCCTCGAGGAGCAGCTCAAGCCGGAGCGCCTGGAGGCGGTCTGCGCCGAGCTGGAACACCCGCTGGTCCTGCGTCGTCAGCCCGGCTACGACCACAGCTACTTCTTCATGGCCAGCTTCATCGATGAGCATCTTGCCTACCACGCGAAACACCTCCTTTGAGGTGTGAGTGTGGTCGCCGGTAGAAATGAAAAGGCACGCGAAACACCTGCTTTGAGGTGAGCCTCAGGCGTTGAGGTGTGAGTGTGCCAATCGCAGCTGATCGCTCGCCGAGCAGAGACACTGCGTGAAAGACAGAAACGACAGTCCCGCTATCGATTGATGGATAGCGGGACTGTCGTTTTTTCGTCATGAGAAGCAGAGTTTTTCAGAACCTCAAGGCATGAAGGCCCGTTTTGGTGGCGTTTGCTTATGCTGCGTCAGTAGTAGCCAACTCAGGCGTTATTCTGTGCCGTACGGCAACGATGATTTGCTGCACAGCGGCGATAAAGTCACTGCGCCAGGCAGGCGCGATGGTTTACTGTCGAGAGGTGGACAACGCACGACGTCCAGGCAGTGAATCACGACATCCCTGACGCTATCGGAATTGCAGAGGTCGCTTATTGACCTCCCCCTGATGGGGCCGATCGCCGATGTCGTCGCTGCTGGAGCCGACCCTCCGGGTTCGCTCCCTGCTGAGACCCAATAACGATAATACTGCGGACCCCTGCCGGCCTCATCAGGCCACGGGAGAGGGCACCACGAGGCCCCGGTCTGCCACTCAAGCAGATATAGAGAAGGACTCCCCTCATGGCATTGACCAGTGGCCGTTTCGCCCGCCCGTACGAAGCTCACTCATCCGCTGCAGGAATGGCCGGCGAGACGCGCCAGCCGCAGACCATCGGCTTCCTGCTGCTCGACAGCTTCACGCTCATCTCGCTGGCCTCGGCGGTGGAACCGCTGCGCATGGCCAATCAGCTGGCCGGACGCGAGCTGTACCGCTGGTATACCGTGACGCTGGAAGGCGCCCCCGTGCGTGCCAGCGATGGCCTGCAGGTCACGCCCGATACCTCCACCGAGGCCTGCCCGCCGCTGGATATCGTCATCGTGTGCGGTGGCGTCGGCATCCAGCGCTCCGTGCATCGTCCGCATGTCAGCTGGCTGCAGGCCCAGGCGCGTGCCGGCCGCAAGCTGGGTGCCGTCTGCACCGGCAGCTGGGCGCTGGCCCAGGCGGGGCTGCTCGAAGGCCATGAGACAAGCATCCACTGGGAGTGTCTGGCCGCGATGCAGGAAGCCTTCCCGCGCGTGCCGTTGACCACACGACTGTTCTCCATCGATCAGGACCGCGCCACGGCCTCCGGCGGTACCGCGCCGATGGACATGATGCTGACCATGATCGGTCGCGAGCATGGCCGCGAGCTGGCGGCGGGCATCTCCGAGATGTTCATCTGCGATCGCGTGCGTGGCGAGCAGGACCAGCAGCGCGTGCCGCTCAAGCATGTGCTGGGCACCACCCAGCCCAAACTGCTGGAAATCGTCGCGCTGATGGAAGCCAATCTGGAAGAGCCCATCGGGCTGGACGAGCTGGCGCACTATGTCGATGTCTCGCGCCGTCAGCTGGAGCGGCTGTTCCAGCGGTATCTGCACTGCTCGCCGTCGCGCTACTACCTCAAGCTGCGCCTGACCCGCGCGCGTCAGCTGCTCAAGCAGACGGCGCTGTCGATCATCGAGGTGGCCTCGGCCTGCGGCTTCGTGTCCACGCCGCACTTCTCCAAGTGCTACCGCGAGTACTTCGGCATGCCGCCGCGTGACGAGCGCATCGGTGGCGAGCGCAGTGTCAGCGTGCTGGAGGTGCCGTGTCGCGCCGATGGCGATCATCAGCTGACCGGTGTCGCCAGTCTGGAAGGGCTGCTGCACCAGTCGATCGGCCAGAGCATGGTCGGCAATGCGCCCCTGCAACCGGCCAGCGAGTCCCCCGTCTCCTCGGCGATTCTGGCACTGGCCAATGCGCGCGGTGAGCCGACCTACGCCAGCGTGCGCCTGCAAGGCTGATGCCTGCCGACTGACACCAGCCTCCCGCAATGTCCAACGCCTCTGCCGCTCCGGCAGGGGCGTTGTCGTTTTCACAGGAGCCACCGGCACGCTCTGGTACACTCGAAGGCACCAGGAAGCAGTAGCTGACACGACAATGGCTCGGCGGCGGAATGACGCTCCACGACACGCACGACAGGGGACGGCAAGGGATGGCACGAGGACAGCAACGCAGGCAGGAAGGCACGGAGCGTGTGGCGGGTGTGCGGCGCGGGGCGACACGCCGCCCGGCGCCGCGTGCCGGCATGCGCCCGATGGAGCGCCTGCGCTGGCTGGCGGTGTGGGCATTCAAGGTCGTCGCCTGCTGGATGGTGGCCTGCATCGGCCTGGTGGTATTGCTGCGCTTCGTGCCGTTGCCGGTGTCGATGGTGATGCTGGAGAAGTGGGGCTATGGCCTGGTCACCGGCGAGCCGATGGCACTGCAGCATGACTGGGTGCCGATGGAGCAGATTTCCAACAATGCCCGTCTGGCGGTGATCGCCTCGGAAGACCAGAAATTCCCCGATCACTACGGCTTCGATGTCGATCAGATCGTCAAGGCCATCGATGCACGGCTGGCCGGTGAGCGTCTGCGTGGCGCCAGTACCATCAGCCAGCAGACCGCCAAGAATGTCTTCCTGTGGAACGGGCGCAGCTGGGTGCGCAAGGGGCTGGAGGTCTGGTTCACCATCCTGATCGAGATGATCTGGCCCAAGGAGCGCATTCTCGAGGTCTACCTGAACGTCGCCGAATGGGGGCCGGGGGTCTTCGGCGTCGAGGCCGCGGCCGAGCATCACTTCAATACCGATGCCGCCAGCCTTTCCGCCTATCAGGCCAGTCTGCTGGCGGCGGTATTGCCCAACCCGATCCGCTTCAATGCCGGCAAGCCCTCGGCCTATATCCAGCGTCGCGCCAGCTGGACGCGCCGTCAGATGAACAATCTCGGCATGGGCTACTTGAAGCGTCTGGAGCAGCCGCGTGGCTGGCTGAGCTGGGACCTGCTGCCTTCGCTCAAGGAGCTGTCCCCCGCGCATTGACCGGCCTGACGCTACACCATCGGCTGTCCCACGACGCCCCGGCTCTCTCGAGTCGGGGCGTCGTCGTTTCAGAAACGACAGCCCTGACGCGATTCGATAGCCACGGGTCGCATCTGGCGTCAGAGGGGAAAGAGGGCAGGACTATGCTGGCACAGCCTGCTGGAGATCGTGTTCCGGCAGGCCCTGTCCGCCGGGTACGGGCAGTGACCTGACTTCCAGAGCCGCCTGCCCAGCGCCGGAGCGACATGATGTCCGAATTCTCCTCCTCCTTCGGTGGGTCCGATGCGGCCCGCGCCCTGCACGATGACAGCATCGTCATCGATGGTCTGGTGATCGCCAAGTGGCAGCGCGAGCTGTTCGAGGACATGCGCAAGGGCGGTCTGACCGCTGCCAACTGCACTGTCTCGGTCTGGGAAGGCTTCCAGGCGACCGTCAACAACATCGTCAAGAGCAACCAGCTGATCGCCGAGAGCAGTGATCTGGTCTGTGTGGCCCGCACGGCCGCCGACATCCGCGCCGCCAAGGCCGCCGGCAAGACCGGCATCATCTACGGCTTCCAGAATGCCAACGCCTATGAAGACCAGATCGGCTATGTCGATGTCTTCAAGCAGCTCGGCGTGGGCATCGTGCAGATGTGCTACAACACCCAGAATCTGGTCGGCACCGGCTGCTACGAGCGCGACGGCGGCCTGTCCGGCTTCGGCCGCGAGATGGTCGCCGAGATGAACCGCGTCGGCGTGATGTGTGATCTCTCCCACGTCGGCTCGAAGACCTCCGAGGAAGTCATCCTCGAGTCCAAGGTACCTGTCTGCTATTCCCACTGCGCGCCGGCCGGTCTCAAGGACCACCCGCGCAACAAGTCCGACGCCGAGCTGCGCTTCATCGCCGAACACGGCGGCTTCGTCGGCGTCACCATGTTCACCCCCTTCCTCAAGGCCGGCGTCAACGCCACCGTCGACGACTACGTCGAGGCCATCGAATACGTGATGAACCTGGTCGGCGAGGATGCCATCGGCATCGGCACCGACTTCACCCAGGGTCACGGCCAGGATTTCTTCGAGTGGTTGACCCACGACAAGGGCTACGCCCGTCGTCTCACCAACTTCGGCAAGATCGTCAATCCGGAAGGCATCCGCACCATCGGCGAGTTCCCCAATCTGACCGAGGCGCTGCTGCGTCGCGGCATGAGCGAGCATCAGGTACGCAAGATCATGGGCGAGAACTGGCTGCGCACGCTGGAAAATGTCTGGGGCGGCTGAGTCTGGCTGCCTGTGCCCTTTATTGATCGCTCTTACTTGATCTCTCTTTCCTGATCTCTTTTTTGCAATTCCCTCAAGCCCCCTTTGGAGGACACCGACATGAGCAAGATGGCCCCTGAACTGCCGATCGAAGTGGATAGCGAGACTGGCGTCTGGACGTCCGATGCGCTGCCGATGCTGTACGTGCCGCGCCACTTCTTCATCAACAACCATGTCGCGGTGGAAGAGGCGCTGGGCGTGGAGAAATACGCCGAGATTCTCTATCACGCCGGCTACAAGAGCGCCTGGCACTGGTGCGAGAAGGAAGCCGAGCTGCATGGCCTGGTCGGCGTGGAAGTCTTCGAGCACTACATGAAGCGCCTGTCGCAGCGTGGCTGGGGTCTGTTCATCACCGAGGAGATCGATCTGGAGCGCGGTACCTGCAAGGTGCGCCTGGAACACTCCTGCTTCGTCTATCAGCAGGGCAAGACCGGCACCAGGCTCGAGTACATGTTCACCGGCTGGTTCGCCGGCGCGATGGACCAGATTCTGGCTGCGCGTGGCAGCGAGCTGCGCACCGTCGCCGTGCAGACCCAGAGCGGCGGTGAGGAAGGCTGTGACGTGGGGTATTTCGAGGTCGCTCCCGGAACAGTGTGACGTTTTCGGATCCGCCACTCTCTATTACATGGCTCGGGTCAAGGCCCAGGCCCGGCCCAGGCAAAAGGCAACAGCGCAGGCCGGCTGCCCGATCATCTCTCTGTCACGACACTCACCACCCACAACAACGACAACGCAACGCCTGAGCGCCGCCTTTCCTGACATGCAAGACGCCTGACACCGACCCCGCCGCCACGAGTTTCGACCCGAGGCGCGGGCAGGCCAGGCCAGCGTGACGAGGCGGCGCTCTCCCCGGCGAGGAGCTCTCACCATGGCATTCGACGCACTCTTCCAGCCGATCGAGATCGGCAAGCTGACCATCCGCAACCGCGTCGTCAGTACCGCCCACGCCGAGGTGTATGCCACCGATGGCGGCATGACCACCGAGCGCTACGTGCGCTACTACGAAGAGAAGGCCAAGGGCGGGTGTGGCCTGTGCATCTGTGGTGGCTCCTCGGTGGTCTCCATCGACAGCCCGCAGGGCTGGTGGAGCTCCGTCAATCTGTCGACCGACCGCATCATTCCGCATTTCCAGAATCTGGCCGATGCCGTGCACAAGCACGGCGGCAAGATCATGATCCAGATTACCCACATGGGCCGTCGCTCGCGCTGGGACGGCTTCGACTGGACCTCGCTGATGTCACCGTCCGGCATCCGCGAGCCGGTGCACCGCTCCACCTGCAAGACCATCGAGGTGGAGGAGATCCAGCGCATCATCGCCGATTTCGCCCAGGCGGCGCGGCGCGCCAAGGAAGGCGGCCTGGACGGCGTCGAGCTGTCCGCCGTGCACCAGCACCTGATCGACCAGTTCTGGAGCCCGCGCGTCAACAAGCGCACCGATGAGTGGGGCGGCAGCTTCGAGGGCCGCATGAAGTTCGGCCTCGAGGTGCTCAAGGCGGTGCGTGCCGAAGTCGGCGACGACTTCGTGGTCGGCATGCGCATCTGTGGCGATGAATTCCATCCCGATGGCCTGTCACACGACGACATGAAGCAGATCGCGGCCTATTACGACGCCACCGGTCTGCTCGACTTCTTCGGCGTGATCGGCTCCGGCTGTGATACCCACAACAGCCTCGCCAACGTCATTCCCAACATGTCCTACCCGCCGGAACCCTTCCTGCACCTGGCGTCCGGCATCAAGGAAGTCGTCTCGATTCCGGTGATCCACGCCCAGAACATCAAGGACCCCAACCAGGCCGAGCGCATCCTGGAAGGCGGCTATGTCGACATGGTCGGCATGACCCGCGCCCACATCGCCGACCCGCACATCATCGCCAAGATCAAGATGGGCCAGCTCGACCAGATCAAGCAGTGCGTCGGTGCCAACTACTGCATCGACCGCCAGTATCAGGGCCTCGACGTGCTGTGCATCCAGAATGCCGCCACCTCGCGCGAATACATGGGCTTGCCGCATCAGATCGAGAAGACCAGCGGCCCGGTGCGCAAGGTCGTCATCGTCGGCGGCGGTCCGGCCGGCATGGAGGCGGCCCGCGTGTGCGCCGAACGCGGCCACGACGTGACGCTGTTCGAGGCCCGTGACGAGCTGGGCGGTCAGATCACCATCGCGGCCAAGGCGCCGCAGCGCGATCAGATCGCCGGCATCACGCGCTGGTATCAGCTGGAACTGGCGCGCCTGAAGGTCGACCTGCGCCTGGGCACGCGGGCCGATGAGGCCACCATCCGTGATCTGCGTGGCGATGTGGTGATCCTTGCGGTGGGGGGGCGTCCGTTCATGGACCAGTTCGCGTCCTGGGGCTACGACGAAGATCCGGCCAAGAGCCTGATCGTCTCCTCATGGGACGTGCTGGACGGGCGCGTCGCGCCGGGCAGCAACGTGCTGATCTACGACAGCATCTGCGAGTTCTCCGGGGTCTCGGTGGCCGACTATCTGGCCGACAAGGGCGCCAGGGTCGAGATCGTCACCGACGACATCAAGCCCGGTGCGGCGGTCGGCGGCACCACCTTCCCGACCTACTACCGCAGCCTGTATGCCAAGGAAGTCGTGATGACCTCCGACATGGTGCTGCATGAGGTCTATCGCGAGGGCGAGGGCCTGGTGGCGGTGCTCGAGAACGAATACACCGGCACGCTGGAAGAGCGCGTCGTCGATCAAATCGTAGTCGAGAACGGCGTGCGTCCGGATGAGGCGCTCTACTACGCCTTCAAGGACGGCTCGCTCAACAAGGGCCAGATCGACGTCGAGTCGCTCTACGCCATCAAGCCGCAGCCGTGCCTGAGCCAGGCCACCGAGGGCAATGATTACCTGCTGTTCCGCCTCGGTGACTGCAATGCACCGCGCAACACCCACGCCGCCATCTATGACGCCCTGCGTCTGTGCAAGGACTTCTGATGACGTGATTTGCCGAGCCGGCCGTGCCTATGCCGCCGGCTCGGCAGTCGTCCGGTCGACAGCGGGCTTGAAGAAAGAGGGTGAGCAGCATGAATGACACGATCTTGTCGGTATTGATCTTCGCCGCGCTGGCGCTGGCTGCGATCGGCGCGGTCAAGCGCATCGGCCTGTGGCGCCAGGGGCGGGCGGACGCCACGTCCATGAGCATGGGAGAGCTGATCGCGAGCCTTGCCAAGGTGCCGCGCCGTTACGGGGTGGACCTGCACCACGTGGTCGCGCGGGACCGCTATATGGCCAACACCCACGTCGCCACCGGGGGCGGCTTCGTGGCCGCGGCGCTGCTGATGGTGGTGGTCTACGGCTTCGGCATCGACTCCGCCTGGCTGGGCGTCTTGCTGCTGCTGGCCAGTGGCGCGATGTTCGGTGGCGCGCTGTTCGTGCGTCGTCGTCGCCTCGACCCGCCGGCACGCCTGTCGCGTGGTCCGTGGATGCGTCTGCCCAAGAGCCTGCTGGTGTTCTCCGCAAGCCTGTTCGTGATGAGTCTGTCACTGGTGCTGCCGGAAGGCGTCGGCGGCATGATCTCCGGCGGTATCCTCGGGCTGGTGCTGGTAGTGGGCATCGCCTGGGGACTGCTCGAGATGATCGTCGGCATGACCGGCGGCGGCTCGCGCATCACCGGGCCGATGAAGCATGCCTTCGCCGGTGCGCTGCATCTGGCCTTCCATCGGCGTCCGGCACGTTTCAGCACTCGTGACAGTGCGGGCATCCGCGACAGCGCATTGCTGCCGCTGGACCTGACCAACCCCGAGGCACCGCTGGGTGTCGGCAAGCCGTCCGATTTCAACTGGCGTCAGCTGCTGGGCTTCGATGCCTGCGTGCAGTGCGGGCGCTGTGAAGCGGTGTGCCCGGCGTTCGCGGCCGGTCAGCCGCTCAATCCCAAGAAACTGATCCAGGACATGGTGGTCGGCATGGCTGGTGGCAGCGATGCCGCCTATGCCGGTTCGCCCTATCCGGGCGATGAGCCCAGACGCGCGCCCGGCCAGCATGGCGGCGGCCCGCAGCAGACCATCGTCGGGGCCTCTCCGCATGCTCGCCCGGCAACTCAGGCCGTTGCCTCTGATAGCCAGACCGTTGCCTCTGGACCGATCCAGATCAAGGCGGCACCGGGTGCTGCGGGTGAGGCGACAGATGGCGACAAGCTGATCCACGAATTCAAGGTACTGGTCGAGCCGGAAACCCTGTGGGCCTGCACCACCTGTCGCGCCTGCGTCGAGGAGTGCCCGATGATGATCGAGCACGTCGATGCCATCGTCGACATGCGCCGTCACATGACGCTGGAACAGGGCGCGACGCCGGGCAAGGGTGTCGAGGTGCTCGACAACCTGATCGCCACCGACAACCCGGGCGGCTTCGCGCTCGAAGCGCGTCTGCATTGGGCGGCGGATCTCGACCTGCCGCGCATCGCCGAGCTGCAGGCCGCCCGCGAGGCAGCGCGTGATCCGCGTCCGGTGGAAGCGCTGCTGTGGCTGGGCGATGGCGCCTTCGACATGCGCAACCAGCGCACGCTGCGCGCCTTCGTGCAGGTGCTGCGCGCCGCCAGGGTCGATTTCGCCATCCTCGGTGCGGAAGAACGTGACAGTGGCGACGTGGCGCGTCGTCTGGGGGATGAGGCGACCTTCCAGTCGCTGGCCACCCGCAATATCGCCACCCTGTCGAAGTATCGCTTCGCGCGCATCATCACCTGCGATCCGCACAGCTTCCATGTGCTGGGTCGTGAATATGCCGCCTTCGGTGGCGACTACCTCGTCAACCACCACACCAGCTACATGAACGAGCTGCTGGCGGCGGGTCGTCTGAGCCTCGATGCCACCAGACTGGCCACGCTCGGCGCGGTCACCTGGCACGACCCCTGCTATCTGGGTCGCTACAACGGTGAATTCGAGGCGCCGCGTAGCTTGTTGGCGGCGCTGGGACTGGAAGTGCGCGAGATGCAGCGCTCCGGTTTCCGCTCGCGCTGTTGCGGCGGCGGCGGTGGCGCGCCGGTGACGGACATCCCCGGCAAGCAGCGTATCCCCGACATGCGCATGGGCGATGTGCGCGAGACCGGCGCCGAGGTGGTGGCGGTCGGCTGCCCGCAGTGCACCGCGATGCTGGAAGGCGTGGTGGCTCCGGCCGGTGAAGCCGAACCCCAGGTGCTGGATCTGGCGGAACTGATGGCGCGGGCGCTGGTACTGGAAGCGTCCACGCAAGGCTTGGCGGCGTCGACCACGCAGCCCACTGACGCGGAGGTGGCGGCATGACGATTCCCGTCGATCCACACGCATCCGAGCGCGAGTCACTGCCACGCCGTGACCCGCGTCTGGAGCAGCAGGCACGCAATCGCCTGCACCCGCAGCATCTCATCGCGCTGCAGGCGCTGGGCCGCGGCGCGGCAGCCCCTCAGGAACGCTGGATGGGCCCGCAGGGCGTGATGCGTCGCGACCCGCACGTCGGCCACTTCATCGCCGCCAATGGTCGCAAGCGCATCGACCGCAGTGGCCGCTCCGGGCCTGCCGCGGCGGGTGCCGGTCAGCCCGCGGTCGTGGCCAAGGCGCGCGTGCTGCCGCTGGTCGAGATCGCATCACCCGCCTTCCTGATCGCGGTGGTGCCGGACATGACCGGTGGGCGACTCTCGAGTCACGACCGCGATGTGCTGGGGCTGGCGCGTCAGATCGCCGATGCCGACCCCGCCCATCAGGGTGCGGTACTGGCCGTCACCTTCGGCACGCTGCGTGAGGATGGTGACGCCGCCGACAGTGTCGGGCTCGGTGCGGCGGGGGCCGATCGCTGGCTGCACTTCGCCGATACTCTCCACGATGGTTATGCGCCGCTGGCCCAGTTGGCGGAGCTTGAGGCCATCGATGGCAAGCTGGCACCACGGCTGTGGTTGCTGCCGGAATCCCGCACTGGCGGCGGCGAACGCGGCCGACGTCTCGGTGCGCGCCTGCTGTGCCAGGGCGATGCGCTGGCGCGGCCCAGCGGCAATGCCTATCAGCTCGACGGCGAGCTTGCCGCCATCGGGCGTGGCGAGCTTGCCGAGGTGAACGTCACCGGGCGCAGCGGCAATGGTCAGCAGGATCTGACCCGCCCGCTGACCCGTATCGTGCTGTGCGAGGCGGAATGCGCCGAGCCGGTAGAAGATGTGCGCCACGCCGCGCTGCCGCTCGAGTGGGAGGCGGCCAGCACCGCGCGCTCCGTGCCAGACGTGATCGAAGATCTTGGCCCGGTGGCCGTCGACCCCTCCGCGATCGCGCTGGGCGAGGCCGAATTCATTCTCTCGGCGGGCAACGGCATTCGCGACTGGGATGGCTTCCACCGTGCCGCCAGCCTGCTGGGGGCCACCGAAGGCGCCTCGCGGGTGGCGGTGGATGACGGCTTCATGCCGCGTGCCCGCCAGGTCGGAGCCACCGGTACCTGGGTGACGGCGCGGGTCTATGTCGCGGTGGGCATCTCGGGGGCCATCCAGCATCTGCAGGGCATCCAGCGCTGCGACAAGGTGGTGGCCATCAACACCGATGGCGGCTGTGACATGGTCAAGCGTGCCGATCTTTCGGTGATCGGTGACGCCGGAGCGATTCTCGCCAGTCTCTGTCAGCAGCTCGAGGCCGAACGCAGTGCCGGCGGTGATGCCTCGGCGGCGGGTCAGGCGCCTGCCGCGACCGCTACGTCACCCAGTACGTCATCCGCCACGCTTGCCGCCGACGCGGCCTGAACTCGCGCCCGCGACAGGGGAAAGGAGAAGAACATGAAGGCAGAACGTTCATCCGTTGCGCAGCAGGACTCGGCACCGCTTGAGGTCGTGAGCCTGGTATCGCTGGGGCAGCACCCGGTTTCGGGGCGTCTGCGGCGCGCCGAGCAGGACGCCCGCGCCCTGGAACTGTGTCTGGCGCTGGAGCGTCAGTCGGCACCCGGTGCCGTAAGCCTCAGCGCCTGGCACGCCAGTGGCAGCGAGATCGCGCCCGGCGGCGAGCAGGATCAGGCGCTACGCGGCTATCTGGGCATGGGGCTGGAGTCGTTGACGCTGGTGACGCCGAATGCTCCTGGCGCTGACCCGCTCAAGGCTGCTGATCCGCAGGCGGCTGTTATTGATCAACCGGTCATCGATGTCTGGCCGCTGCTGGTCACGCGCCTCAAGCAGGCGGCACCGCAGCTGGTGGTGTGTGGCGGCCAGGGCGAGACCGGTGAGGGCAGTGGCCTGCTGCCGCATCTGCTGGCGGAGAGCCTCGGCTGGCCGCTGGTGGAGGGTATCGTCGCGATCGAGAGCTGCGATGGCGCGCATCTCACCGCCTTGCAGGCGCTGCCGCGTGGCCAGCGGCGACGGTTGCGCGTGAAGCTGCCGGCGCTTGTCAGTGTCGATTCCGCGGCGCCGGCGGCGCGTCAGTCGGCCTTCGCGCCGGCGCGCCGCGGGGAGCTTTCTTCGCTGGCCAGCGGCGAGCTTGTGCATGATGCGCAGGCCGAGACCTTCAGCGTGGCCCCGGCTCGCAAGCGTCCCAAGCGCTTGAAGCGCATCAAGGCGACCAGCGCGCGGGACCGCTTCAAGGCCGCGGCCGCCAAGGCCGAAGGGGGTGGTGGCAAGCGTCTGGAAGGCGTGAGCGCCGAGGAGGGCGCGGCGGAAATCCTCAAGCTGCTGCGTGAGGAAGGTGTGCTGCGCTGAAGTCACGCAGACGGTAAAAAGCCCCTGTCAGCTCGGCTGGCAGGGGCTTTTTCATGCATCACAGAAGGTCGCTCCTTACAGAAAGGTCACTCCTCCCACTGCCAGTCCTCATCGTTCAAGGGTTCGGGCGAGGTGTGCTCGTCGGAGCCCTGGGGGGGCTTGCGCGCTGCCTGACTGGCTTCGCGCTGGCGCATCGGCATGTTGTCGATCACCTGATAGATCTGGTCGGGGGAGACGAAGCCTTCCTGCTGCATCTTCTTGCCGCCGTCCTTGCCCATCAGAATGACGGTGAAGGGCGCGCCCTCGCGCAGTTGCATGGCATCGCGCAGGGCACGCACCTCCTCGAAGCTCATCGGCACGCCATCGTGGATGCCGCGCGTGCCCATCAGCGTATAGAGCGTCATGTCGCGTTGCTGCATCTCGCCACGCGTGGCGCGCAGTTCCTCGCGCTGACGCTCGAGATCCCGGTCCTGCTCATCCGGCGCGATCAGCACCAGCGAGCGTCGGTTCCAGGTCTCGCCCAAAAGCGGGTTGGCGGCGGGGTCGACATTGGCGGCGGTCATGGTGGTCTCCGCGGTGTCCGGCGAGGTCGGGGGCGGTGGTGCGCCAGTGGATGTCTCGGCGGGCGCGTTCAGGTCGGCGTCCGAATCCAGCAGGCTGATGGCATGCACCGGCGAGCTCAGCAGCAGGGCCGGCAGCAGGACCAGCAACAAGAGGCTCATCAGGCCCGGCGTCAGCCTGTGATGCGAGAGCAGTCGAGGCAGCGCGGGCAGTCTCTGTGTGGACAGTACCTGCGAGGACAGTCTCTGCTTGGACAGTCTCTGCGTGGACGGTATGTGCGTGGACATGGCAGTGCTCCGGCAACGAATGTTATGAGCTGGGCTAGCCAGCCTGGGCTGCAGAAGCAGGTTGCACAGGAGAATGGCACACCCGGGATGACAGCCTCTCCTTCAAGACTAAGACAGTCGCCGAGAGTTTGCTGCCCGTTGGCGCGCGATTTATGTGGTACTTCATGACATGCCACCCTCATTCAGCCTGTGAAAAGGCCAATGGCGACATACCGATAGCGGCGGCAGGAGGTGGCATGCCTGTCTAGAGCGCGTGGCGAGCGCAGAGGCATGTCTGTATCGAGGGCGGGTCGAGTGCGTGGCGGGCAGACTTCACGCGGCTTGCTGCAGATATTTTCACAATCGTGGTGCAAGCTGTATGCGCGTCCAGCCGTCATGACGCCCGCCATGCGCGGCCCCGCGGTTTTTACGTTGCTGATCTGCGACTCATGTAACTCTGGCGATACAGAATGTTTTCAA
This sequence comes from Cobetia sp. SIMBA_158, assembly GCF_046566945.1. Taxonomy (NCBI): domain Bacteria; kingdom Pseudomonadati; phylum Pseudomonadota; class Gammaproteobacteria; order Oceanospirillales; family Halomonadaceae; genus Cobetia; species Cobetia sp. SIMBA_158. Next base: position 40,355 of record NZ_JAWJYL010000006.1, read on the forward strand.
AGAGTTGCATGAAAAAATGAACATCCTGTCGTCAGGCCCGTCTGAGTTAGGGCAAACACTTATTGATCACTGCTGGAGGCTGCAATGAAACGGATGACTGCATACATGACGGCTGCCCTGATTTCCGCGGGCATGATGTCGGCACCGGCGTTCGCTGCTGACGCACCGGCCCAGGGTCAGTCTACTGCCCAGGCGGCACAGGCTCAGGCTGGCGATTTCACTGACGCTCAGCTGGAACAGTTCGCTGCGGCCTCTCAGGACATCGCACGCATCTCTCAGGAATTCGCCGGCAAGCTGCAGAAAGCCGACGACGAGACTGCCAAGCAGAGCGTGCGTCAGGAAGCCAATGACGAGATGGTCAGCGCTGTCGAAGACTCCGGTCTGGAAGTCGCCACCTTCAACTCCATCGGTCAAGCGGTCCAGAACGACCCGGACCTGATGAAGAAGGTGCAGAAGCTGGCTCAGGAAAACTCCTGATCTCGCCTGGATGACGTTCGGGTCATCCAATGAAAACGCCGCCCCCGGTTGCCGGGGGCGGCGTTTTTTTGTGCCCATGTCTTGCGGCCTGTCAGTCAGTACCGCCTTGGTCAGTAAAGCTTTGGTCAGCGCCGCATGTCAGGCGCCGGCGACCGGACGAATGAGCATGTCCTGTGCCTTCTTTTCCTGCATCAGGCCACGGAACAGCGAATAGCACATCACCAGCAGTACCAGCGTGAACGGCAGCCCCGTGGCGATGGCGCCCGCCTGCAGCGAGCCCAGTGCAGCGCTTCCGCCGCCATAGAGCAGGGCACCGGCGATCAGGCCTTCCATCGCAGCCCAGAACATGCGCTGGCTGACCGGCGCGTCGATCTTGCCACCGGCGGTGATCGAGTCGATCACCAGCGAGCCCGAGTCGGACGAAGTCACGAAGAACACCAGTACCAGCACGATGGCGATGAAGGATGCCACGCCGGACAGCGGCAGGTTGTCGAGCATCTGGAACATGGCCAGCGACACGGAATCGATGCCATTGGCCAGCGCGCCGACGCCATTGATGGCCTGTTCCAGTGCGGTGCCGCCGAAGACGGACATCCACACGATGGTGACCAGGGTCGGCACCAGCAGCACGGCGGTGACGAATTCGCGTACGGTGCGGCCGCGCGAGACTCGCGCGATGAACATGCCGACGAAAGGTGACCAGGAGATCCACCACGCCCAGTAGAAGACGGTCCAACCGTGGAACCAGCTTTCATCGGGGCGGCCGATCCAGTTGGACAGCGGAAGCAGATATTCCACATAGCTGAGGGTGGTGGTGCCCAGGCCCATGAGAATGGCGAGTGTCGGCCCGAAGATGAGGATGAAGATGATCAGGACGGCGGCGATGATCATGTTGATGTTGGAGAGCAGCTTCACGCCGCCATCCAGACCGCGACTGACCGAGTAGATGGCCACCAGCGTCACCAGGATGATGATCGCGATCTGGGTCGGCAGGCCATCGCCGACGCCGAACAGGTAGTCCAGCCCCGATGCTGCCTGAGCGGAGCCCAGCCCCAGCGAAGTCGCCAGACCGAAGATGGTCGCCAGCACGGCGAGAATATCGACGATATGCCCCATCCAGCCCCAAGTGCGCTCACCGAGTAGCGGGTAGAACGCCGAGCGGATGGTCAGCGGCAGGCCCTTGTTGTAGGTGAAGAAGGCCAGCGACAGCCCGACCACGGCGTAGATGGCCCAGGGATGCAGGCCCCAGTGATACATGGTGGCGCCCAGCGCGGCGCGTGCTCCTTCCGGCGTCCCGGCGGGTGCGTTCAGTGGCGTGCCGTACCAGTCGGTGTAGTAGGCCACCGGTTCGGCGACGCTCCAGAACATCAACCCGATGCCCATGCCAGCGGCGAACAGCATCGCGAACCAGGAGCGTGTCGAGAACTCGGGCTTTGCCTTCTGGCCGCCCAGGCGCAGTTTGCCCACCGGATGCACGATCAGCAGCAGGCAGAACAGCACGAAGAGGTTGCCGGCCAGCATGAACAGCCAGTCGCCATGTGCGATGGACCAGGCCTTGGCGCCGCCCAGGGCACTTTCCGCGCCCGCAGGGAAGACGATGGCAAACAGGATGAAGCTGACGATCAGCACGGCGCTGATCGCGAAGACGGGGTTGTGAACATCGAGACCCATGACCTGGACATTGTCCTGGCCGATCTCGTAGTCCGTGTCATACGGATTCGATGACATTTGGTGACCTCATGTTGTTATTGGTGTCGCCAGCCGGGCAGGGCAGCTGGCGTGAAGCGAGGTGTTGTCGTGGGTGTCTCCCGGGGCTGCGATGTGGGAAGGGGGTGGAATGGCAATCCGGAGCGCGGTGGCGAGTCTGACTGCGGGACAGGTCGCCACCGGACCTCGGTGATTGTGTGAGGGCTGGGCGAGAGCGAGTTAGCTGGATACGACGCCGGCATATGCGTGACTGACACAGGGGGCGATTCAGCGCTCAGAGCGGTTGTCGCAGGTGTGCCCGCTTTGTAGATTGCGATCTACAGTGAAGGAAAGTGGTGCGTACTCCCTGACCGCGCACCACTTTCGCGCCCGAGACTTCACTCCTCGCGCGATACGCCAGTACTTGCCTGCTCCTGCCCAATAACAACACCGTGGTGCCGCCATGACGCCTGAGACCCTGACCGAGCCGACACCTGTCGCTCGCCGCCGTTCGCGCAGCCAGTTGCGCGGCCGTCCGCTGGATGCCGAGGCCTGGGCCGAGGTACAGCGCCTGCTGGGCGATGCCCCGGCGCAGCGTGACCTTCTGCTCGAATATCTGCACGTGCTCAATGATGAGGTCGGCTACCTGACGCTGGCCCATCTGCGCGCGCTGGCCGAGTGGATGCGCCTGCCGATGGCCGAGGTCTACGAGACAGCCACCTTCTATGCCCATTTCACCGTGGTTCGCGATGGCGAGACGCCGCCCGCGGCACTGACCGTGCGCGTCTGTGATTCGCTGTCCTGTCAGCTGGCCGGCTCCGAAGCCTTGCGCGCCGGTCTCGCCTCGGGGCTGGACCCCGAACAGGTGCGCGTGCTGCGTGCGCCCTGCATGGGGCGCTGCGACAGTGCGCCGGTGGCGGAGGTCGGGCATTACCATCTCGGCCACGCCAGCGTGGAAGGCGTCACGGCGGCGCTTGCCGAAGGCCATGTGCATGCCGCGCCGGCTGCGAGTCTCGACTATCCGCGGCTGGCGGAATATCGCGCCAGTGGCGGCTATGGGCTGCTCGCCGCGCTGGATGGCGGTGAGGTCAGCATCGATGACCTGGCGCAGATGATCGAACGGGCTGGTCTGCGTGGCCTGGGCGGGGCGGGTTTCCCGACGTTTCGCAAGTGGGGCTTCGTGCGCGCCGAGGCGGGGCCGCGCTATTGCGTGATCAATGCCGATGAAGGCGAACCCGGCACCTTCAAGGACCGCTGCTATCTGGAGCGTGAGCCGCACACCTTCCTCGAGGGCGCGCTGGCCAGTGCGCATGCCATCGAGGCCGAGGCGCTATACCTCTATCTGCGCGACGAATACCCGACCCTGAATGAGGTGCTGCGCGAGTGCATTGCGGAGCTGGAAGCCGCAGGCCTCGTCGCGCCGGGCTATATCCAGCTGCGGCGTGGCGCCGGCGCCTATATCTGTGGCGAGGAATCGGCGCTGATCGAATCGCTGGAAGGCAAGCCCGGCAAGCCGCGTCAGCGCCCGCCCTTCGTGGCGCAATGTGGCTTGTTCGGTCGCCCGACCCTGGTCAACAACGTCGAGACGGTCTATTGGATCGCGCGGCTCCATCGCGAAGGCCATGACCACTACGTCGCGGCTGGGCGTCAGGGGCGTCAGGGGCTGCGCAGCTTCTCGCTCTCCGGGCGCGTCAGACGCCCGGGCATGTATCTGGCACCGGCCGGCATCACGCTCAGCGAGCTGGTCGAGGAATACGGCGGCGGCATGGCCGACGGCCATCGCCTGCGTGCCTATCTGCCCGGCGGGGCCTCCGGCGGCATTCTGCCGGCCAGCAAGGCGGACCTGCCGCTGGATTTTGACACCCTGCAGGCCCACGGCTGCTTCATCGGCTCGGCCGCGGTGGTGGTGCTGTCGGATAAGGATGATCTGGCGGCGGTGGCGCGCAATCTGATGAGCTTCTTCATGGACGAGTCCTGCGGCCAGTGCACGCCGTGTCGTGTCGGCACGCGTCAGATGCTGGCGGCGCTCAGCGGCGATGAGTGGGATGAGACGCTGCTGACGCGCTTGTCGCAGGTGATGATGAACGCCTCGATCTGCGGGCTCGGTCAGGCCGCGCCCAATCCGGTGCTCGGCCTGCTCAAGGACTTCCGGGAGACCCTCGCCAGCAGCGGGGTGCGCTTGATCGCTACGAGCCATGCGGCTGACGCCACGGGAGGTGAGGCATGAATGCGCTGACAGGGTTGGGCAACTCATCCTCGGATGATCAGCCGCTGCGCGAGGATGGCTTCACCATCACGCTGGATGGTGCCGAGGTGACGGCCTATCCCGGCGAGACGCTGTGGAAGATCGCCAAGCGTGCCGGCGAGACGATTCCCCACCTCTGCTACAGCGAAGCGCCGGATTATCGCGGCGATGGCAACTGTCGCGCCTGCATGGTCGAGATCGACGGCGAGCGTACCCTTGCTGCCAGCTGCATCCGCGAGGCGCGGGCGGGCATGGTGGTGCGCAGTGCCAGTTCACGGCGTGCCGGCGAGGCGCGCGCGATGGTGGTGGAGCTGCTCGCCGCCGACATGCCCGCCGAGGCGCACAACCCCGATGTCAGCAGCCACTTCATGGCGATGGCCGAGCTGCTGGCGGTGGATGTCGGGCACGCGCGCGAGACCCTGGGCGGCGCCCGCGAGACGGTCCGCGAGTGGCTGGGGGAGACCGTGGAGGAGTGGTTGCCGACGCAGGCCAGCGCTCTCGATCACTCCCATACCGCGATGGCGGTCAATCATGACGCCTGCATCAGCTGTGGCCTGTGCGTGCGCGCCTGTCGCGAGGTGCAGGTCAATGATGTGATCGGGCTGGCGGGGCGCGGCAGCAATACGCGCATCGTGTTCGATCTCGAGGACCCGATGGGCGACAGCACCTGCGTCGCCTGCGGCGAGTGCGTGCAGGCCTGCCCGACCGGCGCCCTGATGCCCGCCGCCCAGGTGGATGAGCAGGGCTTCGGCGACAGCGCCGCCGTCGATGAGCGCGTCGCCTCCATCTGCCCGTACTGCGGCGTGGGCTGTCAGCTGGAGTATCAGGTCAGTCGCGGCAGCGGCGAAGCGTTGAGTGTCGAGGGTCAACCGGTCGCGACCCTGGCGGATGCCCAGCAGGGCATGGCGGACGGCGACTCCCTCAAGACTGACAAGCGCCAGCAGCGCGTCGCGGATACGCGGCTGGACAACATCATCGCGGTCAGTGGCCGCGACGGGCCCTCCAACCACGGTCGGTTATGCGTGAAGGGGCGCTTCGGCTTCGATTATCCGCGTCATCCGGAGCGTCTGATCCGCCCTCTGATCCGCCGTGACGGTGTGGCCAAGGGGCTGGATGCGAACTTTGACCCCGCCCACCCGCTGACTCACTTCCGTGAGGCCAGCTGGGACGAGGCCCTCGAGGTCGCGGCCGAGGGGCTCATGCGCCTCAAGCGCGCGCATGGCCCCGACAGCCTGGCGGGCTTCGGCAGCGCCAAGTGCACCAACGAGGAGGCGTGGCTGTTCCAGAAGCTGGTGCGCACCGGTTTCGGCTCCAACCATGTCGATCACTGCACGCGCCTGTGTCATGCAAGCTCGGTGGCGGCGCTGATGGAAGGCGTCGGCTCAGGAGGCGTGAGCGCCTCCTTCATGCAGGCCGAGCAGTCCGATCTGATCGTGCTGACCGGCTGCAACCCGGGCGTCAATCATCCGGTGGCGGCCACCTTCTTCAAGCGCGCCGCCAAGCGTGGCACGCGCATCGTGGTGATCGACCCGCGTGCGCTGGCGCTGCGTCGTCAGGCGCATCGCTCGATCCAGTTCACGCCGGGGGCAGACGTGGCGCTGTTCAATGGCATGCTCAACGTCATCATCAGCGAGGGGCTGGCCAATCAGGCCTATATCGAGGCACACACCGAGGACTTCGCCGCGCTGGCGGAGCATGTCGCGGCGCTGACGCCGGAGGCGATGTCGCCGCTGTGTGGCGTGGCGGCAGAAGAGATTCGCGCCGTGGCCCGTGAGTACGCGACCGCCAGGCGCGCGATGATCTTCTGGGGCATGGGCATCTCGCAGCACACCCACGGCACCGACAATGCGCGCTGCCTGATCGCGCTGGCGCTGGTGTGTGGTCATGTCGGGCGTGAAGGCACCGGCCTGCACCCGCTGCGTGGCCAGAACAATGTCCAGGGTGCCTCGGATGCCGGGATGATTCCGATGGTGTTCCCCGACTATCAGCCGGTGGGCGACACGGCGGCGCGCGAGCGGCTGGAAGCGCTGTGGCAGACCCCGCTCTCGGCGACGCCGGGCCTGACGGTGGTGGAGATCATGCATGCCATCCACGCCGATCAGATCCGCGGCATGTACATTCTCGGCGAGAACCCGGCGATGTCGGACCCGGATCTCGAGCATGCGCGCAGCGCGCTGGCGCATCTGGAGCACCTGGTGGTGCAGGACATCTTCGTCACCGAGACGGCGCAGTTCGCCGATGTGGTGCTGCCTTCGTACGCCTGGCCGGAGAAGGACGGCAGCGTCACCAATACCAACCGGCAGGTGCAGCGTGGGCGGGCGGCACTGCGTGCCCCGGGCGAGGCGAAGCCGGACTGGTGGATCACCCAGCAGCTGGCGCGGCGCATGGGACTTGACTGGGATTACGCCGGGCCGGAGGAGATCTACACCGAGATGCAAAAGGGCATGGATTCTCTCGACAACATCGATTGGGCGCGGCTGTCCGAGGAGAACTCGGTGACCTATCCGTGCCTGACGCCGGGAGGCGAGGGCGAGGATGTGGTGTTCGGCGAGGGCTTCCCGCGCGCCAGCGGCCGTGCCCGCTTCGTGCCGACCTGGCCCACGCCGCCGGATGAGACGCTGGATGACGACTATCCGACGGTGTTGACCACCGGCCGTCAGCTGGAGCACTGGCATACCGGCTCGATGACGCGCCGCGCGGCGGTGCTCGACAATCTCGAGCCGGCCGCCGTGGCCACGCTCAATCCGGTGGAGCTGGAGCGACTGGGCATCACGCCGGGCGAGCCGCTCTCGATCACCACGCGGCGTGGCCAGATCACTCTTGCCACCCGCGCCGATCCGCTGACGCCGGCCGGCATGGTCTTCGTGCCATTCTGCTACGCCGAAGCCGCCGCCAACTTGCTGACCAATCCGGCGCTCGACCCGGTGGGCAAGATTCCCGAGTTCAAGTACGCCGCCTGTCGTCTGGCCAGAGCCGAACCCGCCTCGGCGGGTGTGGAGAGCTGAAGCAGACATGTAAGACGGACATGTGAGGTGGACATGGCAAGCGGGCTGGACCGAGCGGATAGATCGAGGCAATAGACCGCAACCGAGCCAGACGCGCCTGACGCAAATGCCTACGCCAGTGGCGTGGGCAGGCACGCAGAGGACGCCCCGGTCTGACCAGAATGTCGGAGACAGCCCGCCGCGCATTTCGGCTATCCTCACAAGGGCTATGCTCAGAACAGAGTGGGTCAATACCAATGATAATGCCCGCCGTCAGCGAGCAAGGAGAATGACGATGATGATCGTGGAGCTGATTGATCACGAAGACTTTCGTGAGCGGCTGGTGGCGCTGGGCGTGCAGATTTCCGAGCATGCCTGCGCGGACACCTGCGCGCGCATGGCACTCAGAAAGCATGCCGAGGTGGGCGTGCCGGGCCTGCAGGAACTGGTGCGCGAGCTGGTGATGCACTCCGATATCCTGCTGCCATCGGTGCGCCAGGCGCTGGACAAGTATCTGCTGCCGGGGCTGCGCTAGGCGCGGCACTCCTGAAAGATTGCGCGCCGCGCACTGACACTGATTGCCAGATGAACAAAAGGGCCTGTCGACTGACAGGCCCTTTTGCGTGGTCGCTCTTCGCGCTCTTTTCACTGCGCGCAGTGTTTCAGCTCGATGCGTTGGCGCGATCGTATTCGCGTTTTTCCCAGCGCAGACCGCGGAACAGCGAGAAGCACATCACCAGCAGTACCACCGTGAAGGGCAGTCCCGTGGAGATGGCGCCCGCCTGCAGCGCACTCAGTGCGGTGCTGCCGCCGCCATACAGCAGGGCACAGGCGATCAGACCGCCGGCCGCTGCCCAGAAGATGCGCTGGCGCGTCGGGGCATCCTGCTTGCCACCGGCGGTGATGGAATCGATCACCAGCGAGCCGGAGTCGGAGGAGGTCACGAAGAACACCAGCACCAGCACGATGGCGACGCAGGAGGTGATGGAGGACAGCGGCAGGCTGTCGAACATCTGGAACATGGCCATCGAGGGAGTATCGATGCCCTGGGCCAGCTCGCTGCCGGCGGCTCGCGCCTCTTCCAGTGCGGTGCCACCGAAGACGGTCATCCACACGATGGTGACCAGGGTCGGTACCACCAGCACGGCGGTGACGAATTCGCGCACGCTGCGTCCGCGCGAGATACGTGCGATGAACATGCCGACGAACGGCGACCAGGAAATCCACCAGGCCCAGTAGAAGATGGTCCAGCTATGGAACCAGCCTTCGTCGGGGCGATCGATCCAGTTGGAGAGCGGCAGCAGATATTCCAGATAGCCGACGCTGGTGGTGCCGAGCCCGGTGATGATGTCCATGGTCGGGCCGACGATGAACAGGAACACCACCAGCAGCGCGGCCAGCATCATGTTGAGATTGGAGAGGCGTTTGACACCGCCATCCAGGCCGCGACTCACCGAGTAGATGGCCGCGAGCGTGACCGCCACGATCACGCCGATCTGACTGACCAGCCCATCGCCGATGCCGAACAGATGGTCCAGCCCCGAGGCCGCCTGGGCCGCGCCCAGCCCCAGAGAGGTGGCAAGGCCGAACAGGGTGGCCAGCACCGCGACGATATCGATGATATGGCCGCTCCAGCCCCATACACGTTCACCCAGCAAGGGGTAGAACACCGAGCGCAGCGTCAGCGGCAGGCCCTTGTTGTAGGCGAAGAAGGCCAGCGACAGGCCGATCACGGCATACATGGCCCAGGGGTGAAGCCCGTAGTGGAAGACGGTGGCCGAGAGTGCCGCCGTTGCGCCTTCCTGCGTACGCGGTGGCGCGTTCAATGGCGTGCCTGACCAGTCGGTGTAGTACGCCACTGGCTCGGCGACCCCCCAGAACATCAGGCCGGTGCCCATGCCGGCCGCGAACAGCATCGCGAACCAGGCCATCCGGCTGAATTCCGGCTTGGCGTCGCGTCCGCCCAGACGCAGGCGGCTGACCGGGTGCAGGACCAGCAGCAGGCAGAACAGGATGAAGAAGTTGCTGGAGAGCATGAACAGCCAATCACCATGGGTGATGGACCATGCCTTGGCGCCGCCCAGTGCCGACTCGGCCGACTCGGGCATCAGCAGCGTGAACAGGATGAAGCCTACGATCAGCAGCGCACTGATGGTGAAGACCGGCTTGTGGACATCCAGCCCGAGTCGCTGAACATTATCCTGACCGATCTGGTAATCCGTCACATACGGATTCGATGACATGGAGTTACCTCGTATGTTTTCTTTCGATAGCCGCTCCTGTGGGCATCTCGAGTCAGAATGAGGGACCTTGTCCCGCCTGGTGGAAGCGTTCAGACCTTGGTCTGAAGCCTTGTGCAACATGCGCCTTTCTGCCAGTTGCAGATGACGGCGTCAAACCTTGAGTCATCCTTGTCGTGCGCTGAAAGGCATTGATTGTATTAAGGTTTATGGATTTATTTTCCTTGCCGGAAAGTCATTCGGGGCGCTGTAGGCTGAACAGGCTATCCGTGCGTGCATAGTCACTGCCGGCCATGCGCCCGATGGCACGCAGCACCTCATTGTCGACATGCCGCCCATCCCAGATCGTCTCGTCGGCATGCATCACCACCACCTCGGCCAGCACCAGTGAACCTGCCAGCGGCTGATCACCGAACGAGATGATGTCGCGCAGTCGACAGCCAAAGGCGATCGGGGCGCCTTCCACGCGCGGAACCGCAAGCGGCGGCATGGCCACCTTGTTCAGACCCGCGTGGGTGAACTCATCCTCGTCGGCGGCGAGACTGGCGCTGGTGAGATTGAGCGCCTCGCTCATCGCCTCGCCACCGATGTGAATGACGCACTCCGCCACCTGCCCGAGGTTGTTGAGAGTGTCCTTGGTCTTGCCTTCGCCATTGCGCAGCGGGCTGAAGGCGAGCACCGGCGGATTGATGCTGGCGATGGTGAAGAACGAGAAGGGCGCGAGGTTGGTGTTGCCTGCCGCGTCGATGGTCGAGACCCAGGCGATCGGCCGGGGCGCGATGCTGCCCGAGAACAGGCGATAGAGGATGCCTGCGGGAAGCTGGTCGGCGGAGATGAGGGAATGCGTGGTCGAGGAGGCAGTCATGGTGAGGGTCTCATTGCAGGGCTCTGGTTGTAGGGCCGATGTTATAGAGCTGTCATCGCAGGGCTGTTGTTGTAGAGCTGTCATCGCAGAGCTGTCATCGCAGAGCGGGCGTTGCAGGGCATGGCTCTCGACCCGCTCAGGCAGCATGTCGCACGGCCCTGACATTGGAGAGAGTGAGAGCCCGGCAAGCCAAGAGACCCGGCAAGCCCAGAGCCCGCTAGACCGAGAGCTCGAGAATCTGGCCGTCGCGGCGAGTGGCGGCCGCGAATCATCGCTGATGTGGAACGCGAATCGCGCCTGACCACAGACCGGTGGTGCTGATGAAGAGTGGCCTGTGTGGCCGCTGGGCGTGGAAAAGGTCCCGGGAAATTCTCCCAGATCATTGTCCCTATTTTTGGTGTGGTCAATTGTCGCAGGTCTTGACCTTTTTCGAGGATGTTGTTCCTGACGCCGCGGTCGAGTTCATTCCTTGTCTGACTCAAGTCACACAATGGGGGCGGGAAACCGGATTTTTGTGCAAAATTGGTAACCATATGGTTTCTGAGGTGTGTTTATTTGTGTATTTTTTATGATGGAAGGCCGGGCGTCATCTGGCAGAAAGGTGGTGAGTCCGCGTAAATGAATGGCGGAAAATGACACTCATCAGGCCATTTGGTTCGGCGTTGATCATGAGAATGGCATGCCAAGGTTGCGAAAAAGTGTCCCCTGTTGATCGGGAATGCCAGCATCATGTGAGACGCATCATGGTGCATTTACCTGTCAGGTCATGATCGATAATGATGCATGTTTTCTCGTCAATGAACGCCGGCCTAATACAAGTATCATGTCGGGAAAATGCCTCTCTCTCCCGGGTTGGGGGAGTACTTCAGCAACTTTTGAAAGGCTCATCGGCACAATTTTTAGCATTTAATTTCAAGTGGTGGCCATTTATTGGGTTTTTGTTGCGCAGTATCGTGTGGCGGTAGTGGTTGCTTCGACGCCACCTGGTGCGCCGATGGCGAGGACATCTGTGGGGATGCACTGAATTGTGGCGCGACAAGGTCGTGATTCTCACGGGCATCATCAAGCAGGGCAGGGGGGCTGGCATCGCGGAGAAGGCTGGCGATTGACGAGCTGTCTGGCCCTGCAAGGCATGCACTGTCGCGACATCATTGCCGTGAGTGTCGGCTTCGCCACCCGATCCCGCTGCCTTAACCTTCCTCGGGCGTGAGAGAACTCATGCCGCTCAAGGCATGATTGGCGCGCACCGGATGGCCGAAGTCATCCGCATGTGGCCCCTGGTGCGTCATCCTGCCCCGTAGTCAGCCCCCCTGTCTTTTCTCTATCCTGTGCCCGCCTGCGGGAAATCTTCTGATTTCGTTCGAAAGATCGACGGCTTCCTGTTGGTCATTTCTTCGAACGCTGTGTTCCACATGTGGGCTCGTCATGACGCCATGGCGTGTTCCAACGAGGTCGTGAGATGAGAAAAAGCCTAATGCGGGGGGCTCTGCGGGGACTCCCTATCCTCGCGGGATTATTGATGCTGTCCGGCTGTGACGCCGTACTCTTCGATCCCAAGGGGCCTATCGGTGAATCCGAAAAGTCGCTGATCCTGACTGCTACCTACCTGATGCTCGTGGTTGTTATCCCGGTCATCTTCATGACGCTGTGGTTCGCCTGGCGCTATCGCGATACCAAGCAGAGCAAGGCGACCTACACGCCCAACTGGGCGCATTCCACCAAGATCGAGATCGTGGTCTGGGGCATTCCGTGCCTGATCATCCTCGCTCTGGGCATCCTGACCTGGAAGAGCACGCACGAGCTGGACCCGCGTGCCGAGATCGTCGACGGCGGTGAGCCGATCGAGGTGCAGGTCGTGTCCATGGACTGGAAGTGGTTGTTCATCTATCCGGAGCAGGGGATCGCGACGGTCAATGAACTGGCCATGCCGGTGGATCGTCAGGTTCGCTTCCACATTACATCCGACACGGTGATGAACTCGTTCTTCGTCCCGCAGCTCGGTAGCCAGATCTATGCAATGGCGGGGATGGAAAACCGTCTGCACCTGATCGGCAGTGAAGTGGGTACCTACGACGGTATCTCTGCCAGCTATAGCGGCGCCGGCTTCGCGGACATGCACTTCAAGGCGCATGTCATGAGCGAAGGCGACTTCGACGCCTGGATCGAGAAGGCACGCGGCAGCAGCAAGGTGCTGGATGACGCTGGTCTTGCCGCTCTCAAGGAGCCGAGCGAGGACGTCGCCCCGACCTTCTATGGTCAGGTCAAGCCGAACCTGTATGAGCAGATCATGGCGCCCTACATGGACGGCATGGAGCTGGGCATGAGCGATGATCAGATGCGCCACATGAAGAAGGGTGGAATGCATCACGACAGCGCCGAACACGGCATGTCCGATCATGACGCTTCTGGTCACGCTGAATCTGCGATGGCAACCGAGGAATAAGCAATGCTTGGAAAACTCACAATAGAGGCTGTTCCGTATCACGAGCCGATCGTCATGATCGTGCTTGCGGCGGTAATCCTCGGTGGTGCAGCCCTTGCCGGCTTCATCACGGTAAAGAAAAAGTGGGCCTACCTGTGGAATGAGTGGTTCACCTCTGTCGATCACAAGAAGATCGGCATGATGTACATCATCGTCGCGTTGGTGATGCTGATCCGTGGTTTCTCGGACGCCATCATGATGCGTTCCCAGCAGATGCTGGCATCCACCGGCGGGCACGGCTATCTGCCCCCGGATCACTACGACCAGATCTTCACTGCCCACGGCGTGATCATGATCTTCTTCGTGGCGATGCCGCTGGTCATCGGTCTGATCAACGTTGTCGTGCCGCTGCAGATCGGCGCACGTGACGTGGCCTTCCCGTTCCTGAACTCGCTCAGCTTCTGGCTGTTCGTGGTCGGCGCGCTGCTGGTCAACATCTCTCTGGGTCTGGGTGAGTTCGCCAAGACTGGCTGGCTGGCCTATCCGCCGTTGTCGGGGGCCAATTACAGCCCCGGGGTCGGGGTGGACTACTGGATCTGGTCATTGCAGATCTCCGGTGTCGGTACCCTGCTGACAGGTGTCAACTTCATCGCCACCATCCTCAAGATGCGTGCGCCGGGCATGTCCCTGATGAAGATGCCGGTCTTCACCTGGACCGCACTGTGCGCCAACGTCCTGATCGTCGCGGCCTTCCCGATTCTGACCGCTACCATCGCGATGCTGACGCTCGATCGCTACCTCGACTTCCACTTCTTCACCAATGACCTTGGTGGAAACATGATGATGTACGTCAACCTCATCTGGGCCTGGGGCCATCCTGAGGTGTACATCCTGGTGCTGCCGGTCTTCGGTGTGTTCTCCGAAGTCATCTCCACCTTCTCCAAGAAGAAGCTGTTCGGTTACACCTCGCTGGTGTGGGCGACTCTCGTCATCACCGTCCTGTCGTTCATCGTCTGGCTGCACCACTTCTTCACCATGGGTGCCGGCGCTGACGTGAACGCCTTCTTCGGTATCGCGACGATGATCATCTCGATCCCGACAGGTGTGAAGATCTTCAACTGGCTGTTCACCATGTACCGCGGTCGCGTCGAAATGACCTCTCCGGTGCTGTGGACCCTGGGCTTCATCGTCACCTTCACCATCGGTGGCATGACCGGCGTTCTGCTGGCCGTTCCGGGCGCCAACTACGTACTGCACAACTCGCTGTTCCTGATCGCTCACTTCCACAACGTCATCATCGGCGGCGTGGTCTTCGGTGCGATGGCCGGTATCACCTACTGGTTCCCGAAAGCGACCGGCTTCATGCTGTGCGAGAAGTGGGGCAAGCGTTCCTTCTGGTTCTGGATCACTGGCTTCTACCTCGCCTTCATGCCGCTGTACATCCTCGGCTTCATGGGCATGACCCGTCGTCTGCAGCACGTCGACAACCCGCTGTGGGTGCCGTACCTGGTCGTCGCCTTCATCGGCGCCTGCCTGATCATGATCGGTATCGCGTGCACCGTGATCCAGATCGCGGTCAGCATCAAGAACCGCAAGCAGCTGCAGGACACCACTGGCGATATCTGGGGCGGTCGTACCCTGGAGTGGAGCACCACTTCACCGGCACCGTTCTACAACTTCGCTCACGAGCCGCAGGTTTCCGAGCTCGACGAGTTCTGGGAAATGAAGGAACGTGGCATCGAGCAGGAGGCCAAGAAGCCTTATGCGCCGATCCACATGCCGCGCAACGCCGCTGCTGGCGTCATCATCTCCGCCTTCAGCCTGGTGTTCGGTTTCGCACTGATCTGGCACATCTGGTGGATGGCCGTGGTCGGGCTGGTCGGCATGATCGCCACCTTCATCGTGCGCTCCTTCAACTACGACATCGACTACTACGTGTCCGTCGAGGAAGTGGAGCGTGTCGAGCGTGAGGGTCGCGAGCGTCGCGCCCTGCCCAGCGCCCGCACACCTAACGACACAGTGGTTCAGGGGTAATCATGGCGAATAATGCAATGACATCTCACGATGGGGCGCATGACGCCCATGACGATCACGAGCATCACGATACCAACGGCCTGAAGGTCTTCGGTTTCTGGCTCTATCTGCTGAGCGACTGCATCCTGTTCGCGATGCTGTTCGCGGGCTACGTGGTACTGAGCCAGGCGTATGCCGGTGGCCCGACGGGCGCCGAGATCTTCGAGCTGGACTTCGTGCTGGTCGAGACCGCGCTGCTGCTGGCCTCGAGCTTCACCTACGGCCTGGCGATGCTGGGCATGAACCGCGGAGACAGCTCCGCGGTGATCAAGTGGCTGATGATCACCTTCGCCTGTGGCGCAGGCTTCATCGCGATGGAAATCTATGAGTTCCATCACTTGATCGTGAACGGCCATGGTCCGGACAAGTCCGCGTTCCTGTCTGCCTTCTTCACCCTGGTCGGCACCCACGGTCTGCACGTGACCGTCGGTCTGATCTGGATGGCGCTGCTGATCTTCCAGGTCAAGCAGAAAGGCCTGACGGAAGTGCATCGCGGTCGTCTGATGATGCTCAGCCTGTTCTGGCACTTCCTGGACGTCATCTGGATCTGCGTCTTCACCGTCGTCTATCTCACAGGAGTGATGCTATGAGCCATTCCAACAACGACCACAACGACAATCACGGCAGCGTCAAGCAGTACGTGACCGGTCTGATTCTCTCCATCATCCTGACCATCATCCCGTTCGGGATGGTGATGATGATGGATGATCCGGGTGTCGGCGTGATCTGGGCCGTCTACGGCTTCGCCATCGCTCAGGTCTTCGTGCAGCTGTATTTCTTCCTGCACCTGGACGGCTCCAAGGAGCAGAGCTGGAATGTCATGGCCATGCTGTTCACCCTGGTGATCGTGGCAATCGTCGTTGGTGGTTCCATGTGGATCATGATCGAGCTGAATCAGAACATGATGCCCATCTGATAGCGTGAGCCTGATGATCAAGGACTACCTGCGTACCACCAAGCCGGGCATTATCTTCGGCAACCTGATCACCGTCAGCGGCGGCTTCTTTCTCGCTTCCGGTGGTGAGGTGGATTGGGCGCTGTTCATCGCCACCCTGGTCGGGGTGGCGTTGATCGTGGCCTCAGGCTGTGTGTTCAACAACTGCATCGATCGCGATATCGACCGCCACATGGCGCGTACCCAGGGCCGTGCCCTGGTGCAGGGCGACATCTCGCTGAAGGGGGCCTTCGTCTTCGGCAGCGTGCTGGGCCTTGCAGGCTTCTGGCTTCTGGCCGCGATGACCAATCTCATGGCGATGATCGCCGTGGGACTGGGCTTCGTGATCTACGTCGGGGCCTACAGCATGTGGCTCAAGCGTGGTTCGGTGTATGGCACCCTCATCGGCTCACTGTCCGGCGCTGCGCCGCCAGTGGTCGGCTACCTGGCCGTCACCGGTCAGGCGGACATGGGGGCGCTGCTGCTGTTGATCATCTTCAGCATGTGGCAGATGCCGCACTCCTATGCGATTGCCATGTTTCGTGTCGATGACTATCGGGCCGCCAATATTCCGGTACTCCCGGTAGCGCGAGGCATGGAGCATGCCAAGCGTGTAGTGACGGGGTACATTGCCGGCTTCATCCCGGTGTCGCTGTTGCTGACACTGTGGGGATATACCGGCATCTGGTATCTGGTAGTCGCGACCGTCACGGGTGGCTGGTGGCTGTATCTGGCCGCCTGGCGCCTCAAGGATCAGCCTGATGCCTCCTGGGCACGCAAGCTGTTCGGCTTCTCCATCATCATCGTCATGGCGCTCAGCCTGATGATGAGCCTGGACACGCAGCTGTAATCCAGCCGTAGTACCTCTCGGGTGACCCGCCTTCGGCGTGTTGCCCGGGTGAAAGCCAAAAAACCCGCCACCGGCTTGCCGGTGGCGGGTTTTTTCTTGCCTGTCTTTTAGTAGAAGCTCACAAACCCTCAGGCCAGCTGCAGATGCGGCTCCTGCTGTTCCTTGAGCGCTTCCTGCATGCGCTCGGCATACCAGTCGACGAAGTCGACGACACCGAACTCGAAGGTCGCCGAGTAGGGGCCGGGCTGATAGGCGCTGGAGTTGACGCCGCGCTGGTTCTCTTCCACCAGCTGACGGTCCTGATCATTGGTGGCGTCCCACACCTTGCGCAGCTTCGCCAGGTCGTAGTCGACACCTTCCACCGCGTCCTTGTGCACCAGCCATTTGGTGGTCACGCGGGTCTTGAGGGGGCCGATCGGGTCGACCTGGAAGACCACGGCGTGATCGCCCATGAAGTGGTTCCAGGAATTGGGCAGGTTGAGGATGCGCAGCGAGCCCATGTCGGGGCTTTGCAGGCGACCCAGCAGCTTCTTGCACGCCGGGGTGCCGTCCGTGGTCATCGAAACGGTGCCTTCCAGCAGCGGCGTGCGCGTCATTCGATTGCGGCGACCGAAGCGCACCAGCTGATAGGGCACCTTCTCGGCATCCCAGTCGGCCTGCTTCTTCGCGACCAGCGCCTTGTAGGCCTCGGTGGCACGCGGGTCATCGGTGTCATCGAATTCCTGCAGGGTGTTGAGCAGCTCCGGGTGGGAGCCATCGCAGTGATAGCACTCGCGATTGTTCTCGATCACCAGCTTCCAGTTGCCTTCCTCGATGATGGAGGAGCTGGCCGCGACCTTGACGTTCTCCATGTCGTAGGGCTTGAGGTAGAACTCCAGCGTCTTGAAGAACGGCTCGCAGTTCTCGGGCTGCTCGGCGAGGTTGATGAACAGCATGCCGCCGGCTGAGCGCACGTGGACGGGATGCAGGCCGTATTCACTGGTATCGAAGGTGGTGCCCATGTCGGAACCGGCGAACAGCAGGCGGCCATCCAGCTCATAGGTCCACTTGTGATAGCCGCACACCAGCTTGGCGACCTTGCCGCGCTCGGTGCTGCACAGGCGGGACCCGCGATGACGACAGACGTTATGGAAGGCATGGATGGCCCCGTTGTCACCGCGCACGATGATGATCGGACTGTTGCCTACATCCATGGTCATGAAGTTGCCCTTGAGCGGGATCTCGCTGCTGAGGCCGGCAAACAGCCACTCGCGCTCGAAGATCTCCTTCATGTCGAGATCGAACAGGCGCTGATCATTGTAGAAGGGCTGGGGCAGGGTGTAGCCGGGACTGCGGGCCTCTAGAAGCCGCGCGGCGGCCTCGCGTACCGCCTGACGCTGCTGATCCTGAGCGTGTTCCAGTAAGTCGCTCATCGCGGTGTCCTCGCACGGTCGGTAGGCGCCGGGAGCAGGGTCGCCTTGGGTTGAGTGAGTGTGCTGATCATTGTTGTTGTGAAGCCGGGACAGAGGGAACGAGTGAACAGACCATTGCCGGGCAGCACCGCGGGGCGACATCGGCGCACCCATGAGGGAGTGCCGATGCATCGCGCGGTGCGTCATCCCGTCCTGGTCGGGTCGGGTGTCGAGGGCGGCGCAGGCAGAGTGCCGCTCGCTCGACAGGATAGTCAGCGTGGAAGTTCAGGCAGCTCGCATGACGTCTGAAGGGCATTGCCACGCATGGATCGCAGTGTGGCTGAGGTCAAGACGCGACTTATGTCTGATGGCGACGCTCAATGACGTATTTCCGACGCCGGTCGTCTGCGCAGGGGCTTTGAGGCACAGGCAGGCGTAGCGATGAGGCGGGGGCAGGGCGCTGCGGGGGCGGGATTGGAGTGATCGGGCATGTTTCTGTCGTGCACGGATAAATGCTTGCCGGGCGCTGACTCGACAATCCTGAGCATGTCCCACCGTTGGCCGCGCACGCAGCGCAGGGTGGCCTGACACTGTCTCTTCAAGAACATGTCTCCAAGAACAACATGCCCAGCGAGGCCTTCATGAGCACCACTCTCAGCAACTTCAATCCGGTTACGACACAGACCTGGACCAACGGTCGACATAGCGTGCGCTGCGTGAAGGTCATTCAGGAAACCTGGGACGTCCGCACCTTCTGTTTCATGGCCGAACAGCCGGTGATGTTCTTCTTCAAGCCGGGGCAGTTCGTGACCCTGGAGCTCGAGATCGATGCCCAGCAGATCATGCGCTCCTACACCATCTCCAGCTCACCGTCGGTGCCCTACAGCTTCTCGATCACCGTCAAGCGCGTGCCGGGCGGGCTGGTCTCCAACTGGCTGCACGACAACCTCAATGAAGGCGATGTGCTGGCGGTGCACGGCCCGGTCGGCAACTTCAACTGCATCGACTACCCGGCGGAGCGCATTCTGATGCTGTCCGGTGGCGTAGGCATCACGCCCTTGATGTCGATGGCGCGCTGGTACTTCGATACCAACGCCAACGTGGACATCTCCTTCGTGCACAGTGCGCGCAGCCCACGCGATATCATCTTCTGGCGTCAGCTCGAGTTCATGGATTCCCGCGTGCCGGAGTTCAACATGCACGTCATCTGCGAGCGCTTCGAGACCGGCCAGACCTGGTCCGGCTATCGCGGCTATCTCACTGACGCGATGCTCGAGATGATCGCGCCGGACTTCATGGAGCGCGAGATCTTCTGCTGTGGCCCCACGCCCTACATGAATGCGATCAAGCATCTGCTGCGCAGCCACGGCTTCGACATGAGCCGCTATCACGAGGAATCCTTCGGTGCCACGCCGGTCGATGTCGAGGAAGAGGCCATCGAGCAGGCCGAACAGGCCGAGGTGCTGGCCGACGAACTGGACCGCTCCGATCTCACGCGGGTCGAGTTCTCCACCACCGGCAAGTCGGTGCAGATCGCCCCGGGCGAGACCGTCCACGCTGCCGCCGCCAAGCTCGGTCTGCATATTCCCAAGGCCTGCGGCATGGGCATCTGCGGCACCTGCCGGGTGCAGAAGGTCTCGGGCGAGGTCGAGATGGAACACAACGGCGGCATCACCGATGAAGACGTCGCCGAAGGCTTCATCCTGTCTTGCTGCAGCGTGCCCAATGGCGATGTGGTGATCGATTACTGATCCACAACCTGGCCTCCCGCCCTGCTGGCTTTCGCGAGCGATATTCACGGGCGGGCGCAGGCACTGGATAAATGCGCTGGATAAATGAGAGGACATGTCGCATTCGCGCGGTTGGATGACGCAGTCAGTCAGCCGCGACTTCCCGGGTCCCATTAGCGTTAGGGGTACAAAAAGTACAACTAACTAATGGAGCAAGACATGACTCGGGATGTGAAGACCCCACTACGGCCATCGCTCAAGATGGCCTGCCTGCCTATCGTGGCCACCCTGGCCGTTCTTGCATTGCAACTGTTCGTGTTCGGCGAGTTCACTCCGCATGTGCCGCTGGTATGCGGTGTCGCCATCACGGCGCTGATCGGCTGGAAGCTGGGCCACGGCTGGTCGGCGATGGAAGAGGGCATGATGCGTATCGTGCGTGTCGGCCTGCCTTCCATCGCGATCCTGATTCTGGTCGGCATGACGGTCGGCGTATGGATCGCCTCCGGCAGCGTGCCGATGATCATCTACTACGGACTCAAGCTGGTCTCGCCGGAATACTTCCTGGCGGCGGCCATGCTGCTGTGCGCGGTTGTCTCGGTAGCGCTGGGTACCAGCTGGGGCACGGTGGGCACGGTGGGGCTTGCGCTGATGGGCATCGGGGCCGGCTTCGGCATTCCGCCGTGGTGGACCGCCGGTGCGGTGGTGTCCGGCGCCTTCTTCGGTGACAAGGTCTCGCCGCTGTCGGATACCACCAATCTGGCGCCGGCGGTGACGGGCGTGAATCTGTTCGCACACATCCGCAACATGATGCCGACCACCATTCCCGCCATGCTGATCGCGCTGGTGATCTATCTGATCGCCGGCAACCTGCTCGCCGCCGGTCAGGTGCTGGATCTCGAGCGCATCACCGCCATCACCGAAGGACTTTCCGGACACTTCACCTTCAATCTGTGGGTGCTGATGCCGCCGCTGCTGGTGATGACGCTGGCCGTTGCGCGCATGCCGGCACTCCCGGCGCTGTTCGTCGGGGTGCTGGCCGGAGCGGTCGTGGCATTCGGCGTACAGGGCGAGGCGGTCAAGGCACTGTTCGGCTATATGCAGGGCGGCTACGCCTTGAGCACCGGCGTGAGCGAGATCGACAGCCTGCTCAATCGCGGCGGTATCATGTCGATGGCCTGGGTCATCCTGCTGGTGATGATCGCACTGGCCTTCGGGGGCTTGCTGGAAATCATCGGCTGTCTGGAGGCGCTGTGTGCCGCGGTGTTGGTCAAGGTGCGCGGTATCTTCGGTCTGCAGGTCGCGGCCAGTTCCACGGCGGCGCTGACCAATGTCATCGCGGGCGACCCCTACCTCTCCATCGCCCTGCCAGGGCGCATGTACGCGCCGATCTATCGAGGTGAGGGATATTCGACGCTCAATCTGTCGCGCTCACTGGAAGAGGGCGGCACGCTGATCTCGCCGCTGATTCCCTGGAATGCCGGTGGTGCGGTGGTGGTCAGTTCGCTGGGGCTGATGGCCGGTGGCGCGGGCATGGAGGGGCTGCTTTACATTCCGCTGGCCTTCGCCTGCTGGCTGTCACCGTTGCTGGGGCTGCTCTACACCCTGCTTGGACGCTTCATCATCCGGGCCGATGATGCCGAGCGCGCCGAATGGCAAGCCAGGGGACATGCCGTGACAACGCTGGCCCAGCTGCGTCAGCAGCAGGCCGAGGGCCTGGCGGGACTGCAAGCCGCCACGCCCGAGGTGCGCTGACAGCCTGCTCGGTATGAGTGCTCTAAGACTTCATGCTCAGGTTCATGAGCAAGTCGACTCGCGCAGGAAGACGGCACAAACCATCTGGAGGTGCAGACGACTTCGGGGCTACCCTTCAGATGTTGCCACGTGAATGAGCGCATGCAGTGCAGGGGGCTCTGCGGGAAGTCCCGCCAGGCCACGCCAGGGTTCGCCCTGGTGCCATAAGCACAAGGCCCCGTTGGGCTGCATGCCATCTTCAGCTGCGGGTCGAGAGCGGAGAGCGTTCACGTCAGGTCCACGACTGCCACTCCAGTCACGGGTTTGGTCAAAAGGGCAATGATGACACAAGGGAACGGTGCGCCACCTCCAGGCCGGGAGCGGGTGCCAGCAGGACTACAAGGCTGATCGTCGCAACAGGAAGCGCCGTGCTGCTCAATATCGGGATGGTGCAATACCGTCTTCTTCACGGCACGGCAGTTTCCGCGGGAAGGTGTCACACGACCACGCAAGCTCAGGCTCGCGTGGTTTTTTTGTGCCTGTCATTCACTGCGGGAAGGCTCGGGCGGCTTCCTTCGGGTCAGCCCAGTGTCGCCCCCATCGCCGCCAGCAGCATGGGCAGATAGAGGAAGGCGGCGAGCGTCGAGCAGAACACCAGCGTGGCCACGTACTCCGGCTCACGCCCGGCCTTCTGGGCGAACATGTAGTTGTAGACCGCCACCGGCATGGCCATCTGCATGGTCAACACGTGAAGTGCCAGCGGAGGCAGGTCCAGCAGGGTGCCGATCCCCCAGGCACACAGGGCGGCAAAGGGAATGCGCAGGACACTGAAGCCCACGCCCGCCGCCAGATTCTTGACGCGAATGCTGGCCAGCGACACGCCCAGGGTGATCAGCATCAGCGGCACGGTGAAGCCGGAGATCAGCTCCAGGCTGTTGGCGACGAAGCGCGGCATGTGTACATCGCAGAGCAGCATGAGGGTGGCGACGATGCTGGCCCAGATGGTCGGCGAGCGCACCACGCTGCGCAGCGGGTTGCCGCTGGTGCTGGCAAGCCAGGCGCCGAGGGTGAACTGCAGCAGTGACATGGTGACCATGATGGTGATGGCGTAGGCGAAGCCGGCCTGGCCGAAGGCGTAGAGCGAGACGGGCAGGCCCATGTTGCCGACGTTGGAGAACAGCAACGGCGCCACCGCGACCTTCCAGGGCTTGCCGATCAGGCGCGCGAAGGGCCAGCTCAGCGCCAGCAGCAGAGCCATCACGGACAGCGTCGCCAGGCCCGTGCGCAAAAAGCTCGAGTTGTCGATCTCGGCGCTACCCAGCGCATTGAGGATCAGCGCCGGCGTGCCGATGTAGAGCACCAGCCGGGTGACGAAGGCCATCGGGTAGTCGTTGCCCAGCCTGACCCAGAAGAAGCCGATGGCGGCGCCACACAGTACCGGTGCCATCACCGCCAGCAATTCCATCAGCATATTCTCAACTCCCTTCCTCAGGCGCGCGCTTGCATGGATCAGTCGTCATCCGGCGCCTGATCGCACGATATCGGTGTCTAGCATACCTGCCCGCAGGGGCTTCGGTGTAGCGCCAGTGGCGGGCAGCCACTATTCGCAGCAGCTCTGTGCGGGACGTCGAGATGTCGCTTTTGCCTGCCGATGTCGCATTCGCGCTGCGGGGTGACGCTGACAAGCAGTTTGCCGCAGGGGGGCAGGGCTAGTATCGGGTCAAGACAGCCACCCAAGGCCTTGGCGCCGGCTGACTCGACAGGATTTGAGCGAACAGACGATCACTGATCACCCTTCATCGATCCACTCCAACAACAACGATCCGCTTACCGGAGGCGCGCAATGTCTCAGCAACATGGCTACACCCGTGATGACCGACTGGCCAGACTCGACCCTGCACTGGCCGAGGCCATCCTCGAAGAGACAGCGCGTCAGGAAGCGCATATCGAGCTGATCGCCTCCGAGAACTATGCAAGCCCGCTGGTGATGGAGGCTCAGGGCAGCCAGCTGACCAACAAGTACGCCGAAGGCTATCCGGGCAAGCGCTACTACGGCGGCTGCGAGTTCGTCGACAAGGTCGAGACGCTGGCCATCGAGCGCGCCTGTGCACTGTTCGGCTGTGACTACGCCAACGTGCAGCCGCACTCCGGCGCCCAGGCCAACGCGGCCGTGTTCATGGCACTCGTCTCGCCGGGCGACACCATCCTCGGCATGAGCTTGGCGCATGGCGGCCACCTGACCCACGGTGCGGCGCCCAACTTCTCCGGCAAGCACTACAACGCCATCCAGTACGGCCTGACCGAAAGCGGCGAGCTGGACTACGAGGAAATGGAGCGTCTGGCACGTGAGCACAAGCCGAAGATGATCATCGCCGGCTTCTCCGCCTACTCGCGCGTGGTCAACTGGCGTCGCTTCCGCGATATCGCCGACGAGATCGGCGCCTGGCTGATGGTCGACATGGCCCACGTGGCTGGTCTGGTCGCGGCGGGTCACTACCCGAGTCCGCTGCCCTACGCCCATGTCGTCACCACCACCACGCACAAGACGCTGCGCGGGCCGCGCGGTGGCCTGATTCTCTCCGCCACCGGTGATGAAGCGCTGCACAAGAAGCTCAATGGCGCCGTCTTCCCCGGCCAGCAGGGCGGCCCGCTGATGCACGTCATCGCCGCCAAGGCCGCGGCCTTCAAGGAAGCGATGAGCCAGGACTTCGTCAGCTATCAGGCCCGCGTGATCGCCAATGCCCGCGTGATGGCCGAGGTCTTCATGGCGCGCGGCTATGACGTAGTCTCCGGCGGTACCGATGACCACCTGTTCCTCGTCTCGCTGATCCGTCAGGGCGTGACCGGCAAGGACGCGGATGCCTCACTGGGCCGCGCCCATATCACCGTCAACAAGAACAGCGTGCCGAATGACCCGCAGAGCCCCTTCGTGACATCCGGGCTGCGCATCGGCACCCCGGCCGCCACCACGCGCGGCTTCGGAGAAGCGGAATGCGAGGCACTGGCCGGCTGGATCTGTGATCTGCTCGACGCGCTGTCCTCCGGCGAGAGCGCCAAGGTGGAAGCCGAGGTGCGCGGCAAGGTCGAGGAAGTCTGCGCACGCTTCCCGGTCTACTCATCGAACAGCGTGACCGACCCCGCCGCGCTTGCCTGAACAAGGCGCTGGCGAGAGACAACGATAACAACGACACATGCCGCAAGCGCAGAGACATCACTCGGGTGACAACAACAGACATCACTCGGGCGAGAGCACCGGACAGCGCTTGCGGTGGCAAAGATGTGAGGAGGGTGGCAAATGCAGCGTTACTCGGGATTCGGGCTGGTCAAGCATGCGCTCAGCCACCATGAGAACTGGCAGAAGGTCTGGCGTAGCCCAGAACCCAAGAAGGAATACGACGTCGTCATCGTCGGTGGCGGCGGGCATGGTCTGGCCACGGCCTACTATCTGGCCAAGGAGCACGGCATCACCAATGTCGCGGTGATCGAGAAGGGCTGGTTGGGCGGCGGCAATACCGCGCGCAACACTACCCTGGTGCGCTCCAACTATCTGTGGGATGAGGCGGCGGCGCTCTACGAGCACTCCATGAAGCTGTGGGAAGGCCTGTCCCAGGATCTCAACTACAACGTGATGTTCTCCCAGCGTGGCGTGCTCAACCTGGGCCATACCCTGCAGGACATGCGCGACATCCAGCGCCGCGTGAATGCCAACCGTCTGCAGGGCATCGATGGCGAGGTGTTGGACGCCCAGCAGGTGCAGGAGCTGGTGCCGGCGATGGATTGCTCGAGCCGCGCACGCTATCCGATTCTCGGTGCCTCCTGGCAGCCGCGCGGTGGCGTGGCACGTCACGACGCCGTGGCCTGGGGCTTCGCGCGCGGCGCCGACAGCCTCGGCGTCGACCTGATCCAGCAGACCGAGGTCACCGGCTTCCGCAAGCAGGATGGCGCCATCGTCGGGGTGGAAACCTCGCGCGGCTTCATCGGTGCCAAGCGTGTCGGCGTGGTCACCGCCGGCAACTCCGGCGTGATGGCCGAGAAGGCCGGCTTCCGTCTGCCGCTGGAATCCCACCCGCTGCAGGCGCTGGTCTCCGAACCGCTCAAGCCGATTCTCGACACCGTGGTGATGTCCAACCACGTCCACGGTTATGTCAGCCAGTCGGACAAGGGCGACCTGGTCATCGGTGCCGGCATCGACGGCTACGTGGGCTACGGCCAGCGTGGCAGCTACCCGACCATCGAGCACACCCTGCAGGCCATCGTCGAGATGTTCCCGATCTTCTCGCGGGTGCGCATGAACCGTCAGTGGGGCGGCATCGTCGACACCTGCCCGGACGCCTGCCCGATCATTTCCAAGACGCCCGTGAAGGGGCTCTATTTCAACTGCGGTTGGGGGACCGGTGGCTTCAAGGCCACGCCGGGTTCCGGCAACGTCTTTGCCTGGACACTGGCCAAGGGGCGCACCCATCCGCTGGCAGAACCCTTCTCCTATGACCGTTTCAACACGGGCAAGCTGATCGACGAACACGGCGCCGCTGGCGTCGCGCACTGAACCTGCCGTCAGGAGACGACCGACCATGATGCATATCTTCTGTCCCTACTGCGGCGAGCTGCGCGAGGAAGAGGAATTCCACGTCAAGGGCCAGGCGCATATCGAGCGCCCGAAGGACCCCGAAGCCTGCTCCGATGCCGAGTGGGGGGATTATCTGTTCTTCCGCAACAACCCGCGTGGCGTCCACCACGAGCTGTGGATTCACGCCGTGGGCTGTCGCAAGTATTTCAACATCACCCGCCACACCGTGACCTACGAGATTCTCGAGACCTATCGCATGGGCGAGCAGCCCACCATCACCGGTGAGACGAAAGCCGATCCGACCACGCAAGCCAAGGGGGTGAGCGCATGAGCCAGCAAGACAACCAGACCGCCGCTGCCCCGCGCCGTCTCGCCTCGGGTGGACGCATCGACCGCGCCACGCCGCTGACCTTCACCTTCAATGGCAAGCGCTATCAGGGCCTGGCAGGCGATACCCTCGCCTCGGCACTGATGGCCAACGGCCTCGACGTGCTCAACGCCAGCTTCAAGTATGCGCGTCCGCGCGGCCTGGTCGCCGCCGGTGCCGAAGAGCCCAACGCCATCCTGCAGCTGGGCAGCACCGAAGCGGGTCAGGTGCCCAACGTGCGTGCCACCCAGCAGGCACTCTACGACGGCCTGGAAGCCCACGCCGTCAGCGGCTGGGTCAAGGCCCAGAAGGACCTGATGAGCCGCTTCCTGCCGCAGGTCGGCAAGCTGGGCGGCAAGTTCATGCCGCCGGGCTTCTACTACAAGACCTTCATGGCGCCGGCCTCGCTGTGGATGACCTATGAGAAGTACATCCGCAAGGCCGCCGGTCTCGGGCGCTCTCCGCTCGAGGAGGACCCGGACATCTACGATCACCTGCATCAGCACACCGATGTGCTGGTGATCGGCTCCGGCCCGGCGGGCCTGATGGCGGCGCTGGTCGCGGCTCGCAGCGGCGCGCGCGTCATCCTGTGTGATGAGCAGGAAGAGCTGGGTGGCTCGCTGCTCTCCATGTCGGCGGACTGTCTCGATCAGACCCTGGACGGCCAGCCCGCCATCGAATGGCGTGACGCGGTGCTGGCGGAACTCGAAGCCTGTGAGGATGTGCAGCTGCTGCCGCGCACCACCGCCAATGGCTACCACGATCACAACTTCGTGACCCTGCATGAGCGCCGTACCGAGCATCAGGCCGACCTCGCACCGCGCAATGCACGTGGCGCCCAGCAGGCACGCTCCCGCCTGCACCGCGTGCGCGCCCATCGCGTCATCATGGCCACCGGCGCCCACGAGCGGCCACTGGTCTACAGCCACAACGATGTGCCGGGCAACCTGCTGGCCGGTGCCGTCACCACCTATCTGACCCGTTACGGCGTCGCCGCCGGTGACAAGCTGGTGCTGTCGGTCAACAACGACCACGCCTATCGCGCGGCACTCGCCTGGGCGGCAGCCGGTCGTGAAGTGGTCGCGATCGCCGATGCGCGTCCGGCGCCCTCCGGCGTGATGGTCGAGGCGGCGCGCGCTGCGGGCATCCGCATCATCGCCGGCGCCGCCGTGATCGAGGCCAAGGGCGAGCGCCGCGTAACAGGTGCGCGCATCGCGGCCATCGATATCGATGCCTTCAGCGTGACGGGGGCAGTGGAAGAGCTCGCCTGCGACACCATCGCAAGCTCCGGCGGCTACAGCCCGGTGGTTCACCTGGCGGCGCACACCGGCGCACGTCCGGTATGGAGCGACGAGATCCACGGCTTCCTGCCCGCGCTGGGCGCCCCGATGCTCAAGGGCTTCGATGCCTGCGGCGCCGCCAATGGCAGCTTCGCGCTGGAAGATGTGCTGGTCGCGGCCTACGCCAGCGGTGTCGCCGCGGTAGAAGTCTGCGAGTTCGAGACCGCCCAGGCCGAGGTGCCTGCGGTCTCCGAGCTTGCAGAAACGCCGATGCTGCCGCTCTATCAGGTGCCGCATGACAAGCCCACCGCACGTGCGCCCAAGCAGTTCGTCGACCTGCAGAACGACGTCACCGCCGCCGGTATCGAGCTCGCCACCCGCGAAGGCTTCGAGTCCATCGAGCACGTCAAGCGCTACACCGCGATGGGCTTCGGCACCGACCAGGGCAAGCTGGGCAACATCAACGGCATGGCGGTCGCCGCGCGCTGCCTGGGGCAGACCATCCCCGACACCGGCACCACCGTGTTCCGTCCCAACTACACGCCGGTGACCTTCGGCGCCATCGTCGGCCGTCACTGCGGCGAGCTGTTCGACCCGATCCGCTACACCGCGATGCACGAATGGCACGTAGCGCAGGGCGCCAAGTTCGAGGATGTCGGCCAGTGGAAGCGCCCCTGGTACTACCCGCAGGGCAATGAGGACATGCATGCCGCGGTCGAGCGCGAGTGTCTGGCGGTGCGCGAGAAGGTCGGCGTGCTGGACGCCTCGACCCTGGGCAAGATCGACATCACTGGTCGCGATGCGCGCGAATTCCTCAACCGCATCTACACCAATGCCTGGGCCAAGCTGGGCGTCGGCAAGGCGCGCTACGGCCTGATGTGTCACGACGACGGCATGGTGATGGACGACGGTGTCACCACCTGTCTGGCCGAAGACCACTTCCTGATGACCACCACCACCGGTGGCGCGGCCTCGATCCTGGAATGGCTGGAACTGTGGCACCAGACCGAATGGCCGGAACTGGACGTGCAGATGACCAGCGTCACCGATCACTGGGCGACCCTGACCGTCACCGGCCCCGAGGCGCGTGCGTTGGTCGGCGAGCTGACCGACATCGACCTTGACCGTGACAGCTTCAAGTTCATGGAAGTGCGTGAAGGACTGATTGCCGACA
This sequence comes from Cobetia sp. SIMBA_158, assembly GCF_046566945.1. Lineage (NCBI taxonomy): Bacteria > Pseudomonadati > Pseudomonadota > Gammaproteobacteria > Oceanospirillales > Halomonadaceae > Cobetia > Cobetia sp. SIMBA_158. Next base: position 69,371 of record NZ_JAWJYL010000006.1, read on the forward strand.
TTCCCGGGCGCATCTTCCGTATCTCCTTCACCGGCGAGCTGTCCTACGAGCTCAACGTGCCGGCCAACTACGGGCTGCATGTCTGGAAGCGCCTGTTCGAATGCGGCAAGAAGTACGGCCTCACGCCCTACGGCACTGAGACCATGCACGTGCTGCGTGCCGAGAAGGGCTTCATCATCGTCGGTCAGGACACCGATGGCTCGATCACCCCGGAAGATCTCGGCATGCAGTGGTGCGTCGGCTACAACAAGCCGTATTCCTGGATCGGCAAGCGTGCGCTGTCGCGTCCGGATACCCGCCGCGATGACCGCAAGCAGATGGTCGGCCTGATTCCGACGCGCAAGAAGGCCGGCGATGAGCGCATCGTGCTGCCGGAAGGCTCGCAGATCGTCTTCGACCCCGAGCACGCCATCCCGATGCCGATGGTCGGCCACGTGACCTCCAGCTACTACAGCCCGACGCTGGGACATGGCTTCGCGCTGGCGGTGGTCAAGGGCGGTGCCAAGCGCATCGGCGAGACGGTGTTCCTGCCACAGGCCGATGGTACGACGCTGGAAGCCGAAATCACCTCACCGGTGTTCTACGACAAGAAAGGGGAGCGCCAGCATGTCTGATGCCACCACACTCGACCCGCAAGCGGGTGCCGCCGTCGATGCGCAGCCGCAGGACATGACAAGTTCTCAGACGTCGGTGATCGACCAGCGCCCGACGCCCGAGGTCCACGCTCAGTGCGCCCGTTCGCCGCTCGCGCATCTGTTCACGGCCCGCGATGACGGCGATGCCGGCGTCGTGCTTCAGGAGAAGGCGTTTCTCGGTCACCTGACGCTGCGCGGTGACCCCGCGCAGCCGGGCTTTGCCGAGGGTGTCGAGGCGGCGCTGGGTCTGGCGCTGCCGTTGACGCCGGCGACCCTCCATCAGAATGAGGGGTGGCGCTCGATCCAGTGGCTGTCACCGGATGAGTGGCTGATCCTGGTGCCCGGCGAGGAAGCCTTCACTGTCGAGAAGGCGCTGCATGAGGCGTTGGCCGGCCGCTATCAGGTAGTCAACGTCAGCGGTGGCCAGACCGTCATCTCGCTGAGTGGCGACCAGGCGCGTCAGGTGCTGATGAAGTCGACGCCGACAGATGTGCACCCGCGTGCCTTCCCGGTCGGACGTGGCGTGCCGGCGGTGTTCGCCAAGGCGACACTGGTGCTGCGCCGCGTCAGCGAGAGCGAATTCGAGCTGGTGGTGCGCAGAAGCTTCGCCGATTACCTCGGCCGCTGGCTGCTGGATGCCAGCGAGGAATTCGGGGTCTGCATCAAGGGCTGATTCTGCGTCTGGAGAGAGAGGTCTGCGTCTGGAGATAGATCTGCGTCTGGAGAGAGGTCTGTCGCAGGCGCACGCAATGACCTGAATCGACTGCCAGGGGCCTTGCCCGGGCCAGGAGGCGGGCTTCAGAAATACTGAAGCCCGCCTCAATAATATTGGTTTGTCGCGCAGGGCCTCGGATGCAACCCTGACGTTGCTGCTTCCAACAATAGATAATCCTTACATGACAGGCACCTACGTATGCGTGATACCTGGATTCTGACCGCCCAATGTCCCAGCCGCATCGGCACGGTGGACGTCGTGACACGCTACCTGCGCGAGCAGGGCTGCTATATCACCGAGCTCAATTCCTTCGATGACCGCCTGTCGGGGCGCTTCTTCATCCGGGCCGAATTTCGTCCGCAGACCGAGGCCGGTGCCCTCGATGACGGCTTCGATGCCGCGAGTTTCGAGCAGGGCCTGGGCACGCGTGCCGCCGACTTCGAGATGGACGTCAGCCTGAGTGCGCCGGATGAGCGCATGAAGGTGGTCATCATGGTCTCGCGCTCGGACCACTGCCTGAACGACCTGCTCTATCGGCATCGCATCGGCCAGCTGCCGATGGACATCACCGCCGTCATCTCCAACCATCCGGACATGGCACCGCTGGCCGAGTGGCATGGCCTGCCGTATCACCACCTGCCGATCACCGCCGAGACCAAGGCCGAGCAGGAGGCCCGGGTATGGCAGATCGTGCAGGACACCGGGGCCGAGCTGGTGATTCTGGCGCGCTACATGCAGGTGCTGTCGAGCGACATGTGCGAGAAGCTCTCGGGGCGGGCGATCAACATCCACCACTCGCTGCTGCCGGGCTTCAAGGGCGCGCGCCCCTATCACCAGGCCTACGAGAAGGGCGTCAAGCTGGTCGGTGCCACCGCGCACTACATCAATGATGATCTCGATGAAGGGCCGATCATCACCCAGGGCGTCGAGACGGTGGATCACGCCCACTATCCCGAAGATCTGATCGCCAAGGGCCGTGATATCGAGTGTCTGACCCTGTCGCGAGGTGTGCGTTATCACCTCGAGCGTCGCGTCTTCCTGCATGACAAGCGCACGGTGGTGTTCGGCAACTGAGCCCGGGCTGCGTCCGCCAGCTCGCTCTGTTCATGAACTTCATAGACTCCACAAACGACGAAGCCCGCGACCTTTCGGTGGCGGGCTTCGTCGTTCATGCATGTGCGTATGCGTGTCAGCTTCTGCGCAGGCTCCACAGGAAGTAGCTGCCGCCGATCAGCGAGGCCATCAGGCCGGCGGGGATCTCGTAGGGCGAGAGCAGCTGGCGGCCCAGCCAGTCGGCCAGCACCATCAACAGCGCGCCGCACAGCACCGCGCCGAGCATGTGCTCGCGGGCGCGGCTCAGCCCCAGCAGGCGCGCCAGATGCGGGGCCAGCAGGCCGACGAAGGACAGCGGGCCGACGATCAGGGTCGCCAGCGCGGTCAGCACCGCCACCGCGCCCAGCAGCACCAGGCGGGCGCGGGTCACGCCGATGCCCAGCGCACTGGCGCTCGCCATGCCCAGCGGCAGGATATCCAGCCAGCGTGCCAGCGGACGCACCAGCAGGACCGCGATGATCGCCAGCGCGAGCACGCCAACCGCCGCGGAGAGGCCCACGTAATAGGTGGAGCCGGACAGCCAGGCCAGAATCTGCTGACCGCGCGGGTCGCCATCGGCGAGGATGATGCCGCGCACCGCATCGTAGAGCGCCGTGATCGCCACCCCGCACAGCAGCACGCGTTCGGGAATGAAGCCACTGCGATGATTGAGCACCACCAGCAGCGCCAGACAGGCCAGCGCCCCGCAGATGCCTGCGCCCAGCAGGGTCAGCTGCCCCGGCGACGGGACCAGCAGCAGCGTCAGCATCAGGGCGATGGCGGTGCCGCCGCTGATGCCGAGAATCTCGGGGCTGGCCATCGGGTTGCTGGTCAGACGCTGCAACAGGGTGCCGGCCAGGGCCAGCAGTACGCCGGCGCCTGCCGCCGCCAGTACCCGTGGCAGGCGGAAGTCCAGCACGCTGGTCTGGCCGGCCATCAGCTGTTGGAGCATGTCAGCGCCAAGAGTCCAGCCATCGGCGCCATTGCCGACCAGCAGGGCCAGCATCAGGGCCACGCAGACCCCGGCCAGCAGCCAGCCGAGCAGGCGGTCGGGACGGGGATGACGATGCGTCAGTGACATGCCGTGATGACTGGCGGGGCCAGCCCCCTGGGCCATCTTGAGGCGCGGAATCAGCCACAGCAGCAGCGGCGCGCCGAGGGCCGCCGTCATCGCGCCGGTCGGAATCAGGTTGGGCAGCAGGCCATCGAGGCTAGCGACCACCTGGTCCGTAACCGCCAGCAGCAGCGCCCCGAACAATGGTGCCCACAGCAGGCGCTGGCCCAGGCGGCGTGCGCCCATCAGACGCACGCAGGCCGGAGCGGCCAGGCCGATGAAGCCGATGATGCCCAGCACGCTGACCACGCAGGCGCTGAGAAATACCGCCAGTCCCAGACTCATCAGGCGCAGCTTGCGCAGCGAGACGCCCAGGCTTCTGGCATTGGCCTCGTCGAGGTCCAGCACCGCCAGCGGGCGTATCAGCACCAGCGCCAGCAACATGCCCGGCAGCAGGCGGGTGAGCAGCGTGATCACGCCATCCCAGCTGTTCTGGGCCAGCGAGCCTGCGCCCCATACCAGGGTGCCGTGCAGGGCTTCCTGATTGAACAGCAACAGCACCATGCCCAGCGCGCCGATGTAGAGATTGACCACCAGCCCCGCCAGCACCACCACGGTCGGCGACATGCCACGCGCCCAGGCCAGCGCGAACACCAGCCCCATGGCCGCCAGGCCACCGGCCAGCGCGACCCATTCACGGCCCAGCTGGAAGCCGTCTCCCCCAAGACCCGTGCCGGCCATCAGTGCCGGGGCGAACAGCGTCGCCAGCATCATCGCCAGACTCGCGCCACTGGCGACGCCGAGGGTAGTGGGCGCGGCCAGTGGATTGCGCAGCACCTGCTGCATCAGCACGCCGGCCATGCCCAGCGCGCCACCGGCCAGCAGCGCGCAGACCAGACGCGGCCACCAGCTGACATGGGCCACCAGCTGCGCGGAGAGCAGTGCACTGTCTGCCTGGCCGAGACTGGTCGCAGCGCTGAAGTCGGGCGAGGCCCACAGTGCGGTCAGGCCCTGCATCAGGCTCAGACCTTCACGGTTGAGCGCAAGGCTGCCGAGTACCACAAGGGCCAGGGTCAACAGGCTGCAGGCCCGGCCCGGCGTGAGGTGCAGCGGGCGATGGTTTGATGCGGGGCGAGCGCTCATGGCCTGCTCAGTGGTTGCCATCGGTGGTCTCCCCCTCAAGTGTCGCCTCGTCGTCAATCAGATGGCTGGCGAGCAGTGCGGCGAAACGATTGGCCGAGGGCAGGGCGCCGAAGCTCCAGACCGGCGGCAGGAACAGCGGCGCCGAGGCCTGGCTGTTCTCGCGCACGCCGGGCATGGCCTGCCACAGACCGTTATGTGCCAGTGCCTGGTGTCCGCCGGGCGGCAGCGGCTCCACCACCACCATGCGGCCCTTCAGTGTCACCAGCTTCTCGAGACTGACGGTGGCGAAGCCCCAGGCGTTGGTGTCCCCTTGCCAGGCGTTGTCGATGCCCATGCGCTCGATCACGGCCTGGAACAGGCTGTTGTCGCCGAAGATGCGCACATGGCGATCATCCATGAATTGCACCATCAACAGCGGCAGGGGCGATTGACCCTTGCGTGCCGCCTGCTGGCGCAGCGCGGCGTTGTAACCGGCGAGGCGAGCGGTGCTCAGGCGAATCAGCTGTTCAGCCTGTGGCTCGCGCTGCGTCAGCTTGCCCAGCTGGCGGGTCGCCTTGACCAGTGTCTGCCAGGTGTCGGCGTCCGGGGTATAGATGGCGATGCTGGTGACCGGCGCGATGGCCGACAGGCGAGGCGCGAGGCTGGACAGCATCGGGCTGATCAGGATGTCGGCGGGGGCGAGCGCGGCCAGCTGCTCCAGATTCGGCTGGGTGCGCAGGCCGAGATCCCGCGTGCCCTGCGGCAGCGCCGGTTGGGCCACCCAGCTTGCGTAGGTCGCGACCTGGCCCACGCCCATGGCGCGCACTCCGATTCCGGTCAGGGTCTCGGCCAAGGTCCAGTCCAGTGCCACGATGGGGCGATCGACGAAGCCGGCCGGTGGCTGGGCTGTCTCGGTCATCGCTGTCTGTTTCATCGCAGCCACGGCCGCAGCTGCCTCGTCCGTTGCGGCAGCGCTGGCGGGACCCACCGCCAGCAGGCTCAGACTGATCAGTGCCAACAGCCACTTCATAGCGGCACCGCGATCTGCTGCTGGCTCTGCGGCGGGGTGATCACCTGCATTTCGACGCCGTAGATATCCTTGAGGGTGGCGGGGTTCATCATCGCGTCGGGCGCGCCTTCAGCCAGCACCTGGCCGCCGTGCAGCGCCACCAGGCGATCGCAGTAACGCGCCGCCAGATTGATGTCGTGCAGCACGATGATGATGCCCAGCCCGAGGGTGTGGCTCAGGTGCGAGACCAGTTCCATCACCTCGATCTGATGGGCGATATCCAGCGCCGCCAGCGGTTCATCCAGCAGCAGATAACGACTGCCCTGGGCCAGCAGCATGGCCAGCCACACGCGCTGACGTTCGCCACCGGAGAGGGTGTCGACCTGCTGTTCGGCGAAGGCTTCGGTGTGGGTCAGTGCGATGGCGCGCTCGATGGCTTCTTCATCCTTGGGGCCGGGACGGCCGAGCAGGCCGTGCCACGGATAACGGCCGAAGGCGACCAGCTCGCGGCCGGTCAGCGCTTCGGCCGCCGGCAGATGCTGCGGCAGGTAGGCCACCGCCCGCGCGAATTCCCGACTGCCGAACTGCGAGAGCGGGCGATCGTCCAGCGCCAGCTTGCCACTGGTCGGCGTGTTCTGACGCGCCAGCAGCTTGAGCAGTGTCGACTTGCCGGAGCCATTGTGGCCGATCAGGCCATGCACCTGGCCGGGGGCGAAATCGAGAGACTGCGTCTTGAGCAGGCAGCGCTCGCCGAGGTCAAAGCGCAGGTGGTCGAGAGTGAACATGAAAGCATCGTCATCCGTGGTCAGGGCGTCAGGCTAAGGGCGATTCATTCTGGGCGACATGACGCGGAGACGTTCGCCCATCCGTGCTCCGCGGGGCCATCAGTGCTGATCGCCTCTTGCTGTCGGGATGTCATCACGCCGGCTTCGTCGTCGCGCCTTGCCGGGCGCGGCTGACGTTTGGCGCACGGCTGGCGGCGAGTCCGCGGTGTCCTGCTGGCAGGCGGCGCAGTCGCGACTGACTTCATTGCGATAACAGCCCGCCGCGGCCAGCCGCATCTCGCAGTGCTGCTGCGCCTGGGTGACGTAGCGACCTGCCATGCGCTCGGACACGCCGAGTCGCTCGCCGATCTCGCGCTTGGTCAGACCCTCGAGGCGATACCAGGTCAGGGCGAGGCGAAAATGGCCCGCCAGCTCGGAGAGTGCCGCATCGACGACCTGCAGCTTCTGGCGGCGCGCCAGGCTCCTCTCCGGGTCCAGATGGGCGGCCGCCACGCGCTCATCGCCCTCGGACACCGATTCGAATTCCGGTGCGCGGGACTGGTGGCGGTGATGATCGATGATCAGATTGCGTGCGATGCGAAACAGCCAGGCGCGCGGGTTGGCGGGCCAGTCTCCGGTCAGGCGCAGGCGCAGATAGACCTCATGGCTGATGTCTTCCGCCAGCTCATGCGAGCCCAGCTGGCGCACCAGAAAGCCGGTCAGTTCGTGACGATGCTCGGCAAACAGCTGGTCCAGCGAGTGGCGGTATTGCTGTGCAGCACAAGCCTGCAGCTCAGCGGGCGTTTCAGCTTCTGGCCCGTGTGCGTCAGGCGTTCGCTCATCCGTGTCGCGATGAGGCCGAACTGGGGGCTTGGCGTGAGAGGACATCCACGGCTCGCAATGAGATCTGTCGTGATGGGAGGGTAATGGTATTGTTGTTACGAATCATTATCAATGATTGAGTGTCAGACACGCCAAGGACCGCCCCCGAATGTCTCGAGGGCGGCCTTGGGCGTATGCGTGAGAGGCTGGCGTCTCGCCTGCCTCTCATCCCGGTGAAGCTGCCCCTGGGTCCGTGACGGCGAGGGACAGCTTCACCGCCTAGCGGCGGGCGAAGGCCGCGATGGGGTTATCCAGCTCGCCCTTGAGCTGCAGGGCGCCGGACGGATCGGTGAGATCGACCATCTGCTGGTTGTTGCGCAGCTGCAGGCGGTTGAGGCACGACAGCGTGAAGCGCGGCGCGAACAGGTCATGACGCGCGAACTTGTCGGCCATCTCCGGGTGGGCATCCTGATAGTCATGGATGCAGGCCGCGACGCGAGACCAGAAGGCCTCCTCCGTCATCACCTGCTCGCGCACCAGCAGCGGTACCGCGAAGCGGAAGATGCAGTCGAAGACATCGGTGAGCAGCGACAGGATGCGGATCGGTTCCGGCACCTCGACCACCAGACGCTCGACCCCTGCCGGCAGTTCGAGTGCACGGGTCTCCTCGGTGGCGAACAGCGCCGCTTCCTCGGCGATGTCCTTCATCAGCGCACCGCACGGCACGCCATCGCGCAGACGCATGATCAGGTTCTCGCCGTGCGGCATGAACACCAGGTCGTGCTTGAAGTAGCAGTGCAGCAGCGGCGTCATGTAAGCCGTCAGCCACTTGTCGATCCACGCTTCGGCGCCGATGCCGGAGCGCTCGATCAGCGCCGGCAGCAAGGCCTTCTCATCGTTGTCGACATGCAGCAGCGCGGCCATGGTCATCAGGCGCTCGCCCTCGTCCTTGACGTCTTCCGGGCTCTCGCGCCACAGGCTGGCCAGCATCTTGCGATAGCCGACGGCCGCCGGGTCCGCGTCTTCCAGCACATCATCGCGATAACCGATGGCCGCGACTTCACGCAGCAGGCGGAAGCCCCACTTCTCGAAGGATGGGTCCGAATCGATCAGGCCCTGCAGCCACTGATTGATGACCGGAGTGGCACGCATGTAATAGGGCGACAGGCCGCGCATGAAGCCCATGTTGAGGATCGACAGCGCCACCTTCACATAGCGACGGTTCGGCTGATTGCGGTTGTAGAGCGTGCGGATCGACTGCTGGGCCTGATAGCGGTCCTCCCCCAGGCCGAGACAGACGATGTGCTGGCTGGCGATCTCGGCGGCGAAGGTGATCGCCAGCTTGTGGCTCCACTGCCACGGGTGCACCGGCATCATCAGGTAGTCGGCGGGCGCAAGGCCCTTCTCGGTCAACTGCCGTTCCAGGCGTGCCAGCTCGGCTTCACCCAGCTCTTCCTCGAGCAGACGGCGCGGATCGAGACCATCCACGGCCGAGTAATGGGCGTTGTCGCGATGCACGGCGATCCACACCAGCGAGAACTGCTGCGCGGCTTCCGGCGCGTAGGCGCGATAGTCCAGCGCATCGAAGCCCATGCGGCCATTGTTGGCGACGAAGCACGGATGGCCTTCGCTCATCGCTGATTCCAGGGTCTGGAAGGAGGCACCTGCCAGCACGCGGGCGGACTGATTCTCGCGCATGGCGCGCTGCATCTTCCAGGCGCTGGAGGCGAGCGTGGCGCTGACTTCCTCGAGATAGACCGGCAGCAGACGCGGCGGAATCTCCAGCACGTCATTGAGTTCCAGAATCAGCTCACGCGCGTCCAGCGGCAGGGCGTTGCCGTCGGCATCCAGACGCTGGAGGGAGGCGGCATCGATCAGCCAGTGATCGAGCTGGAAGCGGCGCGCCACGAAGCGATATTCCACCGCGCGGCGGCTGACCGGCGGCGTGTCGCTGACCTGCGCCGCCAGCGGCAGGCGGAAGTGATGCCAGTTGTCATGGCTCTGGCAGGCGGTGCGGGTGCCGCAGTCATCGGCGCATTGCGGGTGGATCAGACGCTCATGGCTGAACTCGGCCAGCGCCTTGCGCACCAGCAGGCGATTGGCCTGCTGCCAGTCCGGGCCGGTGAGATGCTGGCTGGCCGCGGCCGGGTTGGCGGTCACGCCGTTGTCCAGACGCGGGCTGCGGCTGGCCAGGGCGGCGCGGAAGTCCTGCGGGGTGCAGAAGCACAGCCGGGCCGGCTTGCCGTCGAGATCCAGCGGGCCATGATCGACGAAGCCCACCGCGGCATTCAGCGGATGAATGGCGCGATTGCGGCTGTCCGGCTCCACCACCACACGGGTCACGGGACGGACTGCATCTTCCCCTTCATCGGCATGCTCATCGCGGAACTGGCCGGCGAAGATCATCGCCATGATCGATTCGATCACCGCCCGCGAGAAGCCGCTGATGGGGGCCTGGTCCTCGCTGCGCGGCGCGACGAGGAAGTGCATGCCGAAGTCGCCGGGCTGCACACTGTAATGCTTGCCGAGCGGGTCGTGCGCCGGGTCATAGAGCTCGACCAGAAAGGCCGGCTGGTCGTTGTAGAAACCGACCCAGCCCTGGGCGTGCTGGCTGTCTTCCAGGCCTTGGTAGAAGTCGTACTTGGTGGTGATGAGGTCATCACTCATGCCCCAGAAGCTGGCGCGATCACCGCTGGTCCACTCATCCACCATCGCCATGTCGGCGGCAAGGTCGAGTGGGCGCAGCGCGAATTCGGCTCGCTCGCTCGTGCTGTCGTCCTGCGGCTTGCGCAGGCGTGCCTGGGTTTGCTCCAGCTCCACCGCGCGGCGGGTGAAGCGCGTTCCCGGTGCCGGGCTGAGCAGATTGATCGTTGCCGGCGCCGCGAGTGAGGTCGTCCCGAACAGCTGCTGTGACGGGGTCGCTGCACTGTGAGAACTTGCCGCGCTGCTGGACTGTTCGGCGCTTGCGGCGCTGGTGATGTCGACTGGCATGTTCATGCGGTGGTCTCCCGGTGTTGCGGTGCAGCGGTGTGAGTCGTGTCGGCCTGGGTGTCAGAGACGGTGCCGGCAGAGGAGCTGTCGGTAGAGGCGGTGCCGGCAGAGGATGGGCCGGTAGAAGAGGTGCCGGCGTGAATATCCGTCTCGCCGTAGGGCAGGTGTGCGGCGGCCAGCGGTGTGAAGCCATTGCCACAGCCCTTTTCGGAGCCGGGCGCGCCGAAGCTCTGGAAGGCGATGCGGCGCTCGATGGTATAGACCTCACGACCGGTGATGGCGCGCAGGATGCAGCTGTTGCGATAGCAGGCCATGCCCAGGTCCGGTGCGGCCAGCGAGTGGGTATGCAGCTCGGCATTCTGGACGAAGATCTCGCCGGCGAACGGTGATTGATCGCCCTCGTTGCCGTCAGCGTCTGCGGTGCTTTGCGTGTCGACGGCGTAGAAGCGACCGACGGCGTAGCGGCCTTCCTCGTCACGACGAATGCGCGATTCGATGCTGCGCAGGAAGGGCGGCGCCACGTAGTGATAGCCCGTGGCCAGCACCACGGCGCTGGTGTCATGACGCCAGGCCTGCTGCTGTTCGCGCTGATAGAGCCCCAGCGTGAAGTCGCCGTCAGTCTCTTGCTTGTTCAGCGAGGTCAGTTCGGTATTGGTCATCAGGGTGGTGGGCACCACGCCTTGCAGCTGCTTGGCGTAGAGGGTGTCGTAGATCTCGTCGATCAGCTCGAGATTGATGCCCTTGTAGAGGCCCTTCTGGGTCGCCAGCAGGGTGTTGCGCTGCTCACGCGGCAGGGCGTGGAAGTAATCGATGTAATCCGGCGAGGTCATCTCCAGCGTCAGCTTGCCGTATTCCAGCGGGAAGAAGCGCGGCGAGCGCGTGATCCAGTTGAGCTGGTAGCTATGCTGGTCGATCTCGCGCAGCAGGTCGAGATAGATCTCGGCGGCGCTCTGGCCGGAACCGATGATGGTGATGGCCGGCTGGGAGGTCAGCTCCTCCTTGCGCGCCAGATAGTGGGCGTTGTGGCACACGCGGCTGCCCGCGACCGGTACCGCGTCACGCACGGCGTCGGCGGCTTTCGGCAGGTAGGGCTGGGTGCCGGTGCCCAGTACCAGCTTACGTGCGCGATAGGCGAAGGCTTCGCCGGTGCTGGGGCGAGTGCCGCGCACGACATAGATGTCGCCGACATGCTGGATGTCCTGGACGTCGTGATCGAAGCGCAGGCAGCTCAGCTCGCGCGCCGCCCACTGGCAGTACTGGTTGTACTCACGACGCAGCAGGAAGAAGTCTTCGCGGATGTAGAAGTTGTAGAGCTTGTCATGCAGCTTCAGATAGTTGAGGAAGCTGAAGTGGCTGGTCGGGTCAGCCAGCGAGACCATGTCCGCCATGAAGGGCGTCTGCATGCTGGCATCTTCCAGCAGCATGCCCGGGTGCCAGTCGAACGCGGCCTTGCGCTCGAGGAAGACGCCCTGGACGTCTTCCAGCGGCTCGCTCAGACAGGCAAGGCTGAGGTTGAAGGGGCCGATGCCGATGGCAACGAAATCCAGCACATCATCGCGCGCTTCCAGAGTGTCTGTGACGTGAGGGTTCGAGGTGTCATGCATGACGGCTTTCCTTGGCTTCTGTGGTGTGGCTGCGACGGCTGGCGGCCGGAATGTCGGCCAGTGGTGCGCCATGGTTCGGTTGGGCGGTAGTGCTGACGGCCAGATGATGCGCCTTGACCAGCGCCTGGCCGTGCTGACGGATCAACTCGACCACGGCGGCCAGGTCTTCCTGGCGCGTTTCCGGGTTCAGGAGGGTGAACTTCAGGTACTGACGGCCCGAGACCTTGGTGGCGGCAACGATGGCTTCACCGCTGCGTGACAGGCGCTTGCGGATCTCGCGGTTCAAGGCGTCCCACTGCTCGGCGCTGAGGGTCTCTTCACTGGCGTCATGGAAGCGGAACACCAGGGTGCTGAGCTCCGGGGCCTGGACGACATCGATGTCCGGCGCCGCCTCGAGCAGTTGGTAGCCCTCGCGGGTGAGGTCGATCACGCAATCGAGCATGTCGCCGAGGGCATCGGCGCCCATCAGGCGCAGTGTCATCCACAGTTTCAGGGCGTCGAAACGGCGCGTGGTCTGCAGACTCTTGTTGACCTGATCCGGCGTGCCTTCGCGGGCCTGAAGCTCCGGGTTGAGGTAGTCGGCGTGATAGGTGACGTGGCGCAGCTGGGTGCGATCACGTACCACACAGGCACTGCAGCTGACCGGCTGGAAGAAGGTCTTGTGGTAATCGATGGTGACGGAGTCCGCCATCTCGGTGCCCTTGAGCCAGTGACCGTGACGACGCGAGGTGATCAGACCGCCGCCATAGGCGCCATCGACATGGAACCAGATACCACGGGCGTGACACTCACGGCCGATGGCCTGCAGCGGGTCGATGCTGCCGAAGTCGGTGGTACCGGCGGTGGCGACGACGGCCATCGGGATCAGGCCTTCGGCGCGGGCGTTGTCGAGGGCGTCACGCAGGGCCACGGGGTCCATGCGGCGGCGCTCATCCACGGCGACCGGGATGACGGCATTGTGGCCGAGGCCGAGCAGGGCACAGGCCTTCTGCAGACTGAAATGGCTGATGCCGGAGGCGAAGACGCGCAGGCGTCCGGCTTCCGGCGGCAGGCCGTGGGTCTGGTTACCGGGGTGGTTGGGCAGCTTCTCGCAGACCGCATCACGCGCCAGCAGCAGCGCCATCAGGTTGGATTGGGTGCCGCCGCTGGTGAAGATGCCATCGGCGGTCGGGCCCAGCCCCAGCCGCTCGGTGGTCCAGTCGATCAGGCGCTGCTCGATCAGGGTGCCGCCGGCGCTCTGGTCCCAGGTGTCGAGTGAGGAATTGATCGCGCCCAGCAGGCTCTCGGCCCATACACCGGGCAGCACGACCGGGCAGTTGAGGTGCGCGATGTAGCGGGGATGATGGAAGTAGACGGCATCCTTCAGGTAGAGCGACTTGAGCTCCTCCAGACCGGCTTCGAGGTTCTCGAGGGGCGTCTCGAGATCGAGGTCGGCAAAGGCCGGACGCAGGGCCTCCGGGGTGATGCCACTGAACGGCTTTTGAACACTGTCGAGCTGTTCGGCCACCAGCTGGCTGATGCGGTCCATGCCTGCCTGCCAGGCATCCATGTTGGCAGGCGAGAACAAGGCGGCGCGCGGCGAGCTGGACAGTGAGCGCGCACAGGCGTCGGTCTGGGCGTCAGACACGGAGGATCCTGCGGCAGCGCCGTAGGTGGCGGCGGAATCTTGAAGGCTGTGCATTACATAACCTTATGCGAATGTTCGCAGATAAAGACTTGGAAGAGACTCGCAGCCAGCTGGGACAGATGGCTCAGGTGCGAGGACCAGTCAGGACATTCATCAAGTGCCGCGTTTGCGGTCGTTGTTGTTGGTGAAGCTGTTGGTGAAGCTATGGGTCAAGCCATTGGCAAAGCGGTCGGCGTGGTCAGTCACGTCTGCCGTGGGCATCGGCAGAGTGAGTCGTCACCGAGCGCCCTGTGTCGGGCAAATCCGGTGGCCGGCATCCCCGGTGCCATGTGCTGGGCACGCCAGGGCTATCAGACGATGAGTGGTTCAGGGCGATGGTGCCGGCGACATCCTTGCCGCCGGCGGGTCGTGCGGGTCGATTCAGAATCGACGGACTGCGGAGTTTTCGAAATCAGAAATCATAGGTCAGTGTCGCGGTCATGCTGCGCTCGGCACCGTAGTAGCAGAAGCTGGTGTTGTAGCAGGACGCGATGTATTCCTTGTCGAACAGGTTGCTGACGTTGAGCTGCACGCTGGTGCCGCTCCAGCCGATCTGGCTCAGGTCGTAGCCGACCAGGGCATCGACCAGTGCGTAGCTCGGCACCTTCTCGGTGTTCTCGGAATCCGCCCACATGTCGGCGTAGTAGCGCACGCCGAGGCCGGCATTCAGCCCCGTGAGCGGGCCTTCATTGAAGGCGTAGTCACCCCAGATGCTGACCTGGTGCTTGGGCACCTGGTTGGCATCGTTGCCTTCGGTGCCATCTTCCGCCTTGGCATAGGTCACGTCGGTGTAGCTGTAACCGGCCTGTAGTGCGAAGTCGCGGGTCAGCTGGCTACGAGCCTCGAGCTCAACTCCCTGAGATTCGATTTCACCAGTACTTTCGTAAAAATCATTAAGAGGGTCTTTTGAAACAACATTCTCTTGATTTATACGGAATAGTGAAATGCTGTAGTGGTCACGCGTACCGTTGGGTTGGTACTTCAAGCCAACTTCAGTTTGCTTACCAGTGCTTGGATCCAAAAGATCGCCATCTTCACCTACATAAGAATTAGGAGTAAATGAAGTAGAGTAGCTAATGTAAGGTGAAATACCGTTATCGAAACCGTAGATCAGACCGATACGCCCGGTAATTTCACTATCATCTAGGGAGTCGTCTATCTCTGAGTAGTAATTGTTTACCTGGCCATCTTGCTTGTATTCATTGTAATCATTGTAGCCTTCATTGTGTATGCTAACCCAATCCTTCCTTAGGCCTGCTGCTAAGTTCCAGTTTCCCCACCCGATTTGTTCATGCACATAGATGCCAGCCTGCTCGAGCTGTCTTTTTTCATCCGTGAATGAGTCATATTCATCATCATCATAATCTGAGCTGCTACCAGTATTTACATTGTAGTAATCGTAAGTCTCGCTATACCAGTTAACATTGTTTTCACGTCTTTGATAGTCAGCTCCAACCAGTAGTACGTGATCAAAATTTCCTGTCGTAAAGTGACTTTCAATCTGATTATCAACTGTCCACGCGTTAAGGCTTTCATCGGCAGCTGTATACCCACGAGAGAGTTCCGTTCCTGATACCCAGCCTGTCTGGTAAACAGTCTCGTAATCAACGTCTGAGCTCAGATAGCGAAATTTTTGCCGTGCAGTGACATTCTCATTGAAGCGGTGTTCGAAGTCATAGCCGAACATACGCTCGGTACGTTCGAATTTTTCAAAGTCTTCGTCGCCATCGAAGAAATTATTATCTAGCTTGGTGCCGTTGTAGTTGACCACCGTGCCTTCATAGGGCAGGCCGGAGTGGTAACCGCCTTCCGGGTCCTTCTGGAAGTAGCCCATCAGGGTGACGGTGGTGTCGTCGGTGACGTCCATGGTGATCTGCGGCGAGAAGGCGTAACGCTCTTCCTCGACGGAGTCGACCTGGGTGTCCTCGGCACTGGCGAGGCCGGTCAGGCGATAGGCGATGCGCTGCTCGTCATCCAGCGGGCCGGTGAGGTCGAAGGCCGCGCTGCGTTCGTTGTCATCGCCGACGGTGAAGCGGACCTGGCCGGAGTCCTGGAACTCGGGGCGCTTGGACTGCATCGCGACCAGACCACCCGGGGAGGAGCGACCGTAGAGGACGGAAGATGGCCCTTTCACCACCTCGATGCTGTCGAGGAAGTAGGGGTCGATGGTCATCGAGCTGTAGGAGCCCGAGTCGCCCATCAGCTTCAGGCCATCCAGAAAGGTGTTGCTGACACTGCCATCGGAGAAGCCACGCAGCACCAGATAGTCATAGCGGTTGGAGGCACCGATCTGGTTGGTGAAGACGCCCGGCGTGTAGTCCGCGGCACGCTGGACTGTCTCGGCTGCGCGCTTGTCGATATCGTCGCGCGTGATGGTGGAGACGGCCTGTGGGGTTTCCAGATAGCCGGTGTCGGTCTTGGTAGCCGCTGTGGTGGTCACCGTCATGGTGTCGAGGGTCTCGTCCTGAGACTCACGGTGGTCGGCCGCCATGGCCTGACCGGCGAAGGGCAGGCCAAGGCCAATCGCCAGTGCCAGAGGGTGCCTGGGCAGGGTCATCAGCAGGGAGCGAGTGGCTTTATGTGCGGCGGAGTCTTTCATGAGCGCGGTGTTCCATCCGGAATGATTTATATAGGAATGATTCTTGTTCGTCGTTCTCTCCTGTGGGTAGACGTTCAGGTGACAGCTTTCTGAACCATGAATGAGAATTATTTTTATCATTCTCTTATGTCGTGGTGTCATGAGGGCTGACCATCGCCGTCATGCGCGCTCTCGCTGGCTGGCGCAGGCTTCATCCTCGGCTGCTACCGACACAAAAAAACCGCCCCATGGGGCGGTTCTGATGACGCGATGAACGTGCTCGCGACGGGATCGCCGCGCTCGCCTGGCGGCGTCGCGCTGCGCTGAAGGTTACTGGTCGACCATCTCGCCCTGCAGCGTGACGGGAATGTCGCCTACCAGCTTGCCGTAGCCCAGCAGGTTGAGCAGGGTGCTGCCGACCTGATTCCTGGCGACTTCTGCACTGTCCAGTGAGATGGGGTCGGCGTTGATGAAGGTCAGGTGGGTGGCATCCTGACGGGTGACCTCCAGCGGCAGGGTCTCGCTGTGGGTGCGGTTGCCATCGGTGGCCGAGAAGGGCACCTGCATGCGCGTCGTCTGACCGGGTTCCAGCGCCGCGATGGCCAGCGGGTCAAGATTCAGGGTCAGCGTGGCCAGGCGCATCTGACTGACGCCGGACAGCCACGGCGGCAGCTCGCCGACCTTGTCGAGCAGATCGGTCTGGCCGACGCTCAAGGGAATGCTCATCTTGCCGTCATCTCCCACGGTGCCGCTCAGGCCATTGAGGTGATGCACGTGCTCCACATTGCCCTGGCTGCCCTGCGCGGTCAGCGTCGCGGTGGCGCCGCTGCTGTCGGGCACCAGCTGCCAGGCGGCCTGTGTCGGCAGGCTGACACCGATGCCACTCATGGCGAAGGCCAGTGCCGCGGCCTTGATCGGGGCGCCGAAGCGGCTTTTGGCGGCTGTGGCGGTGAGGCGGCTGGCGGGTTTGCCGGTCGAGCGACGCGCAAGCGTGCGACTCAGGGCGCGGGTCCAGCGAGAGAAAGGCAATGACATGTCATGACTCCTGATGGCCAGGGGCTTGATCGGGCGAGGCCCGCCATGAGCGCCTGGAAAAGATTCGATACTGCAGATGGGACATTGGACAGGCGGCGGCTCCAAGGGTTCGCGACACTCGTCGCAGCCGCAGGCTGACGGGGATGACCAGCGCACATCTCGCGTCGCAGCCGGGAGGGGAGAATCGCTATGTTGTTGAGTTTTCGGGCTTTCCCGAGGCTCATGCTTTCGCTATCATATGCGCGCTGCATGGGCCCATAGCTCAGTTGGTTAGAGCACTCGACTCATAATCGATTGGTCGCAGGTTCAAGTCCTGCTGGGCCCACCATGCATGCCTTCCAGTGGGGTTACATTCAGCTGATGCTCAAAAGCTCCAGTGCCCCGACAAGTCGCCAATGGCGGCTTTTTTTGTGCCAGTCACTTCGGTCTCTCCTGCTGTTCTTTCTTTCCCTTCTGTCCCCACCAGTGCATCTTTGGCGTGATTTCTCGTGGTCCTGAACCACGAACGCCCCATGCCGTGGGGCATGAGGCGTTTTCCTCTGCATTGGCGCGGATCATCCGATTCGGGTGATCTCTTGCAGGGTCGCTATCACTGAGTCTCTTCCGCCATTTCCTGCTCAGTGTCATTGGCGGCACCGCTGATGGCGTTGCCGGCGGTGGTCAGCGCATTGGCGGTCGCCTGACGAGTGTCCTGCCAGGCACTGGCAGCGGTGTTCTTGGTTTCATCCCAGGCCGCTGCGGCGCTCTTGCGCGTGTCCTGCCACCAGTCGGTGGTGTAGTTCGGCTGCTGCTCGAACTCGCTCACATCCATGTCGAGGTGGATGCGGTATTCCAAGGCATCCAGATCATCGCCCTGTTCGGTCTCGAGGGTGAACTTGCCCGTTTCCACAACGTACTGGTTCTCGTCCAGCCCCATGGAGTCATCGCTTTCGACGACCAGAGCGGCGACCTGCATGTTGTCGTCGAGCAGGATGTCCTCGACTTCACCGATCACGTTGTTGTCATCGTTCTGCAGGTAGACATCGGCATCCATCAGCTCATCTGCGGAGTAGAGCCCCTGCGGACTGGCCATGGCCATGCTGGTAGTGGACAGCAGCGTGGTCGCGGTGATCGCACCCAGAATCTGTTTGCGGTTCATATTGCTCATGCCGTACTCCTTGCGTGTTGAATCGGTACTTCTGGTCCGGTCCCTCAAGCGCTTCCTTCTCGCTCGTGGCGCAAATGATTCGCCAGAACCATGACCCTACCCATTGAGATCCTGACGAGACCGACAAGTTTCAAGGGGGTGAAAGAAAAACTTGTACGAGAATTCCTCTGTCTGTCACATGCAAGGTGTAAAGGGGCAATGTCGTCGTGCCAAGAGAGTGAGCTTTCTGGTGCTCCGTACCTGTCGCGAACAGGCCGCCCGCAAGCGCTCTGGCAGCAGGGCCTGACGAAGGGTTCGAGTAGAGGGGGCGAGCAGGGAGGTTAGGTGCTGAAGGGTTGCATGGATATCAATGCTCACGCCGTTCAAGGCAAGAAGTCGAGACAAGGCACGTGGATATGCCGCAATCAGTGCGCGTTCAAGGCTTTTTCTGCTCGCTGATTGGCTGCCTGAAGAGTGAAGCAAGATGTTTTTGCACGTCAAAAGAGGCTTTTTTGTAGCGAAGTGTTACACGGCTCTGGCGGGGCGTTCTCGTGCCACAGCGGGCGCATGGGGAGAGGTAAACGCTTGATCAGCGCACACGAAAACGCCTGCCAATGCGTCTACATTAGCTATACAGATACGTTCTGATACGCGTTAAAACTTGTACACGGTTTTGGAAGTGTCTAACTTTGCAACTGTCGAAGCACGGCGGGGCAGGCAGGAGATCACCTGATACAACATTGATGGAGCCGCAGAGTCGCTTTTTCAATCCCTTGTCAGGTTGCCGCAAGTTTTCACATCGTCATGTCGCCCGCTCCACCGGTTTCGAGCACAAGGTTTTCATCATGGATCCAATGGAGGGCATCGAGATGAACACAGTACGCAAGGTTCCCATGGAGTGTTCACGCTGTGGCAGCAACCGGGTTCACCTCGAAGATTCCCCGGCAGATGATGACATCGTCAGTTGTGCAGAATGTGATGAGTTTCTGGGTGTCTGGTTCATGTTGCGTGATCGCCTTGAAGTCAGTGCCCGCAAGCGAGCTGCGATTGACCCGGCCCTGATGGCGCAGAAGGTGGTCCAGCAGCTGGACGCCCCGGCCTGAAGCAAGCGCCTGTAAGGTCCAGTGTTCGCCAGTGCGTGTGAGGGCGCACAAGAATTTTTACCTCAGTGCCAGTCGGATTTGCTGTTTCGCCCTGGTCGTGGGCTTGTTGCCCGGGGCAGCGAAACTGAATTTCTGGCACTGCAGGTGGAGTCGAGATTTCCGTGATACCGCTGACGACTGTTCAGCGTCCTGGTCGACCTGCGGCGAGCCGTGTTGCTTCCGCGATAGGTCCTGTTCTGCCTGAGAGTGTTTTCCCGGCCTTTGGCCGGGATTTTTTTGGCTTCAAGCCCATGAATGCCCGTCTGACGCCCGTCTGAAGAACGGTGCGGCGGACACCCCCTGATCTGGTATGCGTTTGATCTGCGTCATTCGCGAGGTGTTATCAGACTGTAAGATAGTGCTGTCAGACTCTTGCCGGTCGCGCTGCCATGAAGTGTGTTACGCGCTCTGCGCGATACCTTCCGCAGCCGTGAGCGCAGAGACTGACCAGCGATAAAATTGTGGCATCTAACCGAAAGTGCAATGGAGTCTGTCGCTATCTGTCTCCATCATGCGCACGCAAACCGAGCCACGTCTTGATGTTTTCTGTACTGAGAATCTGGTCATGACATCGTCATCTTTTGCGTCGAAAAGGAGTTCGCGCATGTTTACCCCATCAGTCCCGACCCGTAATGGCCCTCAGTGTCCCGAATGCAACGAAGCGCTGGATTGGCCTGCCCGTGATCTGCCGGATGATCACATCCTCAAGTGCCCGAACGGCCATGCGTTGTGTTCGATGGGCGATTTTCGCCTGGCGGCACGTGAGATGGCGCTGCAGGAAGAGTTCCGCCTGACGCGTGATGGCGCCAGGTCACACGGCCAGCACCGTGTGCCGGAGCGCCCCGTCGCGCGCATGTCCAACACCGCAAGCCACGCCACCAGCCATGAGTCGCTTGCCGGCAGCATCAGTGCCGCGTGATATCTGTCTGTTCGCGTCTGCTCCTCAAGCCCCGGCCACCGTGCCGGGGCTTTGCGTCTCAGCGTAGTGCCTGGCAGTGCCTGGGCGAGGTATCTCGGTGAGGTAGCTCGAGCCGAATGACAAGCGACTCCCCGCCAGCGGGGTTGCATGCCGTGTGAGTGGCCCCATGTCTTGGGGAGACGCCAATCGACCAGCCTCAAGGCGAGCGGCCCAGACACTGAACAGGAGAATGCTTCATGTCAGATCTTTCCGAGGAACTGCGTATTCCCAAGCCGTGCCCGGACTGTGGCAGCCAGCGAGTCCGCGTCTCGCAGGTCCACAATCCCGACGACAAGGTGTTCTGTGCATCCTGCGGTACCTACGTCTGTCTGTATGCCGATGTGGCCAAGATGCGAGAGGAAGGCGCGAGCAGCGAAGCGGAAGAGCTGCTGGAGCAGGCGTCCAACAAGGGCATGAAGAAGTGACCTGATCTCTGGCCGAGACACCGACAAAAGAAAAGGCCCCCCACCGTGAGGTGAGGGGCCTTTTCTTTTGTCGGGCACATTACATGTCAGGCGTATTTCATGTCAGGCGCAGGCCCTGTGCTTGCGGGCCCGCGCCTGGGTTCGCGTCTAGCTCTCGTCACCCTGGCTCGGGGTGGCGGCCTTGGCGATGGCGCCAGTGTTGTCGGCGGCTTCCAGCTTGGCCAGCATGTTCTCTGACTGACGCTTGAAGTTGGCGAGCGCCTTGCCGGACAGAGACTTGTTGTTCGGCAGCTGAACGCGCATGGCATCGACCTGGCGGTTGTTGACCATCACCTCATAGTGCAGGTGCGGGCCGGTGGAGCGGCCGGTGTTGCCTGACAGGGCGATCTTCTCACCCATGGTTACGCGCTCGCCTTTCTTGACCAGCGGGCGTGACAGGTGTAGATAACGGGTCTTGTAGCCGTTGTCCATGCGCAGCACCAGATAGCGACCGGCCAGCGGGTGATTGCCGACCAGCTCGACGACGCCATCTGCGGTGGAAAGCACCGGCGTGCCGATACGCACCGCGAAGTCAGTGCCCTTGTGCGGGCTGATGCGTCCGGTCACCGGATGGCGACGGCTGAGGTTGAACGGCGAGCTGATGCGCGCCTTGTGCGCCAGCGGATAGCGATTGAAGGCCGGGTCGAGGCCCTTGCCGTCGGGGGTGTAGTAGCGGCCGTCGCTGCTGTTGCGCACCACGGTCAGTGACTTGCGAGACCCTTCGTAGCGTGCGGCGAGGATGCGGGAATCCATGCTGGTGCCGTCGATCATGTCGGACTCGACCAGCACCTGGAACTTGTCACCCTTGCGCGTATCGCGACGGAAATCGATCTTCTTGCCCAGCACCTGGGTCAGCTGGCTGACTTCCGCGACGCCTAGGCCAGTGGCTTCCGCTGACAGGGAGAAGCTGCCACTGACCGTACCGGCGAACATGCGCTGAGTGGCCTGGGTTGCCTTCTCGATCTTGGCGACATTGAAGCTTTCACCGCCGGCCTCACGCTTGACCATGAAGCCGCGACGCGCATCCTTCATGATGCGCAACGCCAGCAGGTTGCCGTCTTCATCCAGCTTGTAATCGAAGTTGTCGCCGATGCGCCAATGGGTCAGCACGCGCTTGTCAGGCAGCGCCTTGAGGATGCGCGTGGTCTCGCTGTAGCCAAGGCCCAGCGAGCGCTCCGCCATCACGGCGAAGGTATCGCCGGCCTGCACGGTATAGGTCTGCCACTCGGGCACATAGACTTCCTCGGCCGCCAGCTCGGTCTGCAGCGTCGGGCTTTCGCCGAGCTCGACCGGGTCGACGGAGAGGTCGTCATAGGAGGTGCCGCCGGCCTGTTCGTCGGTCGCGGTGCCGATGACGGCTTCTGCGGTCTTCACTGCCGCCGGCGCCAGTGCCACGATCGGACCTGCCGTCTGGCTGTCGGGATGATAGTTGGCATCCGTCAGCAGCGTCGGCATGTCGAAATCGATGGCGACGATCTCGCTGGGCGTCAGTGCTGCCAGCGGAATGTCACCGGAGGCCGAGCTGGGCGCCGCCTGATTGGCGAGCTGCGCCGGGCTCAGGGGAGACTGAGTGTCGTCGGCGGCAGCAATCGCCAGCGGCAGCTTGGCCGGGGTGCTGGAATTTGCACTGGCCAGGTCGATGGCGATGGACTGTGAGGCCGTAGAGACATCAGGAGCATCGAATGTTTCGAGAAGCTTGTGAGCACCCAGCACGGTAACCATGGTGGCAACAGGTAAAAGAAGATACTTGTGCGCGCGAGGGAGCGAATGAAGGATTCGCAGCATATGTGACCGATAAAGTTATGTGAAATGAAAAGATGGCAACAATGAGGCATTCGAACCTTAACCAAGGTTCCCATCGTTCGATAGGCTGGACGCATGTCCAGTATGAGTAATTCAACCCTGTTTAGATCATTGACGGCGCAATTGGCGGTACCGGCAACATGAGGTCTGGCGAAAATAGCGCCATTTTTGCTTAGGAAACGCTGTTCAGGCAGTAAATCCTGCTTGGTGTTAAATTTTGTAAAGTTACGCAAAATAGCGTATTTGGCCTCCTGCATTTCAGAGGATGCCGTCCTGATGTCCGAGGATTGCGACCAGATGTCGGGAGTCTGACAGCACAGAATGCTCTTTTGCTCCCGTCGGGTTGCAGTATCAGGTGTCTGGTTTTTTGCGTCTGGCATGTCAGGATTGCCCCGTGCATTCCCGTACGCTCTGCAAGAGGAATCCTGATGTCGTCACGCGTGACACTGGCTCAGTGGCAGATGCTGGCCGCCGTGGTGGACCACGGCAGCTTCGCGCGCGCGGCGGCCGCGATCCACAAGAGCCCCTCGACCCTGAATCACGCCGTGCATCGCCTGGAGGCCTTGCTGGGCGTTCAGGTGCTGGAGCCGGTCGGGCGCAATGTCCGGCTGACCGAGGCGGGTGAATTGCTGCTGCGCCGGGCGCGTCAGCTGATCGAGAATGCGCGGGCACTCGAGGATGTGGCCGATGCGTTGTCGGCGGGCATGGAGAGCGAGATCGCCATCGCGGTGGATCAGCTGTTTCCGCCGGATGTGCTGGCACGGGCGCTGGAAGCCTTCTCGACGGCCTACCCTCAGGTGCGTGTCCAGCTGCACGAGACGACGCTGACCGGCGGGCGCGAGCTGTTCGAGGAGAAGGAAGCGGACCTGTTGATCAGCGGCCTGATGCTGGATGGCCATCTCGGCACCCCGTTGCTGCGTGAAACCTTCATCGCCGTGGCAGCGCCGGGGCACCCGCTGCATGCCCTCGGGCGGCCGCTGGATCTGCGTGATCTCGTGCAGCATCGCCAGCTGGTGGTGCGCGACAGCAGCCGTTCCAGCGGCATGGATGCCGGCTGGCTCAAGGCCGAGGCGCGCTGGACGGTGAGCCACCTGGCCACATCAGTCGATCTTGCCGAACGCGGACTGGGCTTCGCCTGGTTGCCCCGCACCCGCATGAGCGAGGCTCTGGCCCGGGGGCGGCTGCTGCCACTGCCGCTGGCCAATGGCGGCGAACGCGAAGTGTCACTGATGCTCTATCTGCCGGACGATGATCGCGCGGGCCCCGCCGTCCGGGCGATGAAGGCGCAGCTGCACGCTGCCGTCGAGCAGAAGGCAAGCGAGCGGCGTTCCTGAAAAGCGTGAGAGCTTGAGAAAAGCACAGAGATCGCACAACGTGATCGTTCGAGAAACTCGATCGTTGCCACGCAGTGAATTCGCTTGCGCTGTCGCGCTCGACTCTTAGGCTGGGGGCATCCCCTCAAGCCATATAAGGAGCGTGCAAGATGGGCTTACTGGTCGACGGCAAGTGGCAGGATCGCTGGTATGACACCGACAGCACCGGCGGTGAATTCAAGCGCGAGAGCGCGCGGCTCAGGGATTGGGTCGTGGCGCCCGATGCCCCGCTCGAAGGGCCGCAGGGACAAGCGGCCGTGCCCGCCAGCGCGGACCGCTTCCACCTCTACGTCTCGCTGGCCTGCCCCTGGGCGCACCGCGCGCTGATCATGCGCTCTCTCAAGGGGCTCAAGCCGCTGGTCGGCATGTCCTACACCAGCCCCTTGATGCTCGAACATGGCTGGAGCTATCTCGAGGAAGAAGGCTCCAGCGGTGACCCGATCAATGGCGTGCGCTATCACCATCAGCTTTACACCCTGACCGACCCGCACTACACCGGCCGTGTCACCGTGCCTGCGCTCTGGGACAAGCAGACCGGTCGCATCGTCAACAACGAGTCGGCGGAACTGGTGCGCATCTTCAATGACGCCTTCGATTCGCTGACCGGCAATGATCTGGACTTCTATCCTGAAGACCTGCGCGGCGAGATTGATGCCATCAATGCCGAGGTCTATGACAAGGTCAACAATGGCGTCTACAAGACCGGCTTCGCCACGCGGCAGGAGGTCTACGAGCGTCACTTCACGGCGCTGTTCGAGTGCCTGGATTCACTGGAGCACCGGCTGGCCGACTCGCGCTATCTCACCGGTGAATGGCTGACCGAAGCCGACATCCGCCTGTTCACCACCCTGATCCGCTTCGATGCCGTCTACTTCGGGCACTTCAAGTGCAATCAGCGCCGTATCGCCGACTATCCCAATCTCTCGCACTATCTGCGCGAGCTGTATCAGTGGCCGGGCATCGCCGAGACCTGCGATCTTGCGCATATCAAGACCCACTATTACGCCAGTCAGCAGACCATCAATCCCACCGCTATCGTGCCGCTCGGCCCGAGCCTGGCGCTCGACGCTCCCCATGACCGCGAGCGTCTGCCGGGCCAGGGCATTCGCCGTCACGCCTGAGGTCTTGAAGTGTGAGCTGATCGCGCCTGAGTTGATGGCGCCCGAGTTGATGGCGAGCAGCGGCGGTTGGATCAGGCGCGCGGTGTCGGGCGTCTGATCTTCGCCAGCCAGCGGTCCAGTGCATTGCCGAAGTCGCGTTGCTCGCGCTGGCCATAGGCGGACGGGCCGCCGGTGTGCTCGCCGCTGGAGCGCATGCTCTCCATGAAGTCGCGCATCTGCACCTTGGCGCGAATGTTGTTGCCATCCAGCGCCTCGCCGCGGGTCGTCATCACCAGCGCGCCTTTCTCGATTGCCTCCAGCGCCAGCGGCAGGTCGGAGGTGATCACCATGTCGCCGGGGTGGGCGCGCTCGACGATCAACTGATCGGCAGCATCGGCCCCTTGTGGGACCGACAGCGCCTTGACGTGCAGCGAGCGCGGCAGCGGCACCTGATGATTGGCGACGAACCAGGTGGGGGTCGCGGTGCGTTCCGCCGCGCGCACCAGGATGTCACGCGCGGCGCGCGGACAGGCATCGGCGTCGACCCACAGCGTGGTGACATGCTCGGCGGGATGTTGTGGGGAGGGGGCGTCATGGTCTTGCGCGTCAGTCATGCAGGCTCCTGTCAGGTGGCTGTTCAGCGAGTCGTGATGGCGGGGCGCATGCCTGCCCGAGGACGGGCGGCCTGCGACCAAGGTCAAAAGAAAGGATGCAGAATGCGTGAGAGGCTGCTAGAATGCCAGCTCCTCGCATGTAGTGACCCACCATCCTGAGTAGCCGAGCCCGACGTGATCGCCGTTTCTTGTGGCCATCAGCCGGTATTTCGCGCCTCCCGGACCGCGTGGCGTAGCTTGCCCCAGCCATCCGTGACCCCTCGATTCGATCGATGTCCGGCCGCCGCGATGCAAGACCCGTCCCTGTCCACAGTGTGCATGATGGAGCGCCCCGAGACTCTGAGTAGAAGAGCCTCTGGTTGCTGTACGGTCGCCGCAGCGTTGTGCCTGAAAGTGGAATTGCGTCCACCTTCAGAGCAACCCGGGCCCGTCCATGCCAAGACGTCCAGCACTCGTACGTTTTTTCTGATGATGCCAGCGCCTCGTGCCTGACTGCATCGCCAGACGGAGCCCTTACGCTTCGTGTCGGTTCAACCCGACCCATTCTTCAGCTGCAAGCCTTACTTGTAGCCATTTAGGTGTGAGATATACATGACCACGACTTCCGTCGTCGATCGCTTCAGCGATCTTGCCCTGCTGCCTGCCGTCCTGACCTCTCTCGAGAAGCTGGGCTACGAAACTCCGTCCCCGATCCAGGCTCAGACCATCCCGAGTCTGCTCGAAGGCCGTGACATGATCGGCCAGGCACAGACGGGTACCGGCAAGACCGCTGCCTTTGCACTCCCGCTGTTGACCCGTCTGGACCTCGACCGCCGTGAACCGCAGGTTCTCGTGCTGGCCCCGACCCGTGAGCTGGCCCAACAGGTCGCCGTCAACTTCACACGTTACGGTCAGTTCATGCGTGGCCTGGAAGTGGCCACTCTCTGCGGTGGTCAGGACTACCGCGAGCAGATGCGTAGCCTCAAGAGCGGCGCGCAGATCGTCGTCGGCACCCCGGGTCGTGTCATCGACCACCTGGACCGCAAGAGCCTGAACCTGAACGGCCTGAAAGCCCTCGTGCTGGATGAAGCCGATGAGATGCTGCGCATGGGCTTCATCGATGACGTCAAGCGCGTCGTCGCCGATACCCCGAAGGAAGCGCAGCGCGTCTTCTTCTCCGCGACGCTGCCGACCGAGATCGAGCGTATCGTCAACCGCTACCTGGTTGATCCGGTCAAGGTTGCCATCAAGTCCGAATCGCGTACCGCTTCCACCATCGAACAGATGATGGTGCGTGTCGAAGGCGGCGCCAAGCTGGAAGCGCTGTCCCGTCTGCTGGAAGTCGAGACCGTCGATGCGGCCATCGTCTTCGTGCGTACTCGTGCCGCCTGTACCACTGTCGTCGAACAGCTGATCGCTCGCGGTATCTCCGCGGCAGCGCTGTCCGGTGATCTGGACCAGTCCCTGCGCGAGCGCACCGTGACTCGCCTGAAGCGTGGCAAGGTCGACGTGCTGGTCGCGACCGACGTCGCCGCTCGTGGTCTGGACGTGGCGCGTATCACCCACGTCTTCAACTACGACCTGCCGGGTGACAGCGAATCCTTCGTCCACCGTACTGGCCGTACTGGCCGTGCCGGTCGTGAAGGTCGCGCCATCACCTTCGTCAGCGGTCGCGAAATGCGCAAGGTTCGCTGGATGGAGCAGGCCCTGGGCCAGCGCATCACCGAACGCCAGCTGCCGAGCGAAGAAGAGATCCGTGGCCACCGTGACGCCGCCTTCCGTGCTCGCGTCGTCGAAGCCCTGGGCAGCAGCTCCAACGGTCACCGCGCTCTGGTCCAGAGCCTGGTCGAAGAAGGTCACGATCCGGTCGAGCTGGCCGCTGTCTTCGTCAAGATGGCTCGCGCCGAAGAGACGCCGATCCAGTCTCTGCCGAAGCCGGGTGCGCGTCGCAACGAGCGTTCCGAGCGCGGTGAGCGCACCGAGCGTCCGGAACGCGGTGAGCGTCGCAACTCCGCGCCGGTCGCGCGTGAAGGCATGAAGCTCTACCGTGTGGCCGTCGGCCACCGTGACGGCGTCAAGCCGGGCCAGCTGGTTGGCGCTCTCGCCAACGAAGGCGGCATCGAAGGTTCACGCATCGGTCGCATCGACATCCGCAACACCCACAGTGTCGTGGAACTGCCGAGCGGTCTGCCGACCAGCATCGTGTCCAAGATGGCGCGTGCTCGCGTCGCTGGCCGTCCGCTGGAACTGGCAGAAGACGGTGCGGGCGCTCGTCCGCAGCGCCGTGAAGGTGGCAACGACGACCGTCGTCGCGCCTGATCAGGCCTGAGTCGGGCCGGCACTGATCGCAGTGCTGGCCACGGCTTCTGAAAAGACCGGTACCTCTCACGAGGTGCCGGTTTTTTTGTGCCTGGACGAAAGGCACCACCGGGGCTGGTATCCTGTGCTGGCGTAGCTCCACCGCTCATCATAGGTCCACCGCTCATCATAGCTCCACCGCTCATCATTTCCCGAGGATGCCCACATGATCTCTTCACTCGACGCCTTGCGCCGTGGCCTGCAGGCCACGCCTGCCCGCCAGCTGATGCTGTGCGCTCTGCTGGCGACACCCTGGCTGTCGCTCAGTGCGGCCCACGCCGAGTCCGGCATGCCCGCCAGCAGCGCCACGCCGGAGATTCGCGTCCCGCTGGTCTCGCTGGAGGCCCTGCGTCTGGCGCCGGTGGTCTCACCGCAGGGCGAGGCGCTGGGCAAGGTCGAGGATGTGCTCAGTGATACCCGTGGTCAGATCCATCGCCTGCTGATTCGCCCTGACGGCGGGGACAAGGCGGCCAGCATCGACTTCGCGCGCTTCACCCGTGAGGCGGTCAGTGACCCGCTGGCAGCCGCGGCGCCCGGCGACATCCGTTACCGCCTGGTGCTCGACATGACGCCGGAGCAGCTGACAGCCCGCGCGGACCAGCCGCTTTCCAATCGCCTGTCACGCCAGCTGGAGCGCAGCATGGGGGAGGTCGGCAACGGGCTGGACACCTTCCGCAATCAGGCGGCGGAGGTGCTGCGTTCACTGGGCAAGCAGCTTGAAGGTGAGGGCGATCGATAGCATCTGGTGGAGAGAGACCCGCAACCACCGAGAGGGAATGCATGAGTGAGTGGATGACAGCACTGCACGATTGGAATCTCGACCCTGCCGCCGCCGTTGCCAAGCAACGCGAAATGGCTACTCGACTGACGTTGACGCCGCCCTGGGGAGCAAGCCCCGGCGATTGGCCAGCGACCATCACCGGTGTCGATATCGGTTTCGAGGATGAGGGCGAGGTGACACGCGCGGCGGTGGTGACGCTGGATCTGGCGACGCTGGAGCCCCTCGAGCAGCAGCTGATCCGTCAGCCGACACGCATGCCGTATATTCCGGGCTTGCTGTCGTTTCGGGAGCTGCCCGCCGCCATCGCCGCCCTCGAGTCGCTGGAGCGTGCGCCCGAATGCCTGATGGTGGACGGCCATGGCATCGCGCACCCGCGCCGCCTGGGCGTGGCGGCGCATCTCGGCCTGTGGTGTGACCTGCCATCCTTCGGCGTGGCCAAGAAGCGTCTGTGCGGCAAGCATGGTGAACCGGGCGATGAGCGCGGCGACTGGGTCGCGCTGACGGATCGCGTGCGTGAAGTGGATGGCGAGCTCGGCATCATCGAGAATAGCGAGCTGCCCAAACGCGAACAGCGCAGCCAGCTGGGCGCCGTGCTGCGCTCACGCGCGAAGGTCAAGCCGGTGTTCGTCTCGCCGGGCCAGCGCATGAACCTGGATACGGCGCTGGCGATGACCCTGCACTGTCTGGGCAAGACCAAGCTGCCCGAGCCGACCCGACTGGCGGACCAGCTCGCCAGCCGGCGCCTCAAGCGGCTTCGCGATGCCTAGCTGCCTCAAGCGGCTACGCTGAACCTGGCTTCGTGACGCCTGACCGCCGCTAGCCTTCGATCTCCAGTCGGCTCTGGCCGTTGCCCGAGGGGCGCACCGCGATACGCACCGGAATGCGTTCATGCATCTCGGCCACATGCGAGATGACCCCGACGCGCCGGCCGCTGGCCTGCAGGCCATCCAGCGCCTCCATCGCCAGGGCCAGTGAATCCGGGTCGAGGCTACCGAAGCCTTCATCGATGAACAGCGATTCGATGCGCAGCTCACCGGAGGCCATGCCCGCCAGGCCCAGCGCCAGCGCCAGTGAGACCAGGAAGGTCTCGCCGCCGGACAGCGAATGCACGCTGCGCAGCTCGTCACCCATCTCGGTATCCACCACCACCAGACCCAGCGGGCTGGCGCCGCGCGCCAGACGATAGCGGCGAACCAGATTGGCCAGATGCAGATTGGCATGCTCGATCAGACGCTCGAGGTTGAAGGCCTGGGCGATGGTGCGGAACTTGGCACCACTGGCACTGCCGATCAGCTCCGACAGCGCGCCCCAGCGTTCATGAACTGCGCGGGCGCGGGCCAGCTGCTCGCCAAGTTCGGCGCTGCCGCTGCGGCGCTGATCATCATTGAGTATCGCCGCCTGCGCCGATTGATGGGCCTTGCGCACGGCAGTGAGCGGTGTCTTGAGCGCCGCGATCAAAGTGGCCAACGCCTCGCCAAGCGCGTGTGTATCTTCCTCGGGCTGTGGCTGCGCATCCTTTGGCGCACCAGCGGCATCTTCTTGCGGGGGTTGCAGATGAGCCTGCAAGCGAGCATGCAGCGCCAAGGCCTGCTGGGCCTGGGCGCGGATGACGCCCGTCTCTTCAGTTCCTGAAGCACCGTCTCCTGCGGTGCCTTCTCCCGCCGTGCTTACTCTCGCCGGACCTTCTCCAGCGGTACCTGCTCCTGACGTCTCCACGGCGGGCGCTGCCAGCTGCTCGAGTGCTGCCAGCTGTTCGAGTGCTGCCTGCCAGCTGGAGGTTCGAGCGGCCTGCCAGTGTTTGAGCTGACGCGCATTGCGCTCCTCACACAGGGCATCCGCGCGTGCGACGCGCTCGTGGGCGCTGCGCAATTGCTGGCGCAGTGCCTGCAGCTCGTGATCCTCGACGGCCAGCAACTCCGCGATGCGCGCCTCATCCAGGCCGGGATTCGCTGCCTGCCAATGCGCGCGTTCGCGGTCGAGCGAGTCTTGCTCCTCGCGCAGCTCCGCTTGGCGCTGCTGCAGGTTGGCCTGCTGCTGCGTCAGCTGCTGTTGCTGGTCGCTCAATTCCTGCAGTGCCTGCCGCGCATCCTCTTGCTCGTTGCGCATCCGGGTGGTCAGCGACTCGATCCAGTCGGACCAGTCGCTCACGCTGGCATGCTGTCGCTTGGGGTCTGCGCTCAGCTGCTGGGCGAGCGTGTCACTGAGTTGCTCGATCTCGCGCGCCAGCGCAGTGATCTGCGTCTCGCACTGATGAAGCTGTGCCTCACCATGCTGGCATTGCGTCGTCAGCGTGGCATGGCGTGTTGCCAGCGCCTGGCGTTGCTCGCGCAGCGGCGTCAGCTGGCGCAGTGTCGTCACCAGCGTGTTCTGGCGGGCGTCCAGTTCCCCAAGGCGCTGCTCGATCAGTTGCAGTGCGTGGGCAGCTGGCAGCTGCGGCAAGGGTGCAAGCTGGGGTTGCTCTGACAGCGAATGCCGGGCCAGAAGCTCGGTCAGGCTCGTCTGGCAGCTCTGCGCCTGCTGCTGCAGGCGTTGCAGCTCCGTGTTCAGCTGGGTCTGTTCCTGCTGCAGATAGCCGAGCTGCTCCTCGAGGCGCGCATGCTCGTGACTGGCCGTCTCCATGGCTTGCTGCGCGGTGGCCGTGGCCTGGCGGCGCTGGTCAAGACGCTCGCGGGCCTGCTGTTCCAGCTGAGCGATCAGCGCCTCGGCCGGTGCGGCCTGGCCGGCGGCGGGGTGCTCGTGGCTGCCGCACACCGGGCACTCCTCGCCCTGGACCAGCCCACGGCGCAGCGCCATCACGTTGTCGCTGCGTGCCAGACGCTCCTGCTCCTGCTGGCGGCGCTCGGCCTCTTCCTCGTGGCGCGCCTGGTCACGGGTCTGCAATGCCTGCGCCTGCCGGCCAGCCACATCCCGCAACGCCTGTTGCTGTCGGGGCAGTTGCTGCTCCAGCTCGACAAGACGCTGCTGCACCTCATCACGGCGGGCCAGGCCACTGATCTGCTCGCTGAGTACGGGCTTGAGCTCCAGTAGTGCATCGCGCTGACGTTGCAGCTGGTCACGATAGTCTTCGGCATCGCGCAACGGCTGGCCTGACTCGTCGACCAGCGTCGCCTGCAGCTGCTGAAGTTGCTGCTCCAGCTGCTGGCGCTGGCGATCCTGTGCCTCCAGCTCCTGCTGATGTTGGCCGAGCGTGTCGCCCAGGCGGTGCTGTTCACTCTGCTGGCTGGCGTGTGCTTCGCGTTGTTGCGCCAGACGCGAAGCCACCTGACGTGCCTCTTCAAGTTTCGGCAGTTGCTCGCCACGCCAGGTATCACAGCGCTGCATGCGTTCATCGGCGGTGTGCCTGGCGGCTCTGGCCTGCTCAACCCTGGGCGACAGGGCGCCGAGCTGCTGCTCAAGCTGGGCCAGTTGCGCGACCAGCTGCGCATGCTGCGGCGCGATCGCCTTGAGGCGCAGCAGGGCAGGGCGAATCGGTGCGAGGGCTTCCAGGGCGCTGAGTTGCTCGCGCTGACGGGAAAGTCCATTACTGGCGGCGTGGGCCTCGGTCTGCTCCTGCTGCGCCTGACGCTGGGCCTGTTCGAGCTCGCCCGCCGTGGTGGTCCACTGGTGATAGGCCGTCAGCGCATCATGCTGTTCGCTGAGCCGGGTCATGGCCGTCTGGCGCAGGCGCACCTCCTCCTCGAGCGCCTGGCGCTCCTGCGGGCTGGCCGGTAGCTGGCCCTCCAGCTTGCGCTCCAGTTCATTGACGGTCTCGCGGGCGGCGCGCTCGCGCTCATGGGCGGCCATCGAGATCTCGGAGTAATGACCGGTATCGGTCAGCTTTTCCAGCAACTCCGAGCGTTCATTGTCATTGGCACGCAGGAAGGCGCTGAACTCGCTCTGCGCCAGCAGTACGGCGCGGGTGAACTGCTCGAAATTCAGCCCCAGCCTGTCGATGATCAATGCCTTGGCGTCATTGCTGGTGGTGTTGAGGGTCTGAGCCGGCTGGGTGTCATCGCCGGTGGGCAGCAGCTGGAGATGTTGCTTGGCATTCTGCAGGCGCCCACCGGGCTTGCCGCGCGCGCGGCTGACCGTCCAGCTGGCGCGATAGCGCAGGCCATCGCGGCCGATGAAATCCACCTCGGCCTTGCCTTCGCCGCAGCCACGCCGGAGCAGGCTGCGCGGGTCCTTGAGCGTCAGCTGATGCTCGCCGACATCCTCCAGCTGACCGCCACTCGGCGTCTGGCGCAGGCGCGGCGTGGTGCCATAGAGCGCCAGACACAGGGCATCGAGCAGCGTGCTCTTGCCGGCCCCGGTGGGGCCGGTGATGGCGAACAAGCCGGCATCGGACAGCGGCGCCTTCTCGAAGTCGACTTCATGCGTGCCGGCCAGTGAGGCCAGGTTGTCGAGGCGCAGGGCGAGAATCTTCATGCCTGACCTCCCTTGGCCTTGTCTGCCGAGGCTGTCTTATCTATCGAAGCCGCCTTGTCGGCCTTGCGAGCGGGTCGGGTGGCCGGCTCGCCTTCGAGGCGCGTCTCGCGCGCGGCCTCGACCTCCTCGAGCAGCTGGGCGAAATCCTCGATCAGCGCCGGGTCCGGCTCACTGTCATAGGTGGCGCGATAATGACGCTCGAACAGCCCCATCGGGCCCAGCTCATCGAGCTTCACGCCCTTCGGCGCGCGATGCTCGGCACTGGGCGCCGGGTAGCGGGTGACCAGCTTGATCAGACGCAGCGGCGCGCCTTCCAGCAGTGCCTCGATACGGGCGCGCAGGTCGATCAGCGGGGCTTCCAGCTGCACGGTCACTTCCAGCCACGGCCAGCGTGTCGGCTCGAGATCCGCCTGCGCTTCGGCGACCAGCGCCGTGAGTTGAGTGGTGATCTCGGCCAGGGGCGCAGGCCCGACGCGCGTGAGCGCGACATGGCAGGGCACGCGATGCTCCGTGACCTTCTCCAGGCTTTCATTGTTGAGCGTGACATCGAGGATGCGGTGACCGTAGTCGACCTCGGAGAAGTCCATCGCCAGCGGCGTACCGCAATAGCGGATGCGCTCCTCGCCACCCACGCGTTGCGGGCGATGCAGGTGGCCCAGCGCCACATAGGCGATGTCGTCGGGGAACAGGCTGGTCGAGAGCGCCTCTTCGCCACCCATCAGGATCGGGCGCTCGCTGTTCTCGGACACCTCGCCGTCACGCATATGGGCATGGCCCATGGCGATCAGCGCCTCGCCGGGCTGGCGGGCGGCGCGCGCAGCACTGACCAGCTGCTGGTGCACGCGGGCCACGCCGTCGCGGTAGGCCTCGCTGCGGGTGCGTTCGGCCTTGCCTGCTGCTTCTCCTTCCTGCTCGGCTTGCTCGCCGCTGCTCAGGCCGGTGACCTCGGCCGGGCGCAGGAAGGGCACCGCCAGGCACAGGGCGCGGCGCTTGCCGTCACGATCATGCAGGGGCACCAGCAGATGCTGGCAGTCGAGACTGTGGGCATCGCCGCCGTCGGCGGAGTCATCCACCCAGCGCACGCGACCCAGCGCATGGGTCTTGAGACGTGCCAACAACGCGGCCGGCAGCTCGATGCGCGAGCCGGAATCGTGATTGCCGGCGATCATCACGATCTCCAGCGCCGCGTCCTGCTCGTGGGCGCGCACGATGAAGTCGTAGAGCAGCTCCTGGGCGGCCAGGCTCGGGTTGACCACATCGAACAGGTCTCCGGCGATCAGCAGCGCATCCGGCGCCAGAGTCTTGAGCTGCCCGAGCAGCCAGTCGAGAAAGGCAGCATGCTCGACGTGACGGCTCTGGCCGTGAAAGCTCTGGCCGAGATGCCAGTCGGAAGTGTGCAGAAAGCGGAAGCTCACGATGGGGTCCTTGCGAAGTCGTCTGGCCGGTGGCTGGGGCTGCGCCTGGGGCAAGCCGGGCCGGGTGAAATGCTGCCCAGTGTACGGTCTGGCTTCGCTGGGGCGGAAGAGGGCACGGCCTCAAGCCGCTCAAGGTGCGGCGCATTATCAGGCAGATGATCTGGATCAAGGCCTTCCACGGGCAAAATCGACAAAAGTCGCTACGCTGAAAGTCGAGGCCCTTGTCATTCACCGACAAGCCCACGCGATGGCAGCGTGTGGGAGTTGCCTCAGCGAATCACATCAGCGGAGAAGCCCGCATGGGGCTTTCTTGCGCACAGTCTTCGCAACGTCTTCAAGCTGACTTGGATAACAATCAGGCTGGTGACAGAGGATGCTGTTACCGACGCCCAGAGATGACAGGAAGGATTCGAAATGCGCCAAGGTCTTTTTGCTTCACCTCGTCCCGACAATCTCGGCCTGCATGATGGCATGCTGGCTCCGGCCCCCAGCACCCCCAACGGGGTCAGTTCCCAGGCCACTGACAGCAAGCATTATGTCGCGCCACTCCCGATGCCGCAGGATTGCTGCCTCAGTGCGATGGAGAAGTTGCACGGCATCATAGAATCGATGGGCCATGCT
This sequence comes from Cobetia sp. SIMBA_158, assembly GCF_046566945.1. Taxonomy (NCBI): domain Bacteria; kingdom Pseudomonadati; phylum Pseudomonadota; class Gammaproteobacteria; order Oceanospirillales; family Halomonadaceae; genus Cobetia; species Cobetia sp. SIMBA_158. The sequence continues at coordinate 104,599 of NZ_JAWJYL010000006.1, forward strand.
GAAATCGTCAGCGAAGATGGCGGCTATCTGCACGCCGAGTTCCACACCCCCGTGCTGGGCTTCGTCGATGATGTGGAAATCGTCTGCAATGAAGAGGAGGGGGTCTGCCATGTGCGCAGCGTCTCGCGCAGAGGGCATTCCGATCTCGGCAAGAACCGCCAGCGGGTCGAGGACATTCGTCAGCGCCTGGAAGGCTGGGGCTACTGCAGCTGACGCTTGTCGATGAACCTGAACCTGAATCCAGGTCTCGGGCGTTTCTCGGCAGGCGCGGGAAGATGACTCACCGCATGACACCCACCACGCCCCTCATTGCTTGAACTGCACAGGATGACGTCCACCACCCCGGTCCGCCTTCTCGAGGTGCCGGGGTTTTTCATGCCAACTCTTGGCAAGGTCGGCGTGATTTCCCGCAAGACCCCTGCCAAACAGTGAGCGAACGCTACCCAGCCAAGGTCGCCTTTGCTACTCTGGACGCGATACATGAGACGCATGATTGCATCGATCTGTATTGTGTTTTTTGCAATACAGTGATGCGTCGTACGCTGGCAGGATTCCGCATGATCGCCACGCCTCCGGGGCAACCCCGGCGCTTTCAGTCATCATCAGCCCGACTTCCGCTCCGTGATCGATGATGTCTTTCGACAGGATGATGTCTCCCCGACTGAAAGCCTCCAAGACAAGATGTGCGACGCGTGAATCACCCTTGACCATCGCTGGACACCAGCCCCCGCTAAACAGAGATCCATGAACGATTCCGTCCCCGCAGCGGGCTCCGCCCCCGCTGCACACGATTTGCCCAACGAAAATTCGCTCAAGCGTGGTGACATCAAGGTACTCGGTCTGTCCGCTCTCGGCGGTGCCCTCGAGTTCTATGACTTCGTCATCTTCGTGTTCTTCGCCACCGTCGTCGGCCAGCTGTTCTTCCCGCCCGACATTCCCGAGTGGCTGCGTCAGGTGCAGACCTTCGGCATCTTTGCCGCCGGTTATCTGGCGCGCCCGCTGGGTGGCATCATCATGGCCCACTTCGGCGATACGCTCGGCCGCAAGAAGATGTTCACGCTGTCCATCTTCATGATGTCGCTGCCGACCCTGCTGATGGGCATGCTGCCGACCTATGCCGTCATCGGCATGTGGGCGCCGCTGCTGCTGATCATCCTGCGTCTGTTCCAGGGCGCTGCGGTCGGCGGTGAGGTGCCGGGTGCCTGGGTGTTCGTCAGCGAGCACGTCGCACCGCGTCACAATGGTCTGGCCTGCGGCACGCTCTCGATGGGGCTGGTGGGGGGGATCCTGCTCGGCTCGCTGATGGCCAGCGCCATCAACAGTGTCTACACCCCGCAAGAGGTCAGTGATTTCGCCTGGCGGATTCCGTTCATCATCGGTGGCGTGTTCGGGCTGTTCTCGGTCTATCTGCGTCGCTGGTTGCACGAGACGCCGGTATTCGCCGAGATGCAGCAGAAGAAGGCGCTGGCCGCCGAGCTGCCCTTGAAGATGATCCTGCGGGAACAGCGTCCGGCGATTGCCGTGGCGATGGCGGTCACCTGGATTCTGACCGCTGCCATCGTGGTCGTGATCCTGATGACGCCGAGCCTGATCGCGGGCCTCGAGGGCCTGAGCCGTGCCGCGGCCTTCTCCGCCAACAGTCTGGCGATCGTGGCGGTGTGCGTCGGCTGCATCGTCTCCGGTTACATGGTCGATCGCATCGGCGCCGGCGTCACCCTGGTGCTGTGGAGCGCCTTGCTGGGCATCACCTACTGGGTCTTCCTCGCCACCATGCACTCAGACCCCAGCCTGCTGGTGCCGCTCTACTGCCTGACCGGTTTCAGCGTCGGCATCGTCGGCGCGGTGCCGAGCATCGCGATCCGCGGCTTCCCGCCGGCGGTGCGCTTCACCGGCCTGTCGTTCTCCTACAATGTCGCCTACGCCATCTTCGGTGGCTTCACGCCGATTCTGGTCTCGCTGATGATGACCGTCTCGCCGCTGTCGCCCACCTGGTACGTGGCGGCGCTGTCGCTGATGGGCGTGGTGCTCGGCCTGTGGCTGGCGATCAGCCCGCGTGGCCGCGAACTGATGCGCATCGTCTGATCTGCGTATCCGGCATCGCAGGATGAGAGGCAGGCCCTTGTGGCCTGCCTCTGCCTGAAAACGCGCATCACCCTCTGGGTGGTGCGCGTTTTTCGTTTGGGCCGGCGCCACGGCGACGCTAGGATAGAGCCATTCATTGTCTCTCCGCGCAGCGGCTTGCCACGGCCACGATGGCCGGGTTGTCACTCCCAGCAGGATGCCCGCATGTTTACCGTTCTTCACGCCAATCACCTCGAGGACCTTCGCGATCTGGCTCTCAAGGTGATCAAGGCCGCGCCTCAGCCTCCGCTGGTGCCGGAAACCTTCCTCGTCCAGTCCAACGGCATGGCCCAGTGGCTGAGATTGTCATTGGCCGAGGCCGATGGCATCGCCGCCTCGGTGGATTTTCCACTGCCCTCAAGCTTCGTATGGCGCGCCTATCGCGGGGTATTGGGTGGCGTGCAGGGCGACGAGATTCCGGAGCTGTCGCCCTTCGACAAGGGCCCGCTTGCCTGGCGTCTGCTGCGGCTGCTGCCGGGGCTGCTGGCCGATGAATCCCAGGCCGAATGCTATGCGCCGCTCAGGGATTACCTGTGTCGCGACGAGCGTGGCCAGCTGATCGAGGCGGTCGGTGAGGACGCATTGCCAGCGCTGCCCGAAGGCCCCGAGGCTGAGCGTCAGCAGTGGCAGCTGGCCTGCCAGCTGGCGGACCTGTTCGATCAGTACCTCAACTATCGCCCCGAGTGGGTGCGCAGTTGGGAGAGCGGGCTGGAAGACGACAACTTCCGGGATGCCTTCGCGCGTCAGCAGGCCGCAAGCGAGCTGCCGGCCAATCTGCTGCCCGACAACCTGCCGGACAGCCAGCAGTGGCAGCCGGCACTGTGGCGCGCGGTGCTGGCCGATGCGCCATCCAGCAGCCGCCAGCATCACCGCGCCGCCCTGCATGGTCGCTTCGTCGCGGCGGCGCGCGCGCTGGAGACACTGCCCTCGACACGTCGTCATCCCCTGCCGCCACGCCTGTTCGTGTTCGGTATCTCGGCGTTGCCGGGCCAGACGCTGGATGCGCTGCATGCGCTGTCCGGGGTGATGGACATCTACCTGATGATCACCAATCCCTGCCGCCATTACTGGGGCGATATCGTCTCCGACCGCGAAGCCGTGCGGCGCAGTTCGCGAGCAGACAGCCTGCGCATGGACAGCGAGCGCCTCGCGCAACAGCGTGCCCGTCACCCCGAGGCGCCGGCGCTGATCGGGCTGGCGGAGGAGGAGTTGCACCTCAAGGCCAACCCGCTGCTGGCAGGGCTTGGCGCACAGGGGCGTGACTTCATCGTCAGCCTGTATGAATTCGAGAGTGCGCTGTCGGGGCGCGACAGCGGCTTCGATCTCGAGCTGGACGTCTTCGTGCCGCGCATCAGCGAGGACACGCCACCCGAGCAGGCACCGCTGCTGCAGCAGATCCAGGACGAGATACTCGAACTGGTCCACCCCGGCGAGCGTGCGCTGGCCGAGGGCAGTCCGCGGGTGCTCGCGGCCGATGACGACTCCATCAGTCTGGTCAGCGCTCACTCGGCGCTGCGCGAGGTCGAGATCCTCCACGACCGCCTGCTGGCGGCCTTCGAGCGGGCCCATGAGGCCGAGAAACGTGGCGAGGGCGAGCCGCTGCGGCCGCGCGACATCCTGGTGATGGTGCCCGACATCGACCGATATGCCCCCTATATCGAGGCGGTGTTCGGTCAGCTGCCGCCGGGCAATCCGCGCCATATTCCCTTCACCATCGCCGACCGCGTGGCCAGTCAGGCCAACCCGCTGCTCGGGCTGGTGCTGATGCTGCTGGAACTGCCGGAGCGCCGCCTCGGCGTCAGCGAGGTGCTGGATGCGCTGGATGTCGCCGCCTTCCGGCGTCGTTTCGCCATCGAGGAGGGCGAGCTCGAGCGTCTGCGGCGCTGGCTGGCCGACAGCGGCGTGCGCTGGGGACTCTCCGGTGAGCACCGGGAGCAGCTCGGCTTCATGCCCCTCGACGAGAACAGCTGGCGCTTCGGCCTCGAGCGCATGCTGCTGGGCTACGCCACCGGCGCCCCGGCGGCCGGCTCTCCGGCGGCCGGCGCCCCCGCGCAGGGGGGAGTTGGCGATGAGCAGAGCGCCGACCTGATGGATGGCCAGATGGATGATCTGATGGACGGCCTTGTCGACATGAACGGCCTGAGCTTCGACGGCGTGGTGCCTTTCGATGAAGTGGCCGGTCTCGAGGCCGAGCTGGCAGGCAAGGTCGGCGAGCTGATCGAGAGCCTGGATCGCTGGCGGCGCTGGCTGGATACCTCGCGCACGCCAGCGGATTGGGCCACCACGCTGCAGCGGCTGTGGGAGGAGAGCCTCAGCCCGGACAGCGCCGAGGAATTCGACATTCTGGCGCGCCTGCAGGCGGCGCTCTCACGCCTCGACAAGGGCTGGCAGCAGGCCGGTTTCGAGGGCTGCCTGTCGCTCAAGGTGGTGCGCGAGGCACTACGCGGCGAGCTGGACAGCGGCGGTCTCGCCCAGCGCTTCCTCGCCGGGCGGGTCAACTTCGCCACCCTGATGCCGATGCGTGCGATCCCCTTCCGCGAAGTGCACCTGCTGGGCATGAACGATGGCGACTACCCGCGGGTGCGCATGCCGCAGGATTTCGACCTGATGGCCAGCCGCCCGCAGGCGGGGGACCGCTCGCGGCGCGACGATGATCGCTACCTGTTCCTGGAGGCGCTGCTGGCGGCGCGGGATCGCCTGTCGATCTCGTGGGTCGGGCGTGACCAGCGCGATAACGGCGAGCGGCCGCCCTCGGTGCTGGTCGGTGAACTGCTCGACTACATCGAGCTGGGCTGGGAGCCCGAGCAGCCGCACTCCGCCAAGCGTTCGCGCGAGGCGGCGCTGCGTGAGCGCCTGATTACCGAGCACCCGCTGCAGCCGTTCTCGCGGCGCTATTTCCATGCCTCCCAGGCAGCGGCCGTCGATCTGTTCAGCTATGACGCCAGCTGGTCGAGCCTGTATCGCTCGGCGGGTCAGGCTCAAGTGACTGAAACACCTCAGGAAAACCCCAGCAATGCCAGTCAGGTGAAAGCGGCGGCAATGACTGCCTTGAGGCAGCTGGTGGAGCAGGCGCCGGAGTCCCATCTGCGCCTCGGTGCCGATTCGCTGGCGCGCTTCCTGCGCCGCCCCTGGCAGCTGGGGCTGGACCGCGTCGGCGTGCGCTTTCGCGATGCCGAGGTGCCGGATGAAGACAACGAACCCTTCGCCCCCGACGGGCTGGAGAACTTCACCCTGACCCGCGAGCTGCTGGACGCCGCGCTTGCCGGGCAGTCACTGCCGCTGGCCGCCGAACGTCTGCGCCGAGCCGGGCGGCTGCCGGCACTGGGCTTTGCCGATGCCTTGATCGAACCGCGCCTCAAGCGTCTCGACCAGCAGTTGGCCAGCTGGCGTGACCAGCTCAGCGATGCCATCTCGCTGCCGCCGCGCACCCTCGAGGTACCGCTGATCATGCAGGATGAGGGCGGCGAGATGCTGCGTGTGACCCTCACCACGCGCTTGATCAGCCGTCAGCAGCTGCACGATGACGCCGAGGGCGAAAGCCGCCTGCTGGCCACGCTGGAGGCGACCCACTTCGGCACCCTCAAGCCCGGCAAGGAAGGGCGCTACAAGAAGCTCGGCAAGCCGCATCGTCTGCTGGCCGGCTACCTCGACTGGCTGATGGCCAATGCGCGTCCCGGCCTCGGGGAAGTGGCAGGTGATCAGGGCGCAAGCCGTGAAGGCTATCAGTGGCTTGCGGTGTTCGAGGACCGCTGGCTGCTGTTCCCCGCGCTGCGCATCGAGCAGGCCGAGGCCGCGCTGCGCCACCTCGTCAAGGCGTATGCCCAGGGCTGGCAGGCACCGCTGGCGGCCGCGCTGGAACTGGCGACCACCCTCTGGGAGGTGGTGGGCGAGGAGGATCGCAATGCCCTGTTCGGCGTGCTCAAGGCGCAGGCCGCTGACGGCAGCGCAAACCTTGAGACGGCGCTCGGGGCCATTCACAAGCCCTGGCTTGGTGAGAGTCTGACGCGCGCCATGGAAACCCGCTTCAGCGAAGACATCTTCAAGGGCCCTCAGGCGCTCAGGCGTCAGGAAGGCGCACTGGGCGAGCTGTGGCCGGAGTTCGAGGCCTTTGCACAGGCCGGCGGCGTGCTCAACAGCGTGCAGCTTTATCAGCCACTGATCGAGAGCATGATCGGTGTGCGGCAGGGCATTCTCGGCGAACGCGCGGTGGAGCTTGCCACCGGGAAGGCGACCTCATGAGCGATACCGGAGTGGAAGACATGCGCGGTGTGGAGAGTGGCGTGAGGAGTGGCATCGCTCAGGACAAGGAAGCGGCAATGTGTGACGAGATGGATCAGAGCCAGCAGGGCCAGGCCCTCGATATTCCGACGCTGCCGCTGCTCGGTCAGCATCTGATCGAGGCGAGTGCCGGCACCGGCAAGACCTTCACCCTCGCCGCGCTCTACGTGCGGCTGGTGCTCGGGCCCTTGCCCGGCCAGGACGCGGGCGTCTGCTATCCGCGCCCGCTGACGCCGCCGGAGATACTGGTGGTGACCTTCACCGAAGCCGCCACCGCGGAGCTTAGAGACCGCATTCGAGCGCGCCTCAAGCAGGCGCGTGAGGCGCTGCTGGAGCGTGCCAGTCCTGATCCGGTGCTGGCCGAGTTGCTCGCGCCGCTGCTGACACCATCACCTGCCGAGGACGCATCTCGCCTCAAGGCTGCCGCGGCACGGCGCCTCGATCAGGCCGCGCGCCTGATGGATGACGCCGCCATCTTCACCATCCACGGCTTCTGCCAGCGCATGCTCAGTCGACATGCCTTCGATGCCGGCGGACGCTTCGGCGCCGAGCTGTTGCAGGACGGCCAGTCACTGCTGGCGCGCTGCGTCGAGGATTACTGGCGCTGCGAGTTCTATCCGCTGGCCCGCGAATGGCAGGCCTTGATCCGTGGGCGCTGGGCCGGGCCCGACGCGTTGGGAGAAGAGCTGCGCGGCCTGCTGCGGGATGGCACGCCACGCCCGCTGTACCGCGACGGCGAATGTCTTGAGGCCCCGCATGACCTGAGCGAGCTGCTCGGCAATGCCGAACAGTGGCGTCAGCAGCAGGAGGCCGCCCGTCGCGCCGTCGAGGAAAGCTTCGATGAGGCGGCCATCCGCGCGGTGATGGGCGAGGCCTTCGCCAGCAAGGCCCTCAACGGCAACAGCTACAAGGAAGCCGAGCTCGAGCCTCGCCTGGCGGCGATGGCCGCCTGGCTGGCCAGCGGCGAGCACGACTTCGCTGCCGACATGCTCGACAGCAAGAAGCTGTGCTGGCTGAGTCAGGCCAAGCTCGAGAAGGGCACCAAGAAGAACTGCCAGACCCCGCGCCATCCCTTCTTCGCGGCGCTGGACATGCTGGCCGAGGTGCCCGCCCCGGACGCCGTGCTGCTGGATCAGGTCGCCGTGCACGCGCGTGACAGCGTCGCCCGTGCCCTGATCTGCGAGAAGCGCCGCCTCGGGCTGTGGGAATTCTCGGACCTGCTCAATGATCTCGATCACGCGCTGGACCCGACGCTCAATGGCGAGGCCAGCCAGCGTCTGGCGCGCCAGATCCGTCAGGAGCTGCCGGTGGCGATGATCGACGAATTCCAGGACACCGATCCGGTCCAGTACCGCATCTTCCGGCGCATCTATCCGCAGACGGCGGGCGATGGCCCGTCCGACGACGATGCCTTCAGCAGTGATGTCGGCAACGATGCTGGCGAAGCGCCCAGCACGCTGTTGATGATCGGTGACCCCAAGCAGGCCATCTATGCCTTCCGCGGCGCCGATATCGACACCTATCTGGCGGCGCGCAAGGTCACCAGCTCGCGCTTCACTCTACCGCGCAACTTCCGCTCCAGCGCCGCGATGGTGTCCGCGGTGAATGCCCTGTTCGCCCAGCATCAGGCGCCCTTCGGCAGTGAGGACATTCCCTTCCAGCCGGTCGAGGCCCAGGGCACGCGCACCCGGCTGGTGCTGCGTCATGCGGATGGCCGCGAAGAGGCCGCCAGCGCGCTGAACCTGTGGTGGGCCAGCGGTGAGCGCCTGAGCGCCGATGACCACCGCCGCGCCATGAGTGGTGCCTGTCGCGCCCAGATCCAGGCCTTGCTGGAAGGGCAGCAGCGTCTGGCGGCGGGCGAGCCGGGGCTGGTGTTCATGGACGAAGGGGATGCGACGCCGCGTGGCGTGGCCGCCAGCGATATCGCCGTGCTGGTGCGCAACGGCCGTGAGGCTGCGGCGGTGCGTGGCGCGCTGGCCGAAGGCGGCATCCGCAGCGTCTATCTGAGCGAGAAGAGCTCGGTATTCGACACGCCGGAGGCCTTCGAGCTGCTGCAGCTGTTCGAGGCCGTGGCCCATCCGCGTGATGACCGCCGCCTGCGCGCGGCGCTGGCGACGCGGCTGCTGGCCGAGGATCTCTCGCTGGTCGAACGCCTCGCGGTGGATGAGCTGGCCTGGGAGCGTGAGGTCGAGCGCTTCGATGGCTATCACCGCGACTGGCAGCGGCGCGGCGTGCTGCCGATGCTGCGCGGCGTGATGCGTGACTTCCGGGTCGGTGAGCGGTTGGCGGCGCGCGCCGGGGGCGAGCGCGCCCTGACGGACGTGCTGCACCTTGGCGAGCTGGCCCAGAATGCCGCCCAGCGCCTTGATGGCGAGCAGGCGTTGCTGCGCTGGTGGCATCAGGCGCTGGAATCCGGCCATGAAGCGCTGGATAGCGACAGCCTCAGTCAGCGACTGGAAAGTGATGAGGGGCTGGTGCGTGTCGTCACCATCCACAAGTCGAAGGGGCTTGAGTATCCCATCGTGCTGCTGCCGTTCATGGCCAGCTTCCGCGCGGCCGAGCCGGACAAAAATTTCGGCCTGCTGACCCTCAAGCAGCGCTGGCTGGCTTCGGCTGACGTGGAAGGTGATGACGAGGGAGGCGCTGACGAGGAAGACGATAACGAGGAAGTGCCTGCTCACAGAGTCGATCAGGAGGATGACGCTCTCGATGACAGCATCCTGGTCAAGAAGCCCTCCAGGGAGGCCATCGCGGCGGCCGACCATGCACGCCTGATGGAAGATGTGCGTCTACTCTACGTGGCGCTGACGCGTCCCAAGTTCGCCTGCTGGCTGGGGCTGGCGCCCATCGGCAAGGGCGGTTTCAGCAAGCAGCTCAGTCTGCCGTCCACCGCCGTCGGCTACCTGCTCGGCCTGAGTGACACCCCGGATATCGAGGCCAGCGCCATCGAGGCCGCGCTGCATGGCTGGTGTGATCAGCAGTCTGCCGGCCTGGCGCGCGTTTCCGGCCTGCCCGCACCAGCAGGCCATGAATATCAGCCCCCAGCGGAGCGCGATCAGCACTTCCACGGCGCGCGCCACTTCGCGGGCGGTATCGAGGATGACTGGTGGATCGCCTCCTACACCGCCTTGCTCACCGATGCCCGTCAGGTGACGGCGGCGCTGGAAGACACCGCCGATGCCGCGGATGACCGCGTGCCCGAGGGCGCCACCGAGATCGCGCTGGAAGAAGGCGAGCAGGGCCTGACACGCCCGGACCGCGAGGTGGCGGGGCAATCCGGCCCGCTGCTGGCCGGCGGCCTGCCGATGACGGTGGGCGAGATCCATCTGCATGATTTCCCGCGCGGACCGCGCCCGGGGACCTTCCTGCACGGCCTGCTGGAGGCGGTGGATCTCGATCGCCTCGGTGCGGATGACTATCGCGGCGAGCTTGAGCGGCTGGTGGGCTCGCGGCTGCATTTCGGTGGCTTCGATGCCAGCTGGCAGCCGCGCCTCACCGACTGGCTGGAGCAGGCGTTGACCCGCCCGCTACAGGGCTTCGAGGGCGAGCCGATCCTGCTCAACCGGCTGGAGGCCTGGCTGCCGGAGCTGGAATTCTGGCTGCCGGCCGTGCACGCACGCAGTCTGCCGCTGGATGCCGTGGTCACCGCGCTGGAACCGTTGCCGCGCTCGCGGCCCAGGCTCGCGCCACGCCGCATGCACGGCATGCTCAAGGGCTTCATCGATCTGACCTTCCAGTCCGGCGGGCGCTGGTATGTGCTGGACTGGAAATCCAACTATCTGGGCGAGCGCCCCGAGGATTATCTTGGCGAGTCACTGGCCCGCGCGATGGTCGAGCACCGCTACGATCTGCAATACGTGCTCTACACCCTCGCGCTGCATCGTCTGCTCAAGGCGCGCCTCGGTGAGGACTACGATTACGAGCGCTGCATGGGCGGGGTGCTGTATGTCTTCCTGCGTGGCCTGGATGCCGGCGGTGACTCACCCGCGCTTGCGGTGGATGAGGCACATGATCTGGGCAATATGGCGACGCCTGGCGTGGCGACGCCCGGCGTGTTCCAGCGCCGGCCATCACAGGCGCTGATCGAGGCGCTGGATCTCTGGCTGGGCGGCGACAGCTCCGCATTGGATAGCCTGCTCCTCAGCACCACCGACACCTCGCCACTCACGCAAAGCGGCCAGCAGGGGGCCTTCGATGTCTGACACCATGTCTGTGCCAACGCAGCAGCTCAGCGCTGCCCCTGACGCCCCGACTGCCGACACCCTGCTCGCCACGCTCGGACTGTGGGTGGAGCTGGGCTGGCTTAGGCGCGTTGATGCCCATCTGGTGCGCTTCATGGCGCGCCATGTGCCGGAGGCCCCGGCCAGCGTGCTGCTGGCGGCCGCGCTGGCCAGCCACCAGCTGGGGCGCGGGCATGTGTGCCTGTCGCTGTCGCGGGCGCTGGCCGAACCACGCGCGACCCTGTCACTGCCGCCGCTGGAGCAATCCGAGGCGCATCTGGCCGAGGTCAGCGTGGCCCTGCCGGAAGCCTTTCTGGCGGATCTCGATGCCGGGCGCTGGGCCGAGCAGCTGGCGGCATCGCGGCTGGTCAGCGTGCTGGCGCAGGCCGATTCCCCGGCAGGCCATCTGCCGCTGCGCCCGCTGGTGCTGGTGGGCGAGCGTCTCTATCTGCGCCGTTACTGGCAGGCCGAGCGTGAAGTCGCGGCGGGGCTGCGTGCACGGATGGGGCCGAGCGAGGAGGGCGAGACACGGGTCAGCGATGCGCTGGGCGAGCGTCTGCGCGAGCTGTTCGCCAGCAATCAGCCGGACCCACACGGCGAGCCGGACTGGCAGAAGCTGGCCTGTGCCCTGGCGCTGCGTCAGCGCCTGACGGTGATTTCCGGCGGCCCCGGCACCGGCAAGACCACCACCGTCACGCGCCTGTTGGCGCTGTTGCAGGCTCAGGCGCTGGCGGGTGGCGCTGACGGTGTAGAGGGCAGTGCAGAGGATAGTGCAGAGAGCGGAGCGAGTGATGAGACAGCCCAACCGCACGAGCGGCGGGCGCTGGATATCCGCCTGGTCGCCCCGACCGGCAAGGCGGCGGCGCGGCTGTCGGAGTCGATCCGGGGGGCGGTGGCGAAGCTCGAGGTGCCAGACGCGGTACGCGCCGCCATCCCGCGCGAGGCAAGCACCGTGCACCGTCTGCTGGGCGCACGGCCGGATTCGCGCCACTTCCGCCATCACGCCGGCAACCCGCTGGCGCTGGATCTGCTGGTGGTGGACGAGGCCTCGATGGTCGATCTCGACCTGATGGCCGCACTGCTCGGCGCGCTGCCCGCCCACGCCCGCCTGATTCTGCTCGGCGACAAGGACCAGCTGGCCTCGGTGGAAGCCGGCGCCGTGCTGGGCGATCTCTGCGAGCATGCGCTGCCGCCGCGCTACTCGCCGGCGCTGTGTGAAGATCTCACCCGCCTGACCGGCGAAACGCTGGAGCAGGCCATCGCCGTGCCTGATGGCCAGGACTTGGAGGAAACATCAGCGACACGTGGCCGCCTCGCCGATCACGTGGTGGTGCTGCAGAAGAGCTATCGCTTCTCTGCCGACAGTGGCATCGGCGCGCTGGCACGCGCCAGCAACGCCGGGGATCGTCAGGCGCTGCGCGATGTCTGGAAGGCCGGTTATCGCGACATCGCCTGGCTCAAGCTCAGTGGCCCGGAGGACCGCGATCTCGAGAAGCTGGTGGTCAATGGCTACCGCCCGGGGCTGGATGCCGTGCGTGAGCGGCGTCCGGCGCGTGAGGTGATCGACCTGCTGCTCGAGTTCCAGCTGCTGTGCGCGTTGCGCCGTGGCCCCTACGGCGTCGATGGCCTCAACCAGCGTGTGGCGCGGGTGCTGATGCGGCGCGGCCTGATCGCCGACGAGCGCGGCTGGTACGCCGGTCGCCCGGTGATGGTGACGCGCAACGACCGCGCGCTGGGGCTCTACAACGGCGATGTTGGCATCACCCTGCCGGATCCCGCCGCCGGCGGGCGTCTGCGCGTGTTCTTCCCGGTCGAGGAGGAGGCGACGCCAGACACCGAGCGTGATGGGCAGGACACCGACATCCAGCGCTTCCACCGTGGCGTGCGCGCGGTATTGCCGTCACGCCTCGAGGCGGTGGAGACCGTCTTCGCGATGACGGTCCACAAGTCGCAGGGTTCCGAGTTCCGCCATGTGTTATTCGTGTTGCCTGAGGGCGCCAATCCGATTCTGACCCGTGAGCTGGTCTACACCGGCATCACGCGGGCCAAGTCGCGGGTCACGCTGGCGGGTACCCGCCGCGAGACGCTGGAAGGCGCCATTGAACGACGCGTGGTGAGAGCCAGCGGGCTGGTGCTCTAGGCCCGGACACCGACGGATGATCGTCATCTCCGGCTCCGCCGCGCTCGACGGGAGGAGGGGACATGACGGATGTCAGCAGCCGCGTGAAGGAAAGGGCGCGGCCACAGAGCGAGATGCATGCCGTGGCGCTGGCCACGGCGGCCAGTCAGCTCAAGGACCCGCAGGCGGCGGTGGCCGAGCTTGCCCGAACGCTTGATCTGGCGCTGGGAAGTCGTGAGCGGCTCGGCGGTGTGCTGTTCTTCTGCTCGGCGGATTATCCGCTGGCGGCACTGGGCCAGGCGCTGGCCGCCACCTTCGCTGAGGTGCCGGTGAGCGGCTGCACCACCGCCGGCGAGATCACGCCCGCGGGCTATGCGCGCGGTTCCATCACCGCCATCGGCCTTGCGCGCAGTGACTTCGCACTGGCGCAGGTGCTGATCGATGACCTGAGCGGCTTCGATCTTCCGCGGGCCCAGGCGCTGAGTGATGAGCTGCTGGCGCGCTGTCGCGAGCAGGCCGTGGCGCCGGTGATGGGCAACAGCTTCGCGCTGACGCTGCTCGACGGGCTCTCGAGCAGCGAGGAGCAGGTGCTGGCGACGCTGGATGCGGCGCTGGGCAGCATTCCCGCCTTCGGTGGCTCCGCCGGGGATGACAATCGCCTGTCGCACACCTATGTCTACGCCGACGGCGTCTTCCATGATCAGGCGGCGGTCGTGGTGGTGGTCAATACGCGGCTGCCGTTCGAGGTCATCAGCACCCATCACCTCACGCCGCTGGCCGACAAGCTGGTGGTGACGGCGGTGGATCGTGATTCGCGCCGCGTGCTGGAGCTGAATGCCGAGCCCGCCGCCGAGGAGTACGCCAGGCTGGCAGGCGTCGCGCCCGAGGCGCTGGAGGAGGCGGTCTTCGCGCGTTGTCCGCTGGCGGTACGCATCGGCGAGGCGCATTACGTGCGCTCCATCCAGCGCGTGAATGATGATGCCAGCCTGAGTTTCTACTGCGCGGTGGAGACCGGCATCGTGCTCACCGCCATGCAGGCCACGCCGATTCTCGAGCAGCTCGAGCAGCGCCTGGCCGAGGTGGAGGCGCGTCTGGGACCGCCCGCGCTGGCCATCGGCTGCGACTGCTTCCTGCGGCGCATGGAGATCGAGGCGCTGGCGCTGGAGGATGAGGCCTCGCGCATGCTCAGGCGGCACCGGGTGATCGGCTTCAATACCTACGGTGAGCAGCACCACGGCATGCACATCAACCAGACCTTCACGGGTGTGGTGATCGGCCAGCACCGCTCGGTTGCCGACGGCACGGGAGGAGAGGATGTCGCCTGATACGCCGCTGACCGAGCAGGGCTTTCTGATCAGGACAGACCCCCTGACCGAGCCGGATGCCCAGACTGAGCCGGACGCTCTGACTCAGACGGACGCTCAAAGCACCGAACTCGCCGCCCTCAGGGCGCGCAATCGCCAGCTGGAGAAGATCAACGCCGCCCTGATCGAGCGGGTCGAATCCAGCAGCCCTTCACCGAGCGCGCCCTACGCCGCCTTCGAACATGCGGTACTGCTGGCGGATCAGGTGCGCGAGCGTACCGATGCCCTGCATCGCACCCTCGATGAGCTGGGGGCACTCAATCGACGCCTCACCGCCGCCAAGGCCGCCGCTGAGGCGGCCAACCACTCCAAGACCCGCTTTCTCGCCGCCATCAGCCATGACCTGCTGCAACCCCTGAATGCCGCCCGGCTGTTCGCCAGCGCCCTGGAAGAGCAACTGGCGCGGCTGGCGCTGGATGCTTCCCTGCCGGGTGATATGTCTGGTGACGCTACGCCCAGCGAGCTGGTGGCGCGGCTGGGGCGCTCGCTGTCAGATGTCGAGAGTCTGCTGGGCACGCTGGTCGATATCTCGCGGCTGGATGCCGGAGTGCTGACGGCGGATGTCGCCGTCTTCCCGGTGCGTGAACTGCTGGATGTGCTCGCCGAGGAATATCGCCAACTGGGCGCTGCCCGTGGGCTCGAGCTGCATTACGTGGCCAGTCATCTGAGTATCGAGTCGGACCTGCAATTGCTGGCGCGAGTGGTGCGCAACTTCCTGAGCAATGCGCTGCGCCATGTGCCGGATGGCTCGACGCGCGGGCGGGTGCTGCTGGGGTGTCGGCGTCGCGGTGACTGGCTGGAGATCACCGTGGCCGACAACGGCCCCGGTATCGCCGAGCATCAGCGCGAGGTGGTCTTCCAGGAATTCCGACGCCTGGCGCCGCGCCAGGACAACGAGCAACGCGGCCTCGGGCTGGGGCTGGCGATCGTCAAGCGCATCACCGGCCTGCTGGAGCACCCCTTGTCGCTGACCAGTACGCCGGGGCGCGGCGCTGCCTTCGCGGTCCGCGTGCCGATTCGTCAGCCTGCCAGTGTGGAGGGGCCAGCGGCTGACGCGACTTCTCCCGGCCAGCCTTGCGCGTCACCGCTCGCGCAGCCGCTGCTCGATACCGTTATCTGGGTGGTCGAGGATGATCGGGAGGTGTGTGCCGGCATGCAGTCATTGCTCGGGGGCTGGGGCGCGAGTGTTTACTGCGCCGATGATGCCGAGGTGCTGTTGCAGCAGGCCGTGGCCGCGCCGCAGGTCTTGATCGTCGATCATCAGCTTGGCGAAGGGCAGCCCGATGGCCTCAAGCAGGCGCAACGCCTGCGGCAACGCTGGCCGGGCTTGCCGGTGGTGGTGATCAGCGCAGACCACTCGGCGCCGCTCAAGGCCAGGGCGCGTGCGCTCGGGTTCGGGTTTCTGCTCAAGCCGGTCAAGCCACTGCGCCTGCGCCAGTTGCTGGTCAATTGTCGCTAGCCGCGCGCAGAGGTGCTGGAAGTGATGCTGCAAAGGGGGAGGGAAAAGGAGCTGGAAAAGGGCCTCAAGAAGAGACTGGAAAGGGGAGAAGGCAAAGACAGTGGCAAATAGGCGTCCGCCACGGGGGTGATTGAAGGAGCCTATCGGGTACCACGCTTATTTTTAATGAGAATTAGTCGTATTTGGCGTGTATGCTGGTCCCATAGCCTCCCGCATATTTCTTTATCTGTTCGCGGGTCATTGATCTGGCAGGTTTTCCCCCCATGCTGAATGTCATGTCCGATAAATCCGTACGTCATGCCGCAAGCATGTCACTGGGTAGCGAAGGCGACGCCTCTGCTGCCGGTGGTGCGCACACAGCTTCCCCTGTCCGTCTCGCTGGCCGCCTGCGCCGCGCCTTGCCGTTCCTCGGTCCGGCGATGATCGCCGCCGTCGCCTATATTGACCCGGGCAACTTCGCGACCAACATCGAGGCCGGCTCCCGCTATGGCTACACCCTGCTGTGGGTGGTGCTGTGGGCCAACCTGATGGCGATGCTGATCCAGACCCTGTCCGCGCGGCTGGGGCTGGCGACCGGCAAGAATCTGGCCGAGGTCATCCGTGAACGCTTCCCGCGTCCGGTGGTATGGGCCTTCTGGGTGCAGGCGGAGATCGTCGCCATCGCGACCGATCTGGCCGAATTCCTGGGGGCGGCGCTGGCCTTCAATCTGCTGTTCGGGCTCAGCATGCTGGAAGGGGCGCTGCTGACCGGCGCCATCACCTATGCGGTGCTGGTGATGCAGCGTTTCGGCTTCCGCATGATGGAAATGATCATCGGCGCGATGATTCTGGCGGTCTCGGCGGGCTTCCTGCTCGAGATCATTCTCAGCCGCCCGCCGGTGGAGCCGATCATCTACGGTCTGCTGACCCCGAACTTCCCGGATAGCCACGCCATCTTCCTGGCGGCGGGCATCCTCGGTGCCACCGTGATGCCCCACGTCATCTACCTGCATTCCGCGCTGTCCCAGAATCGCATTCGGGTGCGTGACAGCGGTCAGCGCCGTCGCGTGATGGGCTACTACCGTCTGGATGTCATCATCGGCATGGCGCTGGCCGGCTTGATCAACATGGCGATGCTGGTGCTGGCCGCCAAGGTCTTCCACGGCAACGGCGAGACCGGTGTGGCCTCCATCACCGAGAGCTACAAGCTGCTGTCGCCGTTGATGGGTCAGGATGCGGCGAGTCTCATCTTCGGCTTCACGCTGTTGCTGGCGGGGCTGTCCTCGTCCATCGTCGGCACCCTGTCCGGTCAGGTGGTGATGCAGGGCTTCGTCAACTTCCGGATTCCGATGTGGCTGCGCCGCGTGATCACCATGGCGCCGGCCATCGCCATCATCCTGATGGAGCTGCCGGAGCAGCAGGTGCTGGTCGCAAGCCAGGTGGTACTCAGCTTCGGGATTCCCTTCGCGCTGGTGCCGCTGTTGATGTTCACCGCCAACCGCCGCCTGATGGGGGATCTGGTCAATCGTCACTGGGTGACGGCCATCGGGGTGCTGGTCGCGGCGATCATCATCCTGCTCAATGGCTATGTGCTGGTCGGCGAGCTGATGTAGGCTCCATGCTTTATGCCCCAGTTCCTATGCCCTTGTGAGAGGTAAAAGCCCTGCCGGTGGCAGGCCCTCGCAACGCCCCGCTGTGTGCCTCATTCGTGAGCGCCCCGGCGGGGCGTTGCGCGTTGTGGAGAGGCAGGGGGCGCACTCGCGCCAGATACGGCAGGCAGGGCGTGGCTTGCCAGCAGGATCGCCTGTACCCGGCTGGCGACCCCCAGCTTGTGCAGGATGGCGGAGACATGCGACTTGATGGTGGTTTCCGCCACGCCCAGCTGCCAGGCGATCATCTTGTTGGATTCGCCCAGCACCATGCGCTCCAGCACGCCGCGCTGCTTGGTGGTGAGGGTCTGCCAGCGCTGCGCGAATTCCGCCTCGCTGAGGCTCGGCGCGAGTTGAGGTGCTGGCGGTGGCACTGGTGCTGAGGCTGAGGCTGATGAGGGTGAGGAAGCCGCCTGGCTCGCCAGCGCCGGACGCGGGGCTGCGCGCATCAGCCGGGCGGGTACATAGACCTCACCGGTCAGCATGCGCGCGAGCGCCTCGCGTAATACCTCCGCCGAGCTCGACTTGGAGAGATAGCCCACCGCGCCGAGTGCCAACGCCTCCAGCACCGTCTCGCGCGCCTCGTGGGCGGAGAGAATCGCCACCGGTAGCCAGTCTGCCTCCTGGCGCAAACGCGCCAGGCCTTCCAGGCCGTGGCTGTCGGGCAGGTCGAGATCCAGCAGCAGCAGGTCGAGGCTATCGGCGTGCGCGTCGATGAGGCTGAGCGTCTCGGCGAGACTGGCGGCCTGCAGCAGCTCGTAGGGCGGTGCCGGCGCGTCAGCGACGCTCAGACTCAGGGTACGACTGATGGCATCACGGAACAGCGGATGGTCATCCGCGATCAACAGACGGTACATGGAGGCTCCTGGCCGGTGGCGGGCGATATCCTGAGCATAACGTCATGGCGTGGTGTCGTGCCTTGCGGCCTTCGCGGTATGGCGGCGTTCGTTTCTCCTTCCTTTTCTCCTCCCAAGGGATGAGACGGTCTCCGCCCATGGGGGCATGTCGCGATTGGCGTCGGTGGTCAAGACTGTGAGAGTCGCCTGATCAAGTACCGCTTGATAGAGCGGGCAGCGGGTCAGCGCCAACGGCGCCACTGCAGAAGGGCCAACACAGGCGTTTCGCTGACACGACAAAGACTTTTCAGCAACGACAACGATTTTTCAGTAACGACAACGACTTTTCAGTAACGACAACAACTGCGCAGCAACGACAACAACAGGCCGTCGATCACGAGCGCCACTCGTGAATCCGGCCAACAGGAGTTCGCCATGATCTACGCCTCCCCGGGCAGCGCCGATGCGCTGGTCACGTTCAAGGATATCTACGGCAACTATATCGGCGGTCGCTTCGTCGAGCCGGTGAAGGGTGAGTACTTCGACAATGTCAGCCCGGTGACGGGCGAGGCCTTCTGCCGTATCCCGCGTTCGAGTGCGGAGGACATCGACCTCGCGCTGGACGCCGCCCACAAGGCAGCCGCTGCCTGGGGCAAGACCTCGGTGCAGGAGCGCTCCAACATCCTGCTCAAGATCGCGGATCGCATCGAGCAGAACCTCGAGATGCTGGCCGTCGCCGAGACCTGGGACAACGGCAAGGCGGTGCGCGAGACGCTGAACGCCGATATTCCGCTGGCGGCGGACCACTTCCGTTACTTCGCCGGTTGCCTGCGCTCCCAGGAAGGCACCGCGGCGGATATCGACGCCAATACCGTCTCCTATCACTTCCATGAGCCGCTGGGTGTGGTCGGGCAGATCATCCCGTGGAACTTCCCGATCCTGATGGCAGCCTGGAAGCTCGGCCCGGCGCTGGCGGCTGGCAACTGCGTGGTGCTCAAGCCGGCGGAACAGACCCCGGCCTCGATTCTGGTGCTCGCGGAGCTGATCAATGACCTGCTGCCGGCGGGCGTGCTCAATATCGTCAACGGCTATGGGGCCGAGGCCGGTCAGGCGCTGGCGACCAGCAAGCGCATCGCCAAGATCGCCTTCACCGGCTCCACTCCCGTGGGCTCGCACATTCTCAAGTGCGCCGCCGACAGCATCATCCCCTCCACGGTGGAGCTGGGCGGCAAGTCGCCCAACATCTACTTCGCCGACATCATGAATGCCGAACCCGAGTTCATCGACAAGGCCGCCGAAGGCCTGGTGCTGGCGTTCTTCAATCAGGGCGAGGTGTGCACCTGCCCGTCACGCGCCCTGATCCAGGAAAGCATCTACGACGACTTCATGGCCCGGGTGATGGAGCGCGTGAAGACCATCAAGCGCGGCAACCCGCTGGACACCGACGTACAGGTCGGCGCCCAGGCTTCCCGCGAGCAGTTCGACAAGATCATGTCTTACATGGATGTCGCCCGCGAGGAAGGCGCCGAGGTGCTCACCGGCGGCAGCAGCGAGCAGCTGGAGAACGAGCTGGCCAACGGCTATTACATCCAGCCGACCCTGCTCAAGGGCAACAACTCGATGCGTGTCTTCCAGGAAGAGATCTTCGGGCCGGTGGTGGCCGTCACCACCTTCCGTGACGAGGCCGAGGCGCTGGCCATCGCCAATGACACCGAATTCGGTCTCGGCGCCGGCGTCTGGAGCCGCGACATGAACGTCGCCTTCCGCATGGGGCGTGGCATCCAGGCCGGTCGCGTGTGGACCAACTGCTACCACCAGTATCCCGCCCATGCCGCCTTCGGTGGCTACAAGAAATCCGGTGTCGGTCGCGAGACCCACAAGATGGCACTGGAGCACTACCAGCAGACCAAGAACCTGCTGGTCAGCTACGACATCAATCCGCTCGGCTTCTTCTAGGCCTGTCTGGCAGCGCCACCGCGACCGGTGGTGCTGCATGCCTCCCGCGATTCTTGCTTGAGAAAATGACAACGATGCCCGCGCCAGATCCGATTGCTTGATCTGGCGCAGGGCAGGGAGCGCTGCGTCTAGTTTCAATGGAGAGGCAAGCTTTGCACTGGCTCGGCGCTGGCGCATGCAGGCGCAAGCCCACACTCTCCGGCGCAACGCTCCGCCGCAACTCTGCTGGTTCGTCTGTCTTGAATGTCCGTCTTTCTTGAATGTTCGTCAGTCTTCAATGGATGAGGAGTACGTCATGGATAGCAGCATGAAAGCCGCCGTGGTACGTGAATTCGGTGCACCGCTGGTGATCGAGGAGGTCGCGGTACCGCGTCCGGGGCGTGGCGAGATTCTGGTCGAGGTCGCCGCCTCCGGGGTCTGTCATACCGACCTGCACGCCGCGCATGGCGACTGGCCGGTGAAACCCAATCCGCCGTTCATTCCCGGCCATGAGGGCGTCGGCACCATCGCGGCGGTGGGCGAGGGCGTCACTCACGTCAAGGAAGGCGACCGTGTCGGGGTGCCTTGGCTCTACTCGGCCTGCGGCCACTGCGAGCATTGCCTGGGCGGCTGGGAGACGCTGTGCGAGAGCCAGCAGAATACCGGCTATTCGGTGAATGGTGGCTTTGCCCAGTTCACGCTGGCGGACGCAGGCTACGTCGGCCGCCTGCCGGACAGCTTGGGCTTCGTGGAGATCGCGCCGGTGCTGTGCGCCGGGGTCACGGTCTACAAGGGGCTCAAGATGACCGACACCCGCCCCGGCCAGTGGGTGGTGATCTCGGGCATCGGCGGGCTGGGACACATGGCGGTGCAGTATGCACGCGCCATGGGCCTGAACGTGGCGGCGGTGGATGTGGATGATGCCAAGCTGGAACTGGCTCGCCGTCTGGGCGCGACCGTGACCGTCAATGCCATGAAGGAAGACCCGGCGAGCGTCATCAAGCGCGAGATCGGCGGCGCGCATGGCGCGCTGGTGACGGCGGTATCGCCCAAGGCCTTCGACCAGGCCCAGAACATGCTGCGCCGTGGCGGCACCCTGGTGCTCAACGGCCTGCCGCCGGGGGACTTCCCGCTGCCGATCTTCTCCACCGTGCTCAATGGCATCACGGTGCGTGGCTCCATCGTCGGCACGCGTCAGGACCTGCAGGAGGCGCTGGACTTCGCCGCGGAAGGCAAGGTCGCCGCCACCGTGCAGACCGGCAGGCTCGAGGACATCAATGACATCTTCGGACGCATGATCGACGGCAAGATCGAGGGGCGCATCGTGCTCGACATGAAGGCCTGAGGCGTTCGTTGGCCGGAATCCTCACCACCGATGACAGGTCTGCTGGAAACGGCAGGCTGCCAGACACGACAACGCCAGCCCGAGGGCTGGCGTTGTCGTGTCTGGCATGGCCGTGTGCGTTGACTCTCACGCGGGTACTGCAAAGAGCTCTCCATGACGAGCTCGGGCTTCTGCTTACACCGTGCCGAATTTCTCGTTCTCGCCCATGTCCGGGGTGTGGTCCTTGTCGAGGTTGGCGCGCGCCACCTCGTAGAGCTGATAGGCCTTGCTCTCCTTGGCCTTCCAGTGCTCACCGGATTGCACCGAGATCTCCAGCAGGGTGACGTCGGGGTCATCCTTGCCTTCCGGGAACCAGGCAGCCACGAACGGATTCCAGAACTTGTCGATCAGGCCCTGATCGCGGTGCAGATTGGCATGACCGCTCAGCGACACGTAGACACCATCATCCTGATCGGAAAAGCTCAGGCAGACCTCGCTGTCCTTCTTGGCCTCAAACACCTTCTCGGCGCTGGCGCGGGTGAAGAACCAAAGGGTGCCGTCGTAGTCATCCTGCACCAGATGCATCGGGCGGGCGTGGGGCATGCCGTCGCCTTGCGTCACCAACATGCCGACCTTCACATCCTTGATCAGCTTCCAGATCTTCTGCTTGTGCTCCGGGCTCGACATCGTGTGTCACTCCTTTGCGTCATGCGAATGAAAATCCGGCTGGCTAGCCGTTGCACAAGACCTTGGAGCGACACCCCCCAACTTCAAGGGATGATGGTGAAGCTTTCGCTTGATGAGCCATTCCTTGATCAGTCAGGGGCTTGATTCAGGCGCCGAGGCGACTCACTGCGCTGCCGGTGCCTGCCAGGCTTCGCTGCCCCACAGCGGCACGCTGCTCAGTGCATGCTTGAAGCTGCCGCTGGTTTCCTTGGTGCTGTAGGCGATATAGAGCAGGCTCTGGGAGTCGCGATCCAGAATGCGGCGAATCTTGAGGCTCTTGAGCAGCACGCTCTTGGACTTGCGATAGACCTCCTCGCCACTCTTGGAGGTGTCGATGTCGGCGATCATCTCCGCCGTGATCGGGCCGGTCTGGCGGCAGGCGATGCTCATGTCGGAGGGATCGGAGAAGTCGAGGTCCGCCTCGATGTTGCTCAGATGGCAGGTCACGCCCGGCACCTTGGGGTCGATCAGGCTCTCGATCTTGATGTCCTTGGTGGTGAACAGGCCCAGCGAGACATCCCCGACCTCGTTGTCATCACAGCCGGCCAGCAGCAGGCCTGAGGCCATCACACCCAGCAGGGCAGCACGAGGGGAAAGGCGGCGCAGTCGCGTCATGGGGGCATCCTTGAGTCAGTGGTGTCAGGCGATGATAGCGTGTCAGACCCGCGGTGGGCGTCAACCATTGCCCTGGCTTCAATGCTTGCCGCAGCCTCACTCGCTGGCGAAGGCAGCGAGATTCAGCGTATGCGAGTTGCCCAGCCACATCACGCCCTGGGTGTGATCGAAGAGGTCATCGCCGGTGCCGGCGTGCACGAAGATGTCCAGCGAGCCACGGTTGAGTGCCAGCCACGGGATGATGCGCCCGAATTCCTCAGGCAGGAAGGACAGCTGACAGCTCCACTGCGGGTGCGGGCCGACCGGCTGCTGGTGGAAGCGGCCGACGCGCAGCGTGAAGCGCTGCTCGGCCTGGGCTGCCAGTTCGCGAGCGGCGGCCAGGCTCTGCTCATCGGTGTAATAGAGATGGGCGTGGTAGTAGCTGATGTGGTGTGTCATGGCGTTGTCTCGATCGTTCTCAAGGGTCTTCCAGCGCTCGGTCTCAAGGGCCGTACCGGGAGTTTTCAATGGCTGATGGCAGTGGTCGTCAGGGCGTGATGGGCCTTGTGGCCATCAGCCCCAGGCCTTGTAGATCAGCTGCACACCCACCAACGCCATCGCGATGATGATCAGGCGGAAGAACAGCTTCTCGTTGACGCGGGATTGCAGCCACAGGCCGCTTCTGACGCCTGCCCAGGCCACCGGCACCAGCAGCAGCGAGGTGGAGAGGCTGGTGAGGTTGATCTCACCCAGCGCCACGTAGGGGCCCAGTTTCATCAGGTTCATGCCAGCGAAGATGATCACCGTGGTGGCGATGAAGGTCTCCTTGGGGTGCTGGCGCGGAATCATGTACAGGTTGTAGGGCGGGGCGCCGGCGTGGGCGAAGAAGCTGGTGAAACCGGCGGTGGCCCCGGCAGGAATGGCCAGCCAGCGGGGCAGCGGTTTCCTGGCTGTCGGTTTGAACAGCATATAGGCGGCGAACAGCAGCGAGATGACGCCCAGCAGGCCGCGAATCATGTTCTCGTCCAGCTCGTCGAACAGCACCACGCCCACCGCGATGCCGATGGCGGCGCTGGGCAGGATGATGCGCACCTCCGACCACAGCTGCTTGCCCCACCAGGCGCGAGAGCTCAGGAAGTCCATCACCAGCAACAGCGGCAGCAGGATACCGGCGGCTTCCAGCGGCCCGATGGCCAGCGCCATCAGCGGCACCGAGAGCGAGCCGAAGCCACCGGCGAAGCCGCCCTTGGAGATGCCGGTCAGGTAGGTCGAGAAGATGATCGCGCTCCAGGCCAGCGCAGAGTAATCGGGCAGTGTCAGCAGGGCGTCGAGAGAATCGGTCACGGGCATCTCATGTCGAGAGGGCGGGCAAGGTGAGTCGTAAAGGCCCATTGTTGAACAATTCTGCCCGCGCTTCATCCCGACACGCTGCAATGAAGTCTTTCCCTTGGCGCACCAATGCGCTAAAAGGCGCATGTCGCACAGTGTTTTCTTTCGAGACACTGGGCGAGTAGCCTGATCTGGCGGGCATGTCGCAGTGCCTGCCGCTCGTTGGTCGAACAATCTCTGAGGTGGCGATGTCACGCGCTCCATTTGAAATCAGCGGTACCCGCATCGCGCCGGGAACGCGGGCCCAGGTCGATGTGCCTGTCGCCAAGCTCTACACCCATGCGCCGCTGCACATCCCCGTCGAGGTGGTGCATGGTCGCCAGCCCGGCCCGGTGCTGCTGGTGTGCGGTGCCATCCACGGTGACGAGATCAACGGCGTCGAGATCGTGCGGCGGCTGCTCAAGAGTTCCAGCCTTTCGCGGCTGCGCGGCACCCTGATCGCGGTGCCCATCGTCAACGTGTTCGGTTTCGTGCAGCACACGCGCTACCTGCCGGACCGCCGTGACCTCAACCGCTGCTTCCCGGGCAGCGAGAGCGGCTCGCTGGGCTCGCGGGTGGCGGCGCTGTTCCGTGAGCAGATCGCCGATCAGGCCACCCACATCATCGACCTGCACACCGGCGCGATTCATCGCACCAACCTGCCGCAGATCCGCGCCACCATGACCGGCAGTGACGCCACGCGTCAGATGGCGGATGCCTTCGGTGCGCCGGTGCTGCTGAATGCCGAGTTGCGCGAGGGCAGTCTGCGCGCCTATGCCAGCGAGCGCGGCGTACCGGTCATCACCTATGAGGCCGGTGAGGCGCTGCGCTTCGATGAGTGGGCGATTCGCCCCGGCGTCAGCGGCGTGAAGCGCGTGATGCGCTCCATCGGCATGCTGGCCAAGGACCGCGACCGCAAGCCCAGCTCGCGCGCGGTGGAGATGTCCAACGGCTCCAGCTGGGCGCGGGCCTCCATCGATGGCATCGTCCAGAGCCGCGTGGGCCTGGGGGACCGCGTCGAGAAGCATCAGGTGCTGGGCATCGTCGCCGACCCCTTCGGCAACAGCGAAAGCGAGGTGCTGTCACCCGCGGATGGCATCATCATCGGCATGGCCAACCTGCCGCTGGCCAACGAGGGCGAGGCGCTCTATCACGTGGCGCGCTTCCATGCGATCGACGATGCCGAGAGCGCCGTCGACAACTTCCAGCAGCTGTTCGAGCCCGACTCCATCTAGGCGCTTCACGCCCCTTTACTGCCCTGTTGCTGGCAGTGATCACGCAAACGCCCCGCTCATTGAGCGGGGCGTTTGCGTTGCAGCAGTCTGTCGTCTGGTCGACAGCGATAGTCACCGTCACAGAGCACTCAGCCGTGGCTGGTCTGGGTCTCGAGCGGGCCGTCATGACGCGCTTCCGCGCCGTGCATCCAGTCCACCAGTTTGCCGGCAAACACCAGCAACAGCAGGCCGCCGAGCACGCCGGTGATGGCGATGCCGCCGAACACGCTCATGGCTCCGGCTTCGCCGACCAGCGAGCCGATCATGCCGGCCAGGTAGTTGGCCAGCGCCACGAAGGCGAACCAGGCGCCCATCATCAGCGCGCCCATGCGCACCGGTGACAGCTTGGTGACCATCGACAGCCCCACCGGCGACAGGCACAGCTCGCCGAGTGTGTGGAAGAAGAAGGCGCCGACCAGCCAGATCATCGAGGCGCTGCCTGCGGCCTTCTGCTCCAGCACCGCGCCGATCATGCACACGAAGCCGATGCCGAGGGCGATCAGGCCGAAGGCGAACTTGACCGGCGAGCTGGGCTCGCGGTTGTCCATGCGTGTCCACAGACCCGCCAGCAGCGGCGAGAGCAGGATGATGAACAGCGGATTGAGCGACTGAAACCAGGCCGCCGGCACTTCAAAGCCCATCAACATGCGGTCGGTGTAGTCCTGCGCATACAGCGCCATCAGGCCGCCGCCCTGCTCGAAACCAGCCCAGAACAGAATGGTGAACAGGCCCAGCACCATGATGACCTTGATGCGGTCACGCTCTTCGCGGCTCAGCGGTGTCTTGCGGTTGCTGCTCTTGCTCAGGCGTGCCTCACGGCGGGCGCTGGGTTCGACCCCCAGGTCACCCAGATGGCGCGGGGCGAAGATGAGCTGGATGGCGACCGCCAGCAGCATGCCGATACCGGCCACCAGGAAGCCGGCGTTCCAGCCATAGCCTTCGGCCATGGAGCCCGCGACGATGCCCGACAGCAGCGCACCGATGTTGATGCCCATGTAGAAGATGGTGAAGGCACCATCACGGCGGTGATCGCCCTGTTGATAGAGGTCGCCGACCATCGTGGAGATGTTGGGCTTGAACAGGCCGTTGCCGACGATCAGCAGGCCGAGACCGATATACAGCAGCATCTCGGGGTCGAGGCCGCTCATGGCCGGCGGCACGGCGAGCACGAATTGCCCGGCCGCCATGATCAGACCCCCGATCAGGATCGCACGGCGGGCGCCCAGCCAGTTGTCGGCCAGTGCTCCGCCGAACATCGGCGTGATGTACACCAGGCCCGTGAAGATGCCGTACAGCTGCAGGGCGTCGCCCTGATTCCAGCCCAGACCGCCACTGGTGACGGCATCGGTGAGATAGAGCACCAGCAGGGCACGCATGGCGTAGTAGGAGAAGCGTTCCCACAGTTCCGTGGAGAACAGCAGATAGAGTCCGGCCGGATGCCCGAACAGCTCACGGCTGTTGGCTCCGGTAGGGGAGTGTGTGGACATGGAACCTCGAAGGAAGTGTCAGCAGAAGCAGCGCAGCCCGGATGACGGGACTGCATGGACCGGCCCACAGGTCTGCAGAGGAGGACTGTGGAGGAATCGCCGATGACGGAGCAGTTGTGTGGCTGACATCACGCGAGCATGGCGTGACGATGTCGAGACCTGTTGTTGTCCGTATGGTCAGCCATTCTGCGTGAGATGGCTTTGTCAGACAATCAAACGAAAGTCATGCATGTTGTTGGTATTTAAGGGGTTATTAGCTTAGATGGCGACGCAGGGTTGCGCCTGGTGTCACGCCTGACAGTGCTGTGCCGTCACTTTGCTGACTGCCGAGACGACGACACCCGGCGCGAGGGCCGGGTGTCGGGGGACTGTCTCTTGAAAGCGCTGCTCTCAAGAGAGCGCAGAAGAGAGAGCGCAGAAGAGAGAGCAGAAGCGGCGCGAACAGGCCAGCTCGATCAGGCCTGTTCGACCTGTGCCTCGGGCCGGTGCTCCGGCACGCGTGCCATGGCGTCATCGATGACCTCGATGCCTGCGCCCGGCTTGTGGGCGTTCTCGGAGACATGACGGCGGAACTGTCGGCCACCCGGCTGCCCCTGGAACAGCCCCAGCAGATGGCGGCTGATGTGGTTGAGGCGCACGCCCTCGGCGAGACGCTTCTCGATGTAGGGCCGGAAGGCACGCAGCGCATCGTGGCGGCTGGTGTGCGGATTCTCGGCCTCGCCGTACAGCTCGCTGTCCACCGTCGCCAGCAACCAGGGGTTGTGGTACGCCTCACGGCCGACCATCACGCTATCGACGTGCTCCAGCTGCTCGTGCAGCTCGTCCATCAGCTTCAGGCCACCATTGATGCCGATATGCAAGGACGGGTGCGCCTGCTTGAGGCGGTGCACGCGGCCATAGTTCAGCGGCGGCACATCGCGGTTCTCCTTCGGCGACAGGCCCTGCAGCCATGCCTTGCGCGCATGCACGCTGAAGGTGTCGCAGCCGGCATCGGCCACGGTGGTGATGAAGCGCTCGAGATCGGCGTCCTCATCCTGATCATCGATCCCGATGCGACACTTCACCGTCACCGGAATCTTCACCTGCGCCTGCATCGCCGCCACGCACTTGGCCACCAGCTCCGGATGGCCCATCAGACAGGCACCGATCATGTTGTTCTGCACGCGATCGCTCGGGCAGCCGACATTCAGGTTCACCTCGTCATAGCCCCAGCTCTCGGCGATCGCCGCACACTCGGCCAGCGCCTGCGGGTCGCTGCCACCCAGCTGCAACGCCAGCGGATGCTCCGTCTCGTCGTGACCGAGGAAGCGCTCGCGGTCCGGATTGAACAGCAATGCCCCGGTGGTCACCATCTCCGTGTACAGCAGCGTACGACGGCTCAACACGCGCGCGAAGGCTCGGTAGTCACGGGTCGTCCATTCCATCATCGGCGCAACGGAAAAGGTGCGGTCAATCGGTGTCATCGGCATGGCAGTCATATCGGCTGGTGTGGGAGCAGGGATCGGAGCATCAGGTGCAGGCGCTGTCGAGACAAGCGGGCGGTGATTCTAGCAGCTTGTGATGCGAAGCGCCGAGTCAGAGGGAGCCGCGAGCCAATGCGCCGCTCATGGCTCAATGCGTGTTGTTGACCTTCAGCGCCTCGATATCCTGAGCGATGTCTTCGGCGAGCTGGCGGACGGCTTCGCTTTCGCCTTCACGCTGGGCGTAGGCGCGCAGGCCCATGACTTCGGCTTGCAGGCGGCGGCCGAGGCGTTCCGGCTGGTGTGCGGGGCGCTCGGGGTCGATGAGTTCACCGGCGTCGCGGGCGTCCGCGAAGGCCTGGCGGAAGCGGGCTTCCATGTTGGCGAGCAGCATCTCGACCTTGTCGCGGGCGGCCTGTTCACGCTCGCCGAGTTCCAGCAGGCTCTTGGCCAGCATGCAGGCGCGGGACGGCACCTCGCAGTCGCGCAGCCCGCCGAGCTTGCGGATATAGGTGGCGAGAGCGGTCAATGGCGAGTCGTGCCTGGCCATCAGGTTTTCCATCTCGCGCAGGCTGCGCGCGGAGTAGCAGTCCAGCGCTTCCTGGAAGAGGCCATCCTTGCTGCCGAAGGTGGCGTAGATGCTGCCGGGACGCATGTCGAGCGCGTGCTCGATATCCTTCAGCGAAGTGGCATGAAAGCCCTTCTGCCAGAAGAGATTGAGCGCCCGTTCGAGGGAATCCTGGCGGTTGTGCAAGGTCGCGCGTGGCATGGCTGTCCTGACGATGGGGCTCGCGAGTGACGCCTGTCTTCGCGCGGCTTGGCGAAGCGGGCAGTCTGCAAGGAGCAAGGTATTGAGTGAGTACTCAAGTTTAACTTGAATGATCGCTCAAATCCAGCTAGTGTGTTCCCCGACAACGCAGTGCAGCGGATGGTCAGGCGTTATTTTGAGCGTTTGCTCATATCTTGCCCTGCATCCTCAGGGGCGCTGCTCAAGGCTTCATGTCACTGACTGGCAGCCCGCCCCTAAGACTCCGCGCATCTCGCTCATCATTCCGAAGGAGTTCTCATGACTGATTTCACACTCTATACCGCCGACAATGCCCCGCAGGAAAGCAAGCCGCTGCTCGGCAAGTCCGTCGAAGCCTTCGGCATGGTGCCGGGCCTGCACGCCGTGATGGCCGAAGCCCCGGGCCTGCTGGAAGGCTACCAGGTGCTGCACCAGCTGTTCCTCGACAGCAGCTTCGATGATGAAGAGACCACCGTCGTGTGGCAGACCATCAACGTCGAGCACAACTGCCACTACTGTGTGCCGGCGCATACCGGTATCGCCAAGTCGATGAAAGTGGATGACGCCATCATCGAGGCGCTGCGCAACGAGACGCCGCTGCCGACCGAGCGTCTGGAAGCCCTGCGTACCTTCACGCTGGCCGTGGTGCGTGAGCGTGGCTTCGTCGATGACGCCACCGTGCAGACCTTCCTCGATGCCGGTTACACCAAGCGCAATGTGCTGGAAGTGATTCTGGGCCTGTCCCAGAAGGTGATGAGCAACTACACCAATCACCTGGCCGAGACGCCGATCGACGAGCCGTTCAAGAAGTTCGAGTGGCACAAGCAGGGCTGAAGCTGAGGTAAGAGGGCACGGCAAGTGCCTGAGCCACCAATGCTAATGAAAATATTTCTCATTAGTGTTGACGTCTGAGCCCGCGGGTCATATTCTGGGGTCATCGCTTCCCCGCCATGGGTAGCGGTGTCCCGGCCAGCGGAGTCAGGCCCCTGTCCGGGAGGCTTCTCATCAGACAGTTTTACGGTCCTTGCCAGCGGCTCATCCTACGGGGTGGGCCGCTTTTTTATGCGCAAAAAAAGACGCCTCCTTCGCTTGCACGAGGGAGGCGTCCGGAAGCGCTTCTCGATTCACTCGCTTTCCGTCTGCCAATGACAGGGAGGAAGGCTTGCGAGTCGAGCGGTGCTTCGTGCTCACCAGATTTGGATGTCAGGTCCCTGGCAAGCGTCTCATCAGGCCAGTCACGACCTTGATATTCTGGCGCCATGATACGTCAGCCGGTGAGGGGAGGCCAGCGGCGCGTGAGATAAACGCTGACTCAATGTTAATGAAAATATTTCTCATTAGTGTTGACGGCGTCTGCCGGAGAGCATAATCTGGATTCATCGCTTCCCGCCATGGAATGCGGTAGCCAGAACAGCGGAGTCAGGCCCCTGTTCGGGTTTCTCCTCATCAAGCTAGTCACGGTCTTAGG
Source organism: Cobetia sp. SIMBA_158 (assembly GCF_046566945.1). Lineage (NCBI taxonomy): Bacteria > Pseudomonadati > Pseudomonadota > Gammaproteobacteria > Oceanospirillales > Halomonadaceae > Cobetia > Cobetia sp. SIMBA_158. Next base: position 135,047 of record NZ_JAWJYL010000006.1, read on the forward strand.
GCGACTCTCACGGGTCGCCTTTTTTCGTGTCTGGCCGTCAGGCGCTGCTCTGGCGCGCTACCTCCCTCACTCGCTCGATCACTCGCTCAATCACTCCCTCGGGCGATCTCTCGCTCACGGCCTCGCGCTCACGCCCTCGTGCTTGATAACGCCCCGTCGCTCGGCCTCCGCTGGCGCGCCATCTCGTTTAGAATGACGACATCCTATTCCCACGCCGCCAAGGCGCCCGGGTTTCGCTGCCTTTTCAGACGGTTGGCCATAGTGGCCAGTCATTGTCATCAGTCAGTGCACAGGCGCGACCCGCGGGGCTTTTCGAGGAAGTCATCATGATCACACTCTATCGACTGCACGATGATGGCCGCCTGCGCGGCGAACATATCGTGTTGCCCGACCCGCAGCCCGGCCAGCCCGATGCGCCGCCGCGCCTGGCGGATAGCGCTGAAGAAGCGGCTGCCCTGCATGCCGGGTTGCTGGCCGATGATGAGCTGGCGCCACCGATTCTGGTGCGAAGTGATGTGCTGTGGATCGATCTCTGTGAGCCGGATGAGCAGGAAAAGCGCTGGGTGAGTGAGCAGTTCACGGTGGAACTGCCTGATGTCGAGGAGCTGGAGGAGATCGAGTCGTCGTCGCGCTTCTATCTGGAAGGCGATGGCATCCACGTCGTCTCGCTGTTTCCGCATCGCAAGGGGCGCGAGCCACAGACGGCCAACGTCGCCTTCCATCTGCATGGGCGCCAGCTGATCAGCATGCGCCACGAGGATATCGGCCTGCTGCGACTGTTCCGCAATCACCTGCGTCGCCAGCGACTGAGTCCGGAGGATGGCTGGGAGGTGCTGCTGGCGCTGCTGGCGATGAAGGTCGATTACCTGGCCGATGAGATCGAGGATATCTACCGGGCACTGGAAGCGCTGGGCAAGCAGGCGGTGCACCCTGAGGCGCTGGAAGACACCCTGCACGGCATCCTGTTGCAGGAGCGCTACAACGACAAGGTGCGCCAGTCGCTGCTGGACAGTCAGCGCCTGCTGCGCCAGCTGACGCGCCATCTGCCCTCGGCGCCACGCCAGAAGTCGCGACGTCAGGAGATTCGCGACATGCTGCGCGACATCGACTCGCTCAATCCGCACACCACCTTCATCTTCGACAAGGTCAACTTCCTGCTCGATGCCTCGATCGGTTTCACCAACCTTGATCAGAGCCGCATCATCAAGATCTTCTCGGTGGCGGCGGTGGTCTTCATGCCGCCGACATTGATCGCCAGCATCTACGGCATGAACTTCCACTGGATGCCGGAGCTGGACGAGGACTGGGGCTATCCCTTCGCGCTGTGTCTGATGGGGGTGTCGGCGCTCTCGACCTATCTGTTCTTCAAGTGGAAGAAGTGGCTGTAAGTCGCTGAAGACAGGCATAAAAAAAGCGCCTGGCGTCGTGAGACGGCAGGCGCACAAGAAACTTGCATTACAACACTGAAGATCGCCACCGAGGCCCGGGATGGGCCGACAGCGAAACCGCGCGTGGGGGCGTCGCCATGCAGACCAGTCACCGGGAATCGGTGGGATGAGCAGTGCAACTACCTGAGCGCGAACCTGGACGGTCGGGCTGCGCCACGCAGGCCCGGCCGTCGTCGGTCTAGTCCGGGAGCAGGCGGCCGATGCCGCGACGCGCCTGCTCCCGCATGTTCGTGGCGCACAGTATAGGGTGCCACGCTTTGGAGAATAAGCGCGTACAATCGAAAACTAGGGTTTCCATATTGGAAACCTGAAGGAGTGATGGGGTGTCTGGCCGTATTCAGAGGGCCATGGCGGTTGCACAGCGAGGGTGAGGGAGACACATGGCGACACTTGATGCATTGCGCGTATTCGTCGAGGTCGTGCGCGCGGCCAGTTTCACGGCGGCGGCACGGCGACTGGGGATTTCCAAGTCGCTGGCGTCCAAGCGGGTGGCGGCACTGGAAGAGCAGCTGGGCGTCAGCCTGATCAATCGCTCGACCCGCAAGCTGCATCTCACCGAGGCGGGGCGCATCTACTACGAGCACGGCCTGCGCATCCGCGAGGAGCTGGAATCCGCCGAGGCTCGCGTGCAGTCCGTCACCTCGCAGCCGATGGGCCAGCTCAAGGTGTCGGCACAGGTGTCGTTCGGTTTCATGTATCTGGCCGCGCCGACCACCGCCTTCATGCGTCGCTACCCGGATGTCAGCGTCGAGATTCTGCTCGAGGATCAGCGCTTCGAGCCCATCGATGAGTCGGTGGATCTGGCGATTCGCATGGGGCCGCTGCCGGATTCCTCGATGGTCTCGCGGCCGTTGTGCAAGGTGGTCTATGGCTTGTATGCGGCGCCGGACTATCTGGCGCGCGTAAATGCACCGCCGGTGCAGCCCCAGGACATCCGCGCCTTCGATACCATCTTCTACGGCAATTACGATCTGGGGGCGCATTGGCGCTTCACGCTCAATGGTCAGCCCTTCGATGTGGAGCCGGAGTCGCGGCTGGTGATCAACAATCTGCTCGGCGTGGTGGAGGCGGCCAAGGCCGGCTTCGGTCTCGCCTATCTGCCGACCTTCTCGGCCCGCGCGGCAGTGGAAAGCGGTGAGCTGGTGCCGCTGCTGCAGCCCTACTGGAACGAGCATGGCTCGATGGTGGTGCTGTTCCGCTCACGCAAGTACCTGCCCGACAAGACCCGCGCCTACCTCGACTTCATCACCGAGTGGTTCCAGGAGCATCTGCAGCTCTGACGTCTCCTCTCCTGAGGGGTTACCACTCGATGGCCTGGCCGGCCCAGTCGTAGAATCCGCCGCTGGCGGTGGGCGGGAGTTCAGAGGCGACGCGCAGCAGACGGTGCGCCACGAAGCCCGTGGTGAACAGTTTGCCCTCGGGCACGCGGGCCTGGAAGGGCGTCGACAGGCCGGTGTCGGTGGTGCCGGGATGCAGCGCGACCAGCAGCGCCTCGGGGTTGCGACGCGCGATCTCGATGGCGGCGGTCTTGAGCAGCATGTTGTGGCTGGCCTTGCTGGCGCGATAGGCATACCAGCCGCCGCTGCGGTTGTCGGAGATCGAGCCGACCCGCGCCGACAGCGAGGCGAAGATCACCGGCGTGCGTCGGCGCAGGCGTGGCGCCAGCATTCCCAGCAGCAGGGCCGGGGCGAAGGCGTTGACCTGATGCAGGCGCGTCAGGGCTGCCAGACTCAAATCCTCTAGGCGCTTCTCCGGCCATAGCTGCTCACGCTCGTCATGCAGCAGGCCCAGTGCGTTGAGTATCAGCGCCGGTGGCTGTCCCGCCTCGCTCTCGCCATCCAGTTGCTGTGCCAGCCACTGCTCGAGGCTTGCGGTGCCTTGCTCGGTGGTCAGGTCGGCCTCCAGCGTCTCGAGCTCGGGATGCGCCGCCAGGCATGAGACATCGCGACTCACCGCCAGCACTTTTCCACAGTGCGGATGGGCAAGCAGCTCAGCGATCAGCGCCCGCCCGATCCCGCCGCTGGCACCGGTGACCAGTGCGCAGAAGCCCTGTGGCAGGCGCGCGAAGGTGTCCGTCGCCAATGGCTGATCTTCCAGTCTGCTGTCTGCCATGCATGTCTCCCTCTGTAGTGGCTGAATGTGACTGTCGTCAGGCAGTGCGCTCCATCAGCCTGGCGAGACGGGAATCGCTGCTGAGCGTGGTCGGGGTGGCGTCTTCCTGCAGGCGGCCCGCTTCCAGCAGCGCCAGGCGCGCAAAGCGCTCCAGCCCCAGCGGCTGGTGGGTGATCATGATCAGGCTGCGGCCCTCGCAGGCGGCGAGAATCGCGCTCATCACCTGCACGGCGCTGGTGCGGTCCAGTCCTTCGCAAGGCTCATCGAGCAGCACGATCGGCGCCGGTGACAGCAGCGCACGTGCCACGCCGAAGCGGCGCAGCTGGCCACCGGACAACGAGCGCCCCCCTTCATCCGGGAAGCCGGCCAGTCCCTGTGGCTGGCGGGCCAGCCAGTCGCCGAGGCCAAGGCTTTCCAGCATGCGCGTCAGTGCCTCATCGCTGGCCTCGGGAGCGGCCAGGCGCAGGTTGTCGGCGTAGCTGGCACAGAACAGATGCGTGTCCTGCGGGCAGACCGCGAAGCTTGCGCGCAGCGTGGCCTCGTCGAGTGATTCCAGCGCCACGCCGCCCAGCGTGATGCGTCCGGCGCTGGGAATATGGAAGCGACTTAGCACGTCCAGCAGGGTGCTCTTGCCGCTGCCGGACGGGCCGAGCAGTGCCAGATGCTCGCCTGCGGCCAGTGTCAGGGAAAGCTCTGTGAGCACCGGCGTGTCGCCGTGGGTGACGCTCAACTGCTCGATCTCCAATGCATGACCCACCGGCGTGGCAGCTTCGGAGTCACTGGGGAACTGGGCCGCCGGCGTATTGGCCTGCACGCTGTTGAGACGCGCGGCCGCCGCCAGACAGCGACCGAGCCCCTGCCAGGCCAGCGGCAGTGGCGCCAGTGCCTCGAAGGCGCCGAGCACGGCCAGCAGGAACAGTGCCAGCAGGCGACCATCGAGCAGCTCGCCAGAATGCGTCGTCATGTCGTTGTTCGCATATGGCGCCATCTGCATGACGCCGAGTAGCGCCACCCCGGCCAGTGTCAGCCCCAGCAGAGTGTGGCTCAGCCAGCTGGCCAGTGCCTGACGGCGTGCCTGGGCGCGCTCGATGCTATCCCGCTCGGCCTGTTGCTCGGCCAGGCGCTCAAGCTCCTCATTCCAGCGACCATAGATCACCAGCTCGCCCAGCCCCTGCAGGCGCTCCAGCAGGCGCGCGCGCAGGCGGCTGGCCGAGGACTGATGCCGCATGGCGTCACGGCTGCCACGCCACCAGGCCAGCCACGGCACCAGTCCGCCGGTCAGCACCAGTCCGATCACCGCCACCAGCGCCAGTGTCGGCGCGAAGATGCCGATCAGCGTGCCGGCGGCGAGGATGGCGCAGACCGCCACCAGCGAGGGAATCAATACGCGCACGTAGAGGCTGTCGAGGGCGTCGACATCCGCGCCCAGGCGGGTCATCAACTCTCCCTGGCCGGCATGCTGCAGGGCGGCGGGGGAGAGCGGCTCGATGGCCTCGAACAGGCGGCGGCGCAGGCTCGCCAACAGACGCAGCGTGCCTTCGTGGGTGGTGACGCGCTCGCCATAGCGTCCGGCGGTGCGCGCCAGCGCCAGACCGCGCACGCCTGCCGCCGGAGTGAAGAAGTTGAAGGCCTGAGTGGCGGCGACGCTCAAGCCGGCCACGGCGGTGGCGGAGAGAAACCAACCCGACAGCGCCAGCAGACCGGTGGCGGCCAGCAGGGTGATCAGCGCCAGCAGCGCGCCGATGCCCAGCCAGCCGCGATGCTCGCGCATCAAGGCCAGATAGGGCGTCAGTTCGCGCAGACGTGGGCGCTGTTCGCTACGCGCTTTGCCCAGTGCTGGCGCGCTTGCTGTAACAGCCGCGGGCGTGTCAGGCGCGGGCTTGCGGATGGCGCGGCTCATGCGTCACCTCGCGGCGTCGGGAGGGGGAGTGGGCGGTCCTGCACCAGCTGGCCATCGTCGAGGTGAATCAGGCGCTGGCATAGCGTCAGCAGCTCTGGTCGGTGGGTCAGCAGCAGCAGGGTGCGACCCTCGCCGAGACGCTTGAGCGCGGCGATCACGCGCGCTTCGCTGTCGGCATCCAGGCTGGCGGTGGGTTCATCCAGCAGCACCAGCGGCGCGTCATGCAAGAAGGCGCGGGCCAGTGACAGGCGGCGTGCCTGACCGCCGGACAGCGCCTGGCCGCCCTCGCCAATGCGCGTCTCGAGCCCACGCGGTAGGTGCTGGTACCAGTCAAGCAGGTCGGCATTGCCCAGCGCCGCTTCGAGCTGTGCGTCGCTGGCCTGAGGCCTGGCCAGACGCAGGTTGTCGGCCAGCGTGCCGGACAGGACCACCGTCTCCTGACCGACCCAGGTCGCCATACCCGGCGGCAGGCCGTGGCTCAGCGGATGGCCGTTGAGATACAGCAGGCCGTCGCTGGCCTCGACGAAGCCGAGCAGCAGATTGAGCAGCGTCGACTTGCCGGAGCCGGAGGCACCGGTCAGCGCGACGCGTTCGCCCTGGGTGATCCGCAGGGTCAGTGGGCCGAGTGCCGGCGGAGTCAGCGTGCTGGTCTGGCGGTTCCACTGATTGGGATAGCGCACACAGACCTCTTCCAGCATCAGCGAGTGCAGCTTGCGGGTCTGAGGGCGCGCCGCGGGCAGGTCGCTGATGGCATTGTGCGTCTGTGTGCCAGCCTCGGCCTCTTGCGTGAAGGGGGCACTGCCGACGATGGGGGCGAGGTCGCTGGCGGCAGCCTCGGCCTCGGCCTTGGCGTGGTAGTGCACGCCCAGCTCGCGCAGCGGCTGATAGAACTCGGGCGCCAGTACCAGAATGAAGAGTGCGGTCTGCAGGGTCAGCGGTGAGTCGCCCCAGGTACCGAATTGCAGATGGCCGAGGAAATGGAAGCCGAGGTAGACCGCCAGCAGCGCGATGGACACCGCGGTGAAGAATTCCAGCACCGTGGAGGACAGGAAGGCCAGGCGCAGCACGCGCATGGTGCGCTTGCGAAAGGCATGGCTGACCGCCTCGACCTGGGGGCCGCGTCTGGCGCTGCCGAACAGCTTCAGGGTCTTGAGGCCGGTGAGCAGGTCCATGAAGTGGCGGCCCATGCGGTCCATCTCCCGGAACTGCTCCTGCGAGCGCTTGCGCGCCGCGATGCCGACCAGAATCATGAAGATCGGCACCAGCGGTGCGGTGGTGGCCAGAATCAGGCCGGCCGCCCAGTTGAGCGGAAACACCACGCCTAGCAGCATCAGCGGAATCAGCCCCGCGAGGCGTGTCTGTGGGCGGAAGTCGGCGTAGTAGCCGTGCAGTGACTCGACCTGGTCCCAGACGCGGTTGGCGAGACTGGCGCGATGCTGGCGACGCACCCACAGCGGGCCGAGTTCGGCGAAGCGCTGCAGCAGACGCTCGCGCAGGCGACGGCGGATCTGCTGGCTGGCGCGCGTGCCGGCATAGCCACGCAGGCCAGTGAGCGCGCCGCGCAGCGAGAGACTGGCGGCGAGCACCGCGATGGCCGGCCATAGTGTCGCCAGGCCTTCGCGGTCAATCGCCACGCCCTGGGCCAGACGGGCGATGGCCCAGGCCTGGGCGAGCAGCACCAGTGTCGAGAGCAGGGCGCACAGGATGGCGAGCTGGGGCCAGCGGCCACCGGCACGTGCCAGTGTCTCCAGCCAGGGGCGTGGCACGAATTCTGCCGATGCAGTGGCATCGGTGGGGGAGGGTGAAACATCGGGTGCAGCGGCAGTTCGGGGCATTCATGCTCCTGCCGGTGGTGGCAGAGATAGTTGCAGGGAGGCGCTGGCGTCACGTCTCAAGGCAGAGAATGACGCATCTGGCGCAAGCTTACCGCCGAGAGAGCGTTGGTACACGGCGACGCACTGTCGCACATCTTCACCTTGCGTATAATATGCCCCAGCACTTGCTGCTGAGACAGCAGCGTGATTTCACGCCCCGGCAGTCAGTCATTGCCGAGACGCTTGTTGCCCTCTCTTCTCGAACTACTGGACTCCACATGACCGTTCGTACGCGCATCGCACCGTCGCCGACTGGTGATCCCCACGTCGGCACCGCCTACATCGCCCTGTTCAACCAGTGCTTCGCTCGTCAGCACGGTGGCGAGTTCATTCTGCGTATCGAGGATACCGATCAGACGCGTTCCACCGGCGAATCCGAGCAGATGATCCTCGACTCGCTGCGCTGGCTGGGCATCGAATGGGCCGAAGGCCCGGATGTCGGCGGTCCGCACGGCCCGTACCGTCAGAGTGAGCGTGGCGACATCTACGCCAGACACTGCCAGCAGCTGATCGATGCCGGCCATGCCTTCAAGTGCTATCGCACCAGTGAAGAGCTGGACGAGCTGCGCGAGTCGCGCAAGGCCGAAGGTCTGCACATGGCGCTCAAGCCGTCCGATCTCGCGCTGCCGGCAGAAGAAGTGGCACGTCGTGAAGCGGCGGGCGCGCCCTTCGTCATCCGCATGAACGTGCCGGAAAGCGGTACCTGTGTGGTCAAGGACATGCTGCGCGGCGAGATCGAGGTCGAGTGGGCCCAGGTCGATGCGCAGATTCTGCTCAAGTCCGATGGCATGCCGACCTACCACCTGGCCAACGTGGTGGATGATCACCTGATGGAGATCACCCACGTGCTGCGTGGCGAGGAGTGGATCAACTCGGCGCCCAAGCATCAGCTGCTGTATGAATACTTCGGCTGGCAGATGCCGGAACTGTGCCACATGCCGCTGCTGCGCAACCCGGACAAGACCAAGCTGTCCAAGCGCAAGAACCCGACCTCGATCCTCTACTACCGTCGCATGGGTTACCTGCCGGCGGCGGTGATCAACTATCTCGGTCGTCTCGGCTGGTCCATGCCGGACGAGCGCGAGAAGTTCACCCTGAGCGAGATGCAGGAGCACTTTGATATCCAGCGTGTCTCACTGGGTGGCCCGGTGTTCGATGTCGAGAAGCTCAGCTGGCTGAACGGTCTCTACATCCGCGATCTGTCCGAGGACGAGCTGCTGAGCGAACTGCGTCAGTGGGCCTTCAACGAGTCCTACGTCAAGCAGATCCTGCCGGAAGTGAAGCCGCGCATCGAGACGCTGTCCGAGGCGATTCCGCTGGCCGGCCACTTCTTCTCCGGTCTGCCGGCCATCACGCCGGACGACTTCGCCAAGGCGAAGCTGGAAGGCGAAGACCTGGTGCGTCAGATGCAGTTCCTGACCTGGAAGCTTGAAGCCGTGAGCCGCTGGGACAAGGAGCATCTGCTGGCGGAAGTGAAGCTGCTTTCCGAGCACTTCGGGCTCAAGATGAAGGACTTCCTGGCACCGGTGTTCGTGGCGGTGACTGGCTCGGCGACTTCCACCTCGGTGATGGACGCGATGGTCATTCTGGGCTCCGACATGACGCGCGCGCGTCTGCGTCACGCCGTGGCCGTGCTGGGTGGCGTCTCCAAGAAGGCCGCCAAGCGCTTCGAGAAGGAATATCGCGACCTGTAAGAATATCGCGACCTGCAAGAATATCGCGACCTGCAAGGGTGTCTGCGATGTGCAGATGATGGCCCCCGTGACGTATGTCGTCATGGGGGCCATATCTTGCAGCAGGGCGCTGAACAGCGCTTTCAGTGCTGATCAGCAGCACGATGAGAATTGTGTGAAAAAGAAGTTGACGTCCCCGAGGGTTATCAGTAAGATACGCCTCGTTCTTGAGAGACGGGGCCTTAGCTCAGCTGGGAGAGCGCAACACTGGCAGTGTTGAGGTCAGCGGTTCGATCCCGCTAGGCTCCACCAAGTTTCTCAAGCGACTGCGTCCCATTCGTCTAGTGGTCCAGGACACCGCCCTTTCACGGCGGTAACAGGGGTTCGAACCCCCTATGGGACGCCACTCTTCAGACATCTCGAGTCACCTTTCAGGTCTCGTGAAGTCAACAAAAAAGCACACCTTGCGGGGTGTGTTTTTTTTGTCCCTGATTCTGGCTTATGCACAGCCTGTGTGTCGGCAGAAAAGCATGTTATCCCCAAGTCGCCCTTGACAGACCCCGTGTCTTGTCCACTGTTCGCGCGCTGTCACATCTCCCCCTGCATCTCTTCCCAAAGTGCGGCCCCTGCGGCTGGCGCTTACGTCGTGTTACCAAAAATTTCTTTTATATCAATGGCTTATACGCTGGTTAAATTTTGTGCAATCTGTTGGTAAGCCCGCTGTCATGCTGGTTCGCCGCGCTTGTCTAGGGGTTATCAACGAGGTTATCCACAGATAGTGTGGAAAAACCTGCCGAGCGCCGCTGCTGTCTGGGATGTTGCGCTGCGGCACGAAAAAACGCCTCATTCCCGCGTCCATATGGCGTTGGAATGAGGCGTTTTCAGTGCGAGGCCGTGTGATGCGATTCAGCTCGCTCGCGTGTATTCAGACCCGCTTCATCTGGAGAGGCGCTTGAGCAGCGAGGAGGTGTCCCAGCGATTGCCACCCATGGCCTGCACGTCGGCATAGAACTGATCGACCAGCGCGGTCACCGGCAGGCTGGCATCGATGCGGCGTGCTTCCGCCAGACAGATGTCGAGGTCCTTGCGCATCCAGTCGACGGCAAAGCCGTGATCGTACTCGTCCTTGATCATGGTGGCGTGGCGGTTCTCCATCTGCCAGGAGCCGGCGGCGCCCTTGGAGATCACTTCGATCACCGCCTCGCGATCCAGTCCGGCCTGCTCGGCGAAGTGCAGGCCCTCGGAAAGCGCCTGCACCAGCCCGGCAATGCAGATCTGGTTGACCATCTTGGTGGTCTGACCGGCACCGGTCTCGCCGATGCGCTTCACCATGCGACCGTAGTGCGTCAGCACCGGCTCGGCACGCGCGTAATCCACCTCGCTGCCGCCACACATAATGGTCAGCACGCCATTCACGGCGCCTTGCTGGCCGCCGGACACCGGTGCGTCGACGAAGCCGATGCCGGCCTCGCCCGCGGCGGCGGCCAACTCGCGTGCCAGGTCGGCACTGGCGGTGGTGTGGTCCACCAGCAGGCTGCCGCTCGCCATGCTGGCCAGCACACCGTCGTCGCCATAGGTGACGCTGCGCACGTCATCATCATTGCCCACGCACATCAGCACGATATCGGCGCCCTCGGCGGCTTCTCGCGGGGTGGCGTGATGGCTGCCGCCATACTCCTCGCTCCACTGCTCGGCGCGTGCACGTGTGCGGTTGTAGACCCGCACCTCAAGGCCTGCGCGTTTCAGATGGCCGGCCATGGGGTGACCCATGACGCCGAGTCCGATGAAGGCGGCGGTACGTGGCGTTGTGTGTGTGTCTGACATGCTGGGGGCTCCTTGCCATCAATCAGGAATGAGGTTGCGCCGCTCGCGATGGGGCGCATGGCGTGCCGGCGCGCACAGGACGTGAAGAGGCCGGTACATCAGCACGCTAGCACGTCCGGGGCGGGGACGGGGCGGCTTTATGGCTTGCTGTCAGGCAGGGGCTGCGCGCATGAGAGGTAATAGGCCAAAAAAAACCGCCTCCGAAGAGGCGGTCTGTCCTGCAGGCGCATGACCCGATGTTGCCGGGTGCCTGGTTGCCTGGTGCTGGGTTACTTGGCCGGATAGTCGCGCTGCGGGTGGCCGGTGTAGAGCTGACGCGGACGGCCGATGCGGTGGCCGCCGGCGATCATCTCGTTCCAGTGGGAGATCCAGCCGATGGTGCGCGACATGGCGAAGATGACCGTGAACATGTTGGTCGGGATGCCGATCGCCTTGAGGATGATGCCGGAATAGAAGTCGACATTCGGGTACAGCTTGCGCTCGATGAAGTACTCGTCTTCCAGCGCGATCTGTTCCAGACGCTTGGCGATCTTGAGCTGCGGGTCGTCCGCCATGCCCAGCTGCTCCAGCACTTCGTCGCAGGTCTCTTTCATGACCTTGGCGCGCGGATCGAAGTTGCGATAGACGCGGTGACCGAAGCCCATCAGCTTGAACGGGTCTTCCTTGTCCTTGGCCTTGTCGATGAAGCGCTGGATGTTCTCCTCGGACTCTTCACCGATCTCGTCGAGCATGGCCAGCACGGCTTCGTTGGCGCCGCCGTGTGCCGGGCCCCACAGTGCCGCGATACCGGCGCTGATGCAGGCGAACGGGTTGGCACCGGTGGAGCCGGCCAGACGCACGGTAGAGGTCGAGGCGTTCTGCTCGTGGTCGGCGTGCAGCATGAAGATGGTGTCCATCGCCTTGGCGAACACCGGGTTGATCTTGTACTCCTCGCACGGGTTGCCGAACATCATGTACAGGAAGTTCTCGCCGTAGGAGAGGTCATTGCGCGGGTACATGAACGGCTGACCGATGTTGTACTTGTGGCACATGGCCGCCAGGGTCGGCATCTTGGCGATCAGGCGCACGGCGCTGACGTAGCGTTCCTTCTCGTTGGTGATGTTCAGGTTGTCGTGATAGAAGGCAGCGAGGCCACCGACCACGCCGCACAGGATCGCCATCGGGTGTGCGTCGCGACGGAAGCCCTTGAAGAAGTTGACGATCTGCTCATGCACCATGGTGTGGTTGCTGATCAGCTGGGCGAACTTGTCGTATTCCTCGTCGCTCGGCAGCTCTCCGAACAGCAGCAGGTAGCACAGCTCGATGTAGTTGGAGCTCTTGGCCAGCTGGTCGATGGGATAGCCGCGATGCAGCAGCACGCCTTTCTGGCCATCGATGAAGGTGATGGATGATTCGCAGGCGGCAGTGGAGACGAAGCCCGGGTCGTAGGTGAACATGCCTTCGGCGGTCAGGCCGCGAACGTCGATGACGTCCTGGCCGAGCGTGCCGGAATAGACCGGGAACTCGATGCTCTTGTCGATACCGTCTACTGTCAATGTCGCTTTCTTGTCAGTCATGCCGACCTCCTCATTATTCGCGTAACTCTTTGACTTGCTTGCCATGCCGGGCTTGCATCAATCCCGCCCACTATAGAAGCCCGCGAAAGATTGTCAATTCGCCACACGGCGTAGAGACGCGCGCCATGCTGCTGTGCGTCAGTTCCCCGACGTTTACGTATCCCGTGGCGTCAGGTCGCGTCCTGTTCACTGCATTTTGTGCAATCCGTGGTTGCGGCCCTGCGACGTCATGCCATTTGTCATGCCAATGGCCAACCCCTATAATCCACCGTCGCGCGACTGGCGGGAAATTCGGCTCGGTACCGTGGATGGCCTGCGCCCGAGACCCTTCCTCAAACCACCGCCCCTGCGGGCTTGCGTCCGTGTTGGGCCAAGAGAGTGTGTAAGAGCCGTGAATAGCAAACGACCCGTAAATCTCGATCTGACGACGATAAAGTTCCCTCTCCCTGCGCTGACTTCAATCACCCACCGTATTACCGGCGTGATTCTGTTCGTGGGCCTGGTATTTGCGCTGTGGGCACTCGATGCCTCGCTGTCCTCCCCGGAAGGGTTCGAGGCAGTGCGCGACACCCTGGCGACCAACTTCCTGGCCAAGATCGTGGCCTGGGGCCTGCTGTCTGCCCTCGGTTTCCACTTCGTGGCTGGCATCAAGCACCTGCTGATGGACATGGATATTGGTGTCGAACTGGAAAGTGCTAATCGCAAGGCGCAGGTCACTGTCGTGATCAGTGCTGTTCTCGTGGTCCTGGCGGGAGTCTGGGTATGGTAAACAACATCACCAATTTCAGCCGCAGCGGTCTGTCCGACTGGGTGCTGCAGCGTGTTTCTGCCGTGATTCTGGCAGTCTATTCCGTGTTCATGGTCGGCTACCTGCTGCTCCATCCGAACCTCGACTACACCACCTGGAGTGGTCTGTTCGAGAACACGGCGATGCGCATCTTCTCTCTGATGGCATTCATCTCGATTGCCGCACACGCCTGGATCGGTCTGTGGACCGTGGCGACCGATTACATGAAGCCGACCGCACTGCGTTTCGGTTTCCAGGTCTTCGTCATCCTTGCGTTGTTCATCTTCTTGGTCTGGGGCGTTCAAGTCCTGTGGGGAGCCTGATACATGTCCACCATGCGTAGCCTGACATTCGACGCGATCATCATCGGCGGCGGCGGCGCTGGCCTGCGTGCCGGTCTCGAACTGTCCCAGTCCGGCAAGAAGACCGCCGTGCTGTCCAAGGTCTTCCCGACCCGCTCGCATACTGTCTCTGCCCAGGGCGGTATCACCTGTGCCATCGCTTCTGCTGATCCGAATGATGATTGGCGCTGGCACATGTATGACACCGTCAAGGGTGGCGATTACATCGCTGATCAGGACGCTGCGGAATATATGTGTACCGAAGGCCCGAAAGCGGTCTTCGAGCTTGAGCACATGGGTCTGCCGTTCTCCCGTTTCGACAACGGCCGCATCTACCAGCGTCCGTTCGGTGGCCAGTCCAAGGACTTCGGCAAGGGCGGCCAGGCGGCTCGTACCTGCGCCGCGGCTGACCGTACCGGTCACGCCCTGCTGCACACTCTGTATCAGGCCAACCTGAAGAACGGCACCGTCTTCCTCGACGAGTGGTACGCCATCGATCTGGTCAAGAATGCCAACGGCGATATCGTCGGCGTGATTGCCCTGTGCATCGAGACCGGCGAGACCGTGGTCGTGAAGTCCAAGGCCACCGTTCTGGCCACTGGCGGTGCGGGCCGTATCTACGCCTCCACCACCAATGCCCTGATCAACACCGGCGACGGTATCGGCATGGCACTGCGTGCCGGCCTGCCGGTCCAGGACATGGAAATGTGGCAGTTCCACCCGACCGGGATTCACGGTGCGGGCGTGCTGGTCACCGAAGGTTGCCGCGGTGAAGGTGGCTACCTGGTCAACAAGGACGGCGAGCGCTTCATGGAGCGTTATGCGCCGAACGCCAAGGACCTCGCGGGCCGTGACGTCGTCGCGCGCTCCATGGTGCTGGAAATCCTCGAAGGCCGTGGCTGTGGCGAGAATGGCGACCACGTCTTCCTGAAGTTGGATCACCTGGGCGAGGAAGTGCTGAACAAGCGCCTGCCGGGTATCTCCGAGCTGTCCAAGACCTTCGCGCACGTCGATCCGACCAACGCGCCGATCCCGGTCGTGCCGACCTGCCACTACATGATGGGCGGCATCGCCACCAACGTGCACGGTCAGGCCATCGCACAGAACGAAGACGGCAGCGACCGCATCGTCAACGGCCTCTATGCCGTGGGTGAAGTGGCCTGTGTGTCCGTTCACGGTGCCAACCGTCTGGGCGGCAACTCGCTGCTGGATCTGGTCGTCTTCGGCCGCGCCGCGGGCAAGTACATCGAAAGCGCGCTCAACGAAGGTGTCGAGTACCTCGAGCCGACGCAGAGCGACATCGATGCTGCCCTGGTGCGCCTGAACCGCTGGAACGAGTCCGAAAGCGGCGAGTCCGTGCCGGAACTCAAGCGTGAACTGCAGCAGATCATGCAGAACTCCTTCGGTGTCTTCCGTCAGGAAGACAAGATGGAAGAGGGCGTCAAGCAGCTGTCCGATCTGCGTGAGCGTATCGCCAAGGCGGGTCTGTCCGACAAGTCTCAGGTCTTCAATACCGCGCGTATCGAAGCTCTCGAGCTGGACAACCTGATGGAAGTGGCGGAAGCCACTGCCATTGCGGCCCTGACCCGCAAGGAAAGCCGTGGTGCTCACTCCCGTTACGACTTCCCGGACCGTGATGACGAGAACTGGCTCAAGCATTCTCTGTTCTTCCCGAACGAGAAGCGTGTCGGCAAGCGTGATGTGAACTTCGCGCCGAAGACCGTCGAGCGTTTCGAGCCGAAGATTCGTACCTACTGAGTCTGAACCCAAGGCGCGCGTCGCGATCCGGTCGGGACGCCGCGCCTTGCTTCAGACCAAGTTCGCACTCGCTCGAGTTCACTCTCGCTTGAGTTCGCCGTGATCGAGGTGCGTGCAGGTCACCGCACGCACCTGACCCGTTTGCCCGGAGGGGAAACCATGCTTCAGGTATCCATATACCGCTACAACCCTGAAACCGATACTGCGCCGTACATGCAGGAGTTTCAGGTCGACACCCAGGGTCGTGACCTGATGGTGTTGAACGTGATGGAAATGCTCAAGGAACAGGACAGCTCGCTGGCCTATCGTCGCAGCTGCCGTGAAGGCGTCTGTGGTTCGGACGGCATGAACATGAACGGCAAGAACGGCCTGACCTGTGTCACCGCGCTGTCCGAAGTCGTCAAGGACAACAAGCTGGTGCTGCGTCCGCTGCCGGGCCTGCCGGTCGTGCGTGACCTGGTCGTCGACATGAGCATCTTCTACAAGCAGTACGAGCGCATCCAGCCGTACCTGCTCAACGACACGCCGGCGCCGGCCATCGAGCGTCTGCAGTCGCCGGAAGACCGTGACAAGCTCGACGGTCTCTACGAGTGCATCCTGTGTGCCTGCTGCTCGACTGCCTGCCCGTCCTTCTGGTGGAACCCGGACAAGTTCGTCGGTCCGAGCGGTCTGCTGCAGGCCTATCGCTTCCTGGCGGACTCGCGTGACACCGCCACCAAGGAGCGTTTGAGCGAGCTGGACGACCCGTTTGCCGTATTCCGTTGTCGCGGAATCATGAATTGTGTCGCGGTTTGCCCCAAGGGTCTGAACCCGACACGTGCCATCGGCAAGATTCGTGAGCTTTTGCTGGCAAACGCCACTTAAAAGCCGCGCCTTAGCTTGCTATGATGCACGTCAGCTGCGGCAGGGTGTCACACCTTGTCGCAGCGCACAGCTTGCTGAAGCCGGTGCCTTGTGCACCGGCTTTTGACGATAAAAGAAGACTCAGATGGTGAAGGCCTCCATGGTTTCGCCATACAGGGCATAATCGAGTGACGCCGACAGCGCTTGTCAGGCGCCTACCCCACCCCATCAGTCAGGGTGACCGAGAGATGCAAGAAGGCACAATGGAGTTGATGTGGCGCACTTCCCATATGAGCGGGGGGAATGTCCACTACGTAGAAGATCTCTACGAGCGTTATCTTGTCGACCCGAATGAGGTTCCCGACGAGTGGCGCAACTACTTTGATACTCTGCCGCGTCATGACGGCAGCCCCTCCCAGGATGTTCCGCTAGCGCCGATCCGTGATCAGTTCTACGAGATGGGTCGCAACAGTCGCCGCCCGGTGGCTGTCTCTGCGGGCGAAAGCAGCGAGAACAAGAAGCAGGTTCGTGTTCTCCAGCTGATCAACGCCTACCGCTTCCGTGGCCACCAGAAGGCGGATATCGATCCCCTTGGTCTGCGCAAGCCGGCTCCGGTACCGGACCTCGAACTGTCCTTCCATCAGCTGTCCGCCGCTGACATGGACGTCGAGTTCCAGACCGGCTCGCTGTTCCTCGGCAAGGATGTTGCACCGCTCAAGGAAATCCACGCCGCGCTGGAGCAGACCTACTGCCGCAGCATCGGCGCCGAGTTCATGCACATCGTCAACACGGAAGAGAAGCGCTGGCTGCAGCAGCGTTTCGAGTCCGTACGTTCCAAGCCGAACTTCTCACGCGATGTCCGTCATCACGTGCTGGAACGTCTGACCGCCGCCGAAGGCCTCGAGAGCTATCTCGCCAGCAAGTACCCGGGCACCAAGCGCTTTGGTCTGGAAGGCGGCGAATCCTTCATTCCGATGATGGATGAGCTGATCCAGCGCAGCGGCAAGTATGGTACCAAGGAAGTCGTGATCGGCATGGCCCACCGTGGCCGTCTCAACCTGCTGGTCAACCTGCTGGGCAAGAGCCCGTCAGAGCTGATCGAGGAATTCGATGGCAAGAAGCAGATTGCCAAGGGTTCCGGCGACGTGAAGTACCACCAGGGCTTCAGCTCGAATGTCATGACCCCGGGCGGCGAAGTCCACCTGGCGCTGGCGTTCAACCCGTCGCATCTGGAAATCGTCTCTCCGGTGGTGGAAGGCTCCGTGCGTGCCCGTCAGGACCGTCGCGAAGACAGCGAAGGCGACAGCGTACTGCCGATCTCCATCCACGGTGACGCGGCATTCGCCGGTCAGGGCGTGGTCATGGAAACCTTCCAGATGTCGCAGACCCGTGCCTACAAGACGGGCGGTACCGTGCATGTCGTCATCAACAACCAGGTGGGCTTCACCACCTCGCGTGCCGATGACGCTCGCTCGACCGAATACTGCACCGACATCGCCAAGATGGTTCAGGCGCCGATCATCCACGTCAATGGAGATGATCCGGACGCCGTGCTGCACGCCGCTCAGGTCGCCATCGACTACCGTCAGCAGTTCAAGCGTGACGTCGTGCTCGACCTCGTGTGTTACCGCAAGCGCGGTCACAACGAAGCCGACGAGCCGTCCGGCACCCAGCCGCTGATGTACGCCAAGATCAAGTCCCAGAAGACTGCCCGCGAGAAGTATGCGGACCGTCTGGTCGAGGAAGGCGTGCTCAGCGCGGAAGAGACCAAGCACCTGGTCGATCAGTACCGTGCTGACCTGGATGCCGGCAACCACGTTGCCAATGCGCTGGTAAAGCAGCCCAACACCGGTCTGTTCGTCGATTGGACGCCGTACCTGGGCCACGAGTGGACCGGCGTTGCCGATACCTCGATGGACATGAAGCAGCTGCAGGCCCTCGCCAACAAGATGTGCGAAGTGCCGGACGGCATCTCGGTCCAGCGTCAGGTCAACAAGATCTACGAAGACCGTCGCAAGATGGCCGCTGGTGGCATGCCGCTGAACTGGGGCTTCGCCGAGACACTGGCCTACGCCACCCTGGTCGATGCCGACCACCCGGTGCGTATCACCGGTCAGGACGTGGGTCGCGGTACCTTCTCCCACCGTCATGCGGTGGTGCACAACCAGAAGGATGGCGACACCTACGTGCCGCTGCAGCACATCAAGGATGGTCAGGCGACCTTCACCATCCATGACTCCTACCTCTCCGAGGAAGCGGTGCTGGCCTTTGAATATGGCTACGCCACCACCATGCCCAAGGCATTGGTCGTGTGGGAAGCCCAGTTCGGTGACTTCGCCAACGGCGCCCAGGTGGTGATGGACCAGTTCATCTCCTCCGGCGAGAGCAAGTGGGGCCGCCTGTGTGGTCTGACCATGCTGCTGCCGCACGGCTACGAGGGCCAGGGCCCGGAGCACAGCTCCGCACGCCTCGAGCGTTACCTCCAGCTGTGTGCCGAGCACAACATGCAGGTATGCATGCCGACCACGCCGGCGCAGATCTACCATCTGCTGCGTCGTCAGGTCATCCGCTCGCTGCGCAAGCCGCTGGTCGTGCTGTCACCCAAGTCTCTGCTGCGTCACAAGGAAGCGACTTCCACCCTCGACGAGCTGGCCGATGGCCGCTTCGAGATGGTGCTGTCCGACAAGGGCAACCTGGAAGCTTCCAAGGTCAAGCGCGTCGTGCTGTGTGCGGGCAAGGTCTACTATGACCTGGCCGCCTATCGCGCCGAGCAGGGCCGTGAAGATGTTGCCATCATCCGTGTCGAGCAGCTCTATCCCTTCCCGAAGGAAGAGCTCCAGGCCGCCATCGCCGACTACGAGAATCTCGAGCAGGTGATGTGGTGCCAGGAAGAGCCGCTCAACCAGGGTGCCTGGTATCAGAGTCAGCACCATATGCGTCAGGTCGCTGAGCAGCACCGTCAGGGGCTTGGCATGAGCCTGGACTTCGCCGGACGCCCGGCCTCTGCGGCACCTGCCGCGGGCTACATGTCCGTTCATAACGAGCAGCAGCGCCAGCTGGTCGACGACGCCTTCAACAAGTAAAGGCTCGCGACCCGCAAGGGCACCGAGAGAGAATTGAGTTAAGGAACTCCAATGGCTATCGATATCAAAGCGCCGTCTTTTCCGGAATCCGTCGCCGAAGGCACTGTGGCGACCTGGCACAAGCAGCCCGGCGACAGCGTCGAGCGTGACGAGCTGATCGTCGAGATCGAGACTGACAAGGTCGTGCTGGAAGTCGTCGCACCGCAGGACGGCACCCTGGGCGAGATCAAGGTTCAGGAAGGCGACACCTGCGAGTCCGAGCAAGTGCTGGGCTCCATCGGTGATGCAGACGCCGCTGCGTCTTCTGACGCCAAGGACGACTCCGCCGCTGAAGAGAGCAAGGACGACGCCAAGGCCGACAGCAAGCCGGCCGCCGGTGGCGAAGGCAAGACGCTGGAAGTCAAGGCACCGAGCTTCCCGGAATCCGTTGCCGAAGGCACCGTCGCCACCTGGCACAAGAAGGTCGGTGAAGCCTGCGAGCGCGACGAGCTGATCGTCGAGATCGAAACCGACAAGGTCGTGCTGGAAGTCGTGGCTCCGGCCGACGGCGCCCTGAGCGAGATCAAGGTCGAGGAAGGCGATACCTGCGAGACCGAAGCCGTGCTGGCACTGTTCAGCGCTGGTGCTTCCGGTGGCGCCGCGCCGGCCGCTGAGGCAAGCGACGACAAGTCCGGGTCTGACGAAGGTCAGGACGAGAAGGTCGGCGACAAGATCCTCGCCCCGGCAGCACGCAAGATGGTCGCCGAGCACGATCTGGACGTCAGCAAGCTGGTCGGTACCGGCAAGGGCGGTCGCGTGCTGAAGGAAGACGTGGCCAAGGCCGTCAAGGAAGGCACTGCGGCCAAGTCCGCTGCCAAGCCGGCTGCCAAGTCCGGCGCTTCCAAGTCTGATGCCAAGGCCGCGCCGAAATCTGCACCGACCTTCGAGGGCGAGCGTCCCGAGAAGCGCGTGCCGATGAGCCGCATGCGTCAGACCATCGCCAAGCGTCTGGTCAATGCCCAGCAGACTGCCGCCATGCTCACCACTTACAACGAAGTGGACATGAGCGCGGTGATGGAACTGCGCAAGCAGTACAAGGACACCTTCCAGAAGGTGCACGACACCAAGCTCGGCTTCATGGGCTTCTTCGTCAAGGCGGCCACCGAAGCGCTCAAGCGCTTCCCGGACGTCAACGCCTCCATCGACGGCACCGACATCGTCTACCACGGTTACCAGGACATCGGTGTGGCCGTGTCTTCCGACCGCGGTCTGGTCGTGCCGGTGCTGCGTGATACCGACAGCATGAAGCTCGCCGATGTCGAAAAGACCATCGTCGACTTCGGTCAGCGTGCCCGTGCCGGCAAGCTGGGCATCGATGAGATGCAGGGCGGTACCTTCACGATCACCAACGGCGGCATCTTCGGTTCCCTGATGTCCACCCCGATCCTGAATCCGCCGCAGACCGCCATCCTGGGCATGCACAAGATCCAGGAGCGTCCGATGGCCGTGAACGGTCAGGTCGTCATCCGTCCGATGATGTATCTGGCACTGTCCTACGATCACCGCATGATCGATGGCAAGGATGCAGTCCAGTTCCTCGTCGCCATCAAGGACCTGCTGGAAGATCCGGCTCGTTTCCTGCTCGACGTCTGAGACCGCAATGTCTCACGCCCTTGAGGATCTCGAGGGCGTGAGCGGCCCCGGCGGGTGGCACTGACACTCGCCGGGTTGCCAACCCGAATCGAACTGCACCAACAGGAAGAGACATGGCCGATAAATTTGATGTGATCGTCATTGGCGCTGGCCCTGGTGGCTATGTTGCCGCTATCCGCGCTGCTCAGCTGGGTCTGAAGACCGCCTGCGTCGAGAAGTGGGTCAACAAGGAAGGCAAGGTCGTTCACGGCGGTACCTGCCTGAACGTCGGCTGTATTCCGTCCAAGGCATTGCTGGAAACCTCGCACAAGTACGTCGAAGCGCGTGATGAATTCGCCGAACTGGGCATCAAGGCCGACGGCGTCGAGATCGACGTGGCCAAGATGATCGAGCGCAAGGCGCAGATCGTGAAGAACCTGACCGGCGGTATCTCCGGTCTGTTCAAGGCCAACGGTGTCACTGCGCTGGAAGGTACCGGCAAGGTGCTGCCGAACAAGCAGGTCGAAGTGACCGATCACGACGGTGGCAAGGCGACCTATGAAGCCGAGAACATCGTCATCGCGTCGGGCTCCGTGCCGGTCGAGATTCCGCCGACGCCGCTGACCGAAGGTCTGATCGTCGATTCCACCGGCGCGCTCGAGTTCGACGAAGCGCCGAAGCGTCTGGGTGTCATCGGTGCCGGTGTCATCGGTCTCGAGCTCGGTAGCGTGTGGAGCCGTTGCGGTTCTGAAGTCACCGTGCTGGAAGCGGTCGACAGCTTCCTGCCGATGGTCGATGCGGCCGTCGCCAAGGAAGCCCAGAAGCTGCTCAAGAAGCAGGGTCTGGACATCAAGCTCGGCGCCCGTGTGACCGGTTCCGACATCAAGGACAGCGAAGTCGTCGTCAAGTACACCGACGCCAACGGCGAACAGGAACAGACCTTCGACAAGATCATCGTCGCGGTCGGCCGTCGTCCGTACACCCAGAGCCTGCTCGACAGCGATGTCGGCATCAATCTGGACGAGCGTGGCTTCATCCACGTCGACGACCAGTGCGCGACCAGCGTGCCGGGCGTCTACGCCATCGGCGACGTGGTGCGTGGCCCGATGCTGGCGCACAAGGCCTCTGAAGAGGGCGTGATGGTTGCCGACATCATCGCCGGCCACAAGGCCGAGATGAACTACGACGCCATCCCGAGCATCATCTACACCTTCCCGGAAGTGGCGTGGGTCGGCAAGACCGAACAGCAAGCCAAGTCCGAAGGCATCGAAGTCAAGACCGGCAGCTTCCCGTTCGCGGCAAGCGGTCGTGCCATGGCCAACAATGCCACTGAAGGTCTGGCCAAGATCATTGCCGACGCTGAGACTGATCGCGTCCTGGGCGTTCACATCATCGGCCAGCATGCCGGTGAGCTGATCGCACAGGGTGTGACTGCCCTCGAGTTCGGCGCAAGCGCCGAAGACCTCGCACTGATCTGCACGGCTCACCCGACGCTGTCGGAAGCCGTGCACGAAGCCGCGCTGGCCGTTGACGGGCATGCGATTCACATCGCAAACCGCAAGAAGCGCAAGTAAGCGTCCTTCCGAACAAGAGGCGCGTCGCCCCGGCCAGGCCGGGGCGAACGGTGGCAGTGGCATCTTGCGACTGCCGTTCGAGTCTAATGCAACCAATGGCATGACACGATGAACCTTCACGAATATCAGGCAAAACAACTTTTTGCCGACTATGGCCTGCCGGTGTCCAAGGGCTTTGCCGTTGACACCCCGGAAGACGCTGCTGAAGCGTGCAAGAAGATTGGCGGCGACAAGTGGGTCGTCAAGGCACAGGTCCACGCAGGTGGCCGCGGCAAGGCTGGCGGCGTCAAGCTGGTCGACAGCGCACAAGCCGCTTCCGACTTCGCGACCCAGTGGCTGGGCAAGAACCTGGTGACCTACCAGACTGACGAAAACGGTCAGCCGGTCACCAAGATTCTCGTCGAGAACTGCACCGACATCGCCGAAGAGCTGTACCTGGGCGCCGTCGTTGACCGCACCACTCGTCGCATCGTCTTCATGGCTTCCACCGAAGGCGGCGTGGAAATCGAGAAGGTTGCTGAAGAGACGCCGGAAAAGATCCTGAAAGCCGAGATCGATCCGCTGGTCGGCGCTCAGCCGTACCAGGCGCGTGAACTGGCCTTCAAGCTGGGTCTGAACCCGACCCAGATCAAGCAGTTCACCAAGATCTTCCTGGGTCTGGCGAAGATGTTCGCCGACAAGGATTTCGCGCTGCTGGAAATCAACCCGCTGGTCATCACCGACGAAGGCAACCTCCACTGCCTCGACGGCAAGATCAACATCGACGCCAACGCCGTCTACCGTCACCCGGACCTGCAGGCGATGCACGATCCGTCTCAGGAAGACGAGCGTGAAGCGCATGCTGCCAAGTTCGAACTGAACTACGTTGCCCTCGACGGCAACATCGGCTGCATGGTCAACGGCGCAGGCCTGGCGATGGGCACCATGGACATCGTCAACCTGTCTGGCGGCAAGCCGGCCAACTTCCTCGACGTGGGTGGCGGTGCTACCAAGGAACGCGTTGCAGAAGCATTCAAGATCATCCTGTCCGACGACAACGTCAAAGCTGTTCTGGTGAACATCTTCGGCGGCATAGTGCGTTGTGACATGATCGCCGAAGGCATCATCGGTGCCGTCGAGCAGGTCGGTGTCAACGTGCCGGTCGTGGTGCGTCTGGAAGGTAACAACGCTGAACTCGGCGCCAAGAAGCTGGCCGAAAGCGGTCTGAACATCATCGCTGCTACCAGCCTGACTGACGCGGCGCAGCAGGTTGTCAAAGCTGCGGAGGGCAAGTAATGAGCATTTTGATCGACAAGAACACCAAGGTGATCTGCCAGGGCTTCACTGGCGGCCAGGGTACCTTCCACTCTGAACAAGCCATCGCCTACGGCACCAAGATGGTCGGTGGCGTGACGCCGGGCAAGGGTGGTCAGACTCACCTGGGCCTGCCGGTGTTCAACACCGTCGCCGAAGCCGTTGCCGAGACTGGCGCTGAAGCGTCCGTCATCTACGTGCCGGCACCGTTCTGCAAGGATTCCATCCTTGAAGCGGCCAATGCAGGCATCAAGCTGATCGTCTGCATCACCGAAGGCGTGCCGACTCTCGACATGCTGGAAGTCAAGGTCAAGTGCGACGAGCTGGGCGCGCGCGTCATCGGTCCGAACTGCCCGGGTGTCATCACTCCGGGTGAGTGCAAGATCGGTATCATGCCGGGTCACATCCACCAGCCGGGCAAGGTCGGTATCGTGTCTCGTTCCGGCACCCTGACCTACGAAGCCGTCAAGCAGACCACTGACCACGGTTTCGGTCAGTCCAGCTGTGTCGGCATCGGCGGCGACCCGATCCCGGGTTCCAACTTCATCGACATCCTCGAGATGTTCGAGAAGGACCCGAAGACCGAAGCCATCGTCATGATCGGCGAGATCGGCGGTTCTGCTGAAGAAGAAGCCGCTGCCTACATCAAGGCGAACGTCACCAAGCCGGTCGTCTCCTACATCGCTGGTGTGACTGCGCCTCCGGGCAAGCGCATGGGCCATGCAGGCGCCATCATCTCCGGCGGCAAGGGTACTGCCGACGAGAAGTTCGCGGCTCTGGAAGCAGCTGGCGTCAAGACTGTGCGTTCACTCGCGCAGATCGGCGATGCCATCAAGGAAGTCACTGGCTGGTAAGCCATTGATCTCCTGACAGCGATCGGCGTCAAGCGGATCGCATGTCACCGAAAGGGCAGGCCCACAGGGCCTGCCCTTTTTTCGTTTCTGGCCGCCACCAGTCACTCCCAAGCGCAGCCGGTGGCGTAGGCGAGGGGAGAGGTGTTTCGGCTGATGCAGGCGGGGCAGGTGCGTTCATATCAAGCAGTTGCTAATCTGATGACTGTTCATTGGCACCTGACCAAGCGACACGTGCAGATGCCCCACGGCGCAACACGACTCACTGATAAGGATGTTCCATGCTCAAGTCATTCCCCGCCCTTACGCGCTCCGCGCGCCTGCTGGCGTTGCTGTCCCTGCCGTTGGCTGCTGGCATGCCGCTGTCTGCCAGTGCAGATTCCGGCGCGGCGGCAGCCTCCGCCCCTGAAGCTTCAGCGAGCATGCAGGTGCCTGCCAAGGGCATCGAGTCGGTGACCAGTCGTGATGATGTCGCCTCCGTTCAGGCGCGTCTCGAGACGGCGCTCAAGGCCAAGGGGCTGACGCTGTTCAGCGTCATCGATCATGAGGCAGGTGCCGAGAAGGTCGGCATGGAGCTGCCCGCGACGCATACCGTCATCTTCGGCAATCCCAAGGTGGGGACCCTGTTGATGCAGTGCAACGGGGCGGCCGCCCTGGACCTGCCGCAGAAGATGCTGATTCGCGCCGTGGAGGGCGGCAGCGTGATCGAGTGGAATGACCCGCAGTACATGGCCAATCGTCATGATCTGGGCGACTGCAAGCTGCCGCTGGACAAGATCGCCGGGCTGCTCAAGGGGCTGGCCGCCGAAGCGGCGGGTCAATGAAGGCAGCGCTCATCACGTGTCGATGCTGATATCGTGAACTGACAGCGAGCGCTGACGATCAGGCAGGACGAGAAACAGGCAGGACGAGAAAGCCGGACTCCTCACGGAGTCCGGCTTTTTGATGTTCCCCTGCCAAGGACTGCCTGGCTTGAAGGGCCGCTTACAGAGCATCACCGTGCTGCTTCAGCCACTGCACGGCGCGGTCAGGGTAGTCAGTGAAGACACCATCGACCCTGGCGTCGACGAAGAAGGCGCGCAGCATGTCATCGTAATCGCTGGCCCAGTCGGGGATGCGGCCTTCATCGAGGCGGAAGGTGTAGGGCATCACGATCAGGCCCTGCGCATGGGCTTCCTCGACCATTGGTGTGACCTTGATGTCGCCCCGGGTCGAGCTGTCCTCGATCACCATCGGCTTCCACGGCCCGATGCCATCGGCGTAGGTGGCGATGCGCTGCATGCCGCCTTCCTGATACATCCAGTCATAGTCGTAGGGCTCAAGCTTGCCCTCCGCATCCGGCTGGAAGGTCATGTCCCAGCTGGTCTCGCCCATCAGCTGCACCAGACGCAGGTCCATCTCCAGTTCGGGCTGCAGCGTGTCGTGGATGCGCTTGAGGCCATTGGGATCGAAGACCTGCACGACGGCATTGTCATTCTGCGCGACGTAGCCGTAGTGCTTGAGGGTCTCGAGCACGGCTCGCGAGACCTGCTTGCCTTCCGACTGGTGGAACCAGGGCGCCTTGATCTCCACATACAGGCCGACATCGCGTCCGGTGGAGTGATTCAGGCCCTGAACCATCTCGATCTCTTCACTCAGGGTGTGCAGTCCGAAGTGCGACTTGCCCAGCGGGAAGCGCTCAGGGTAGTCGGCGACCTGCTCGCCATCCTTGACGGTGAACCCCTCGCTGAACGACAGCTGGCGCAGCTCGTCCAGCGTGAAGTCGATGGCATAGTAGCGGCCATCATCACGCGCACGCTCGGGGAAGACCTCGGCGACATTGGTCACACGGTCCAGGAAGCGGTCGTGCAGCACCACCAGCTGGTCATCCTTGCTCATCACCACATCCTGCTCGAGGAAGTCAGCGCCTTGGGCGTAGGCCATCGCCTTGGCCGCGAGGGTGTGCTCCGGCAGGTAGCCAGAGGCACCTCGGTGGGCGACCACGACCTTGTCGGTGCCATGGCCGGGGTCGATGCTGCGCAGGGGCCTGTCATCAGCGAGTGCCGCTGAGGTCGAGGTGGCCAGCAGCGAGCCGACCACGCCCATCATGGCCAGCGGACGGCGAATGCGGGCGGAAGTCGGGTGACGCTGGGAAGGATGCGGCATGTGAGATCACCTTGAGCTGTGGTTATTGTATGGCCGTTCAATAAAGCCGCCTGCCAACATAACAAAGTCTTATTCATATGGCGATGATCAAGTGTTTTTCATGATGAAGCCTGCAGCGCTGCTCGGTTGCCCCGTCATGTGGCTGCCGAGCGACGCTTGAGCAAGCTTCCCAGCATGCTGCGTCCCGCCATCACGAAGAACACCGGGGCGCCGGCGATCAGGTAGAAATAGAAGGTCACCGCTCGCCAGATCACTACTGCCGCCGCGGCACTGGCGGCGCCGATCATCGGGCTGAGCAGGGCAGTGGAGGACAGCTCCGCGCCTCCGGCACCGCCGGGCAGCAGCGTCAGCTGGCCCGCTGCCAGCGAGAGCATCTGCACGATGAAGGTCCAGCTCCAGTCGATGTCCTGCCCCAGTCCGGACACGGCCAGATAGAGGATCGAGTAGCGCAGCAGCCAATGGGCACAGCAGAGCAGGAAGATCAGGCTCAGCGTCAGGCGCGGCAGGGCGAGCGTCTCGACCAGCGCATGGCGGAAGTGGATCAGGCCCCGCGCCAGCTTGACGCGTGAGCGATGGCGTACCTTGAGCCAGCGCAGCAGGCGTCCGCTGGTCTTGAGCAGGCGCCGATGGTGCTTGCCCAGCGCGGCCAGCAGGCCAAAGCCGATGATCAGCAACAGCGCCGGCACGGCCAGCATCCACCCCAGGCGCAGGTCGATGGTATGCGAGAGGGCGTAGAGGCCGATGCTGGCCAGTGCCGAGAGGAAGAACAGCATGTCGGTGATCTGATCGACCGCGAATACCGCCGTGGCCTGCGCCGGGCGCACTCCCTGACGTGACAGCAGCCCCATCAGGGTAAGCGGACCGCCACTGCCGCCGGGGGTGGCGCTGATGGCGAACTCGGTCGCCATCACCATGCCGACGGCGCGCCGTTGCCCCAGGTGACCGCCACGCCCGGCCAGCAGCAGACGCAACCGGCCGGCGTTCAGGTTCCAGCACATCACGATCATGCCCAGCATCAAGAGGAAGGTGTCGAGGGGGAACTGGCGCAACTGGCCACCCAGTCCGCTGCCACCCAGCACCAGCGGTATCGCGATGACCATCACAAGGCCAGCACCCAGTAACCAGAGGGCACGATTCATGGCAGATTCCCGCAGCGGGTTGTCACAAGGCCCATACGACGGGACTCATCCGGTAGGTGGGTATCAGGCAGCACTGTGAGCCGCCTGGTGCGAGTTCAGTTGCGTCGTGTCAGACGTGGCGGGGGTTAGCAGCCCCTGCTGCGTCAGCCAGCCGATCTTGGTCATCGGCTGGCGCCCTTCATCGAGCAGGCGCTCGACCAGCGTCAGCCAATACTGGCATGAGCGTGCATGACGCATGTCGACCGGATGCAGGCCCAGACGCAACACCGGCGCCTGTTGCTCGCGGCTCAGCTTGCGCTGCGTCACCCACTGCGACATCAGGCGGCGTGGCGCTGAGCGTGCGCTCCACACGAGTCCGGGCGCATCGATGACCGTGAAGTCAGGTAGTCGATAGAGATGCTGGGGGTCGCTGGTGTAGCGGAAGTCGAGGGACTTCAGCGCCTTGCGAGTGCCGTCACTCATCAGCCAGGCAGGGGCCACGAAGCCGTCCAGTGGCCAGCCGAGACGCTTGAAGAGTGCGGCGCCTTCCAGCAGGCGTCGTCTGGCTTCGGCCTCATCGAGGGGGTAGAACTCGCCCTCCCAGGTCAGCACGCGGCGCATCAGGTAATCACGCGGGGTGCGGGGGGCTGGCGCGTCATCGCAGTGATGGAAGCCATGCAGGGCAAGCTCGTCCCCCTGTTGGCGGCGAGAGTCCAGCAGGGTGATGAATTCCGGAGCGTCTTCCAGGGCGCTGCGATGATGGAAGTCAGGCACCACCAGCCAGGTGATCGGGCAGGGGTGGTTCAGGCGTGCCTGGCAGAGGGCATCCACCTCGGCGACGAAGTCCCGGTAGTCGGTCCAGGTCTCGGGCGCGACATCATGCAGGACCAGCAGAAAGTGCTGCTTGGCAGCCGGCGACTCAGCCATGGGTCACCTCCTCGAGTACCGGTTGCATGCGAGTCCCGGTGACCGCGTGATAATGCCCGAGCAAGCCATCCACGACAC
Source organism: Cobetia sp. SIMBA_158 (assembly GCF_046566945.1). NCBI lineage: Bacteria > Pseudomonadati > Pseudomonadota > Gammaproteobacteria > Oceanospirillales > Halomonadaceae > Cobetia > Cobetia sp. SIMBA_158. The sequence continues at coordinate 163,843 of NZ_JAWJYL010000006.1, forward strand.
GGTCCCAGGCATGGTGCTTCTCGACATGCCGCCGCGCCTGGCGACCCAGTGCGGCGGGGTCATTGGCGAAGACTTCCTGCACGGCACGCGCCATGGCATGCGGCGAGTGCGGGTTGCACAGCTGACCGCAGCCCAGTGGCACATTCTCGGCCAGCGCGCCGGCGCGTGCCGCCACCACCGGCGTGCCGCAGGCCATGGCTTCCAGTACCACCAGACCGAAGGTTTCCTGGGTGCCGGCATGCAGCAGCACATCGACCGAGGCCACCAGACGCGCCACTTCGGTGCTGCTGCAGAAATGCCCGGTCACGCTGACATTGTCGGGCAGATGCCGCGGCATGCCCGAGCCGATCAACAGCAGATGGTAGTCAGGGCCGAGCAGGCGAGCGGCCTCCAGCAGCTCATCCAGATTCTTCTCGCGTGAGCCGCGGCCGGCGAAGGCCAGCAGGCGCACGTGGTCTTCCAGGCCAAGCTCGCGGCGCAGGCTCTCATCGCGGCAGTCAGGGTGGAAGGTGGAAAGATCGACACCGAGTGGCTGGATATGGACATTGTCGACGCCGAGCCGGTCGAGCCGGTCGGCCATCACCTGGCTGGGGGCCAGCACGCGATCGAAGTGGCGATAGAGGCGTTTGACGTAGCGATCGACGTTGGCCCCTGACCACTCGCCCAGGCGATTGGTGATCAGGCGCGGCAGGTCCGAGTGATAGAAGCCCAGCACCGGGACATCGAGCTTGCGACCGGCATCGAGTGCCGCCCACGCCGTGACGTAGGGGTCGCCGGCCTCGATGACATCCGGCTGCAGTGCCAGCAGCGTGCTGACCCAGCCGCCTCGGCGCAGGGGGAAGCGATAGCCGTTGCCGAAGGGAATGGGCGGTGCCGGCACGCTGTAGAGGTCATCACTGACACTGGTGGTCTCGCCGGGGACCAGCAGGCTGTGACGAACATCGGGCCGCGTCCGCAGACGTCGTCGCTTGGCTTCCAGGTAGGTTCTGACCCCGCCACTGGAGGGGGCATGGAACATGGTCATGTCAGCGATATGCACACGGACTCCTCAAGACCGCTTTACCGGTCGTGCGCGATGAAGATGAATCCCGACGTCACTGCCCGCCATGGCTGCCTTGTCGTGCTTAAGGGTGCTTCAGGATGTTCGAGGAAAACGAAATCGAGCACGCAGATTCCAGCAAGCCAGTGGCAATGACGAACGAGCCTCTGGTCAAGTCATGGGGGGAACCCGACGTGAAACCAAGGGCACGAGGCATGACATGCGGTGTCGCGCGTGACGAGACGCCTCGCCACGCGATGTTCCACACTGCGGCTGGCAATGACGTTACATCAGGAGATGACTGGTCTGTGTGACAACAGGGAACAATGTTGGTGCGATGCGCTCCCGGTCTCGGACATTTGTCATCAAGCTCCTGGCATCACGCCCCTGGCATCAGGCTCCTGGCATCAGGTTTACTGCCAGGGGAGGAGAGAAGCCACGCCATGCTGGCGATGGTCCAGCAGGGAGTGCGGCAGCTAGCCTCTGGTCAGTGCTGCGCAAGAGAAGCCATACGACAGGCAAAAAAAGACCCTGTCCGGAGCCACCGGACAGGGCAAGTGCGTGCACTACAGGAATACAGGGGGCGACAGGGGGGAGGGTCGCCGGAGCGGGCATTGCAGGGTCTAGCAGTGGATCGACTCAGTCATGTCTGGCATCCGTGCCTGGTGTTGCATGGGGTCCTGGCATCGTTATCTGTCCTGATGGAGGGAGATCGGGCGTCTTCACGCCAGTCCGTGCTGGGACAGGTGCAGGGCGCTGGGCATGGCCTGGCCAAGCTCCTGCGAGAAGGCGGCTTCCGGCTCGGCTGGGCGCTGGCTGGCGAGCAGTACAAGGCTCAGCAGCAGGCCGGCGGCCAGCAGCAGACGGTTGCGGGTGCGGCGACGATCACGTTCCAGCAGCATCGCGACATGTTCCATCGCTTCACGTTGAATCTCACGCTGGCGCTCCGGAGAGGTGGAGCTGCCTTCCGAGCTTCTGCCTGAGCTGCTGTCTGCTCCGGCGTCGACACGGGCGTAGCTCATGGCCGGGTGACGAACGATGGCGGCATGCTCGGCCAGGTGACGCAGTGAAGTCGCTGCAGTGGAGCGATGAGTTTTCATTTCCGGGTCCTCGCATGGACGAACTTCATCAGGGACAGGCTTCAGTCATTCGCGCTTGGGTCAATCCAGTAACGCTGCAGCAGTGAAAGCAGATGTCGTGTGTCGATGTGAGGAGTATAGCGTGAGCTTCTGTTTCACAAAATTACAATTTTTCACGCTTGGCACACGATGCGTATACGTAATGCACAAGAACGAAAACGCCCCGGGCGCAGAGCGCTCCGGGGCGTAGATGGCCGTGGCAATTGCCCGTGATGACAAGGCAGTTACATACGGCAGTGGTGGGTCGCGGCTTATTCGGCCGGACGACCTACCAGTGAACGACGCTCTTCACGGGCTTCGGTCAAGGAGACCTTGATGATGTCGCCCAGTGAGTAACGCAGCTCGTCTTCGATGCGCACGCGGCCTTCCTTGTCATCGATCGCGACCTTCTTGCGATCGCTGTGGATCAGCGGTGCCGGAATGAAGACGCTGGCGCCATTCTCTTCCAGACGCACACGCATGCCGCCACGACGGATGTCGATGATCTCGCCAGTGAAGACCTGCTGTTCTTCGGCGGCCTTGGTCAGGTAGCGCACGTAGAGCCAGTCCTTCACATCGCGCTCGGCCATGCGGTTGAGACGACGACGTTCGCTGAGGTGCTCGGTCAGCTGCTCGGTGGCTTCCGCCGGCACGTCCTGGCCGAGAATCACGCGCTTGATCAAGCGGTGGTTAACCATGTCGCCGTACTTGCGGATCGGCGAGGTCCAGGTCGCGTAGGCTTCCAGCCCCAGGCCGAAGTGCGGTCCCGGCTGAGCGGACATCACGGTGTAACCCTGGAAGCGACGCATGCGCACGTCCAGCCAGGTGTCTTCGCGGCTGTCCAGCTCCTGACGGATCAGGCGGTAGCCTTCCAGGCTGCCCAGCTGTTCCGGCGTGGCGGTGATGTTCTGACCAGCCAGGAACTCGATGGTGTCGTCGTACTTCTCCGGTGCGAAGCCCTGGTGCACGTTGAAGATACCGTGACCGATGTGCTTGGAGAGCAGACGTGCGCAGCTCAGGTTCGCGGTGATCATGGATTCTTCGATCATGCGATTGCTGATGCGGCGGTGGTCGGCACGTACGTTGAGCACATTGCCTTCCTCATCCAGCTCGAACTCGAAGTCCGGACGCTCGCGGAAGACCTGGGAATTGCGTGCACGCCAGGCGATACGCGCCTGGGTGAAGGCTTCCAGCTGACGCAGACCTTCGGCCAGCTCTTCGGTTTCCGGCTTCCAGCTGCCTTGCTGGCCTTCGATCCAGTCGGAGACGTTGTCGTAGGTCAGGCGGTGGTGGGAGCGCATGGTGGCCGCGAAGAACTTCGGCTCGCCGATCACGCCATCGGTATCGATGTCGACGATGCACATCAGCGTCGGACGGTCTTCACCTTCCTTCAGCGAGCACAGGTCGTCGGCCAGGATTTCCGGCAGCATGGTGACGTTCTGGCTCGGCAGGTAGACGGTGAAGGAGCGCGTGCGCGCCTCTTCGTCGACACGGCTGCCTTCCGGCACGTAGGCGGTCGGGTCCGCGATGGCGATGCTCAGGGTCCAGCCGCCTTCCGGGCGCTCGACGATGTGCAGGGCGTCATCCATGTCACGGGTCTTCTCACCATCGATGGTGAAGAAGGGCACGTGGGTCATGTCTTCGCGAGTCAGGCCTTCCTCGAGCAGCGGCCAGTCAGTGCCGCCCTCCGGAGAGGCCTGTTCCAGCGCGTGACGCGCCAGGGTGACGCGCCACGGCACACGCGGGTTGTCCACGGTGGCGATGACTTCCTCGATCTGGGCAAAGAAGCTGCGGTCGTCCTTGCGCATCGGGTGACGCAGCAGACGTGCCACGACCCAGTCGCCATCATTGAGGGCTTCCTCATTGATGCCACGCTTCACGCGCGCTTTCATGCGCGTGTTGATGGAGGGGTGATCCGGCATCACGTTCAGGCGGCCATCACGCTTGCCGACACGAGCGACGAAGCGATCGACACCCGTCTCAATCAGCACTTCCGGCTGTACGGACTTCTTCTCACCTTCCACCTTGACGGTCGCTTCGACGGTATCGCCGTGCAGTACCTGCTTCATGGCGGGTGGCGGCACGAAGTAAGACTCGCCGTCCTCGCATTCGAGGAAGCCGAAGCCCTTGTCGGTGCCTTTGATCACCCCCGTGACACGGGGAATTTCCTGGCGGATTTGATCTTTCAGCTGCGCCAGCAGCGAATTGTTCTGCAGCATTTCGGAAGTTCTGTTGGCGGGGTCAGTGGCTCACTATACGGACATGGAGCATGGGGGGAAAGCTACCAGATTGCCCAACGCCCGCGCGGGCTGCGCGCAGGCGTGGATGAGTGGCAGGTCAAGCGTGGGCGAGCCTGGCGAAAGCGGCCTGCCTGTGCACTTTGCCACAGGCTCAGGCGCGCACTCAGTCGGCGGTCGTCGTGGCGTTCAGCAGACCCGAAACCGGCGTATCACCGTCGAACAGGGTGAAGATGGGCGCCTTGCGATGACGGCCACCGATCTCGCGGGCCTTGATCAAGCCAAGCAGGAACTCGGCGACATTGGCGCGCGAGACCTGCATCTCGTCGGAGTCATCAGCATTCTGGGTCAGCTTGCCGCTGCCGCCCTCGTTGGTGAGGCGGCCAGGCTTGACGATGACATGACGCAGGCCACTCTCGGCGAGACACAGGTCAGCGGCCTTCTTGGCCGCGAAGTAGGGGCGCATCGCCGCCGGACCGGCCAGCGGTGTCTCGGAGCGGATCGAGCTGACCTGGATCACGCGCGACAGCCCGAATTCGGCAGCCAGCTCCGCGGTGCGCATCGCACCATGCAGGTCGATGGTCAGTGTCTTGTCCGGGCCGGTATTCGGGCCGGAGCCCGCGACGAACACCGCCTGATCGCAGCCATAGAAGGCCTGGCGCATCTCGCCTTCCAGATCGCCCAGAACCGTCGGGATGCTGCGTTCATGGAACCAGCTCTGCTGCTCGGTCGAGCGGATCATCGCCACGACGGGTTCGCCGGCGGCCTGAGCCTTCTCGCAGAGTTGACGACCGATCTTGCCGTTGGCACCGATGATGAGCGTCTTGCGCATGCTGTCTGCTCCTTCGCGAATCAAATGGCGAGGCGGCTGGCGAGTGATATTGCTACTCACTGCCACGCCTCTCCTGGTACAGCAAGGTCTGCGGGCTGAGCCACGTGACTTCAAGGGGACCGTTCAATCGCGGACATTACGCGGCGACTCGCTCGCGGGATGAAGTCTGCGATGGACAAGCATTAAAGGCGGCTGTCATCTCTGTCTGTGGCACGGGAGCCTTGCTAGGATGGCGCTGCCAGGCACGACTCCCTCAAGATTGCGCCAACGACAAGGATGCCCGATGAGCCGCATAGCCCACCCCGACACTGATGATCACAGCGACACCGCCGCATGGCACGGCGCCGCCTTCCCCTCCGAGAGTGCTATCCGGGTCGGGCTGATCGGTTATGGCATGGCGGTGCGCACCTTCCACGCGCCCTTGATCGAGGCCACGGACGGGCTGGCGTTGGTGGCGCTGTCCACCTCGCGGCCCGAGGTCGTCAGGGCCGAGCGTCCACAGCTGGAGGTGGAGGCCACCCCTGAGGCCTTGCTTGCGCGCGACGACATCGATCTGATCATCATCGCGACGCCCAACGAGACCCACGCCCCGCTGGCCTCTGCGGCGCTGGCGGCGGGCAAGCATGTGGTCGTCGACAAGCCCTTCACGGTGACGCTTGAAGAAGGCGAGGCCCTGACCCGCCAGGCCGAGCAGGCCGGACGGGTGCTGGCGGTATTTCACAATCGGCGCTTCGATGCCGACTTCCTGACGCTGGCGGAATTGATCAACGACGGCACGCTGGGGCGCATCGCGCATCTGGAATCCCACTTCGACCGCTTCCGTCCGACGGTGCCGAACCGCTGGCGTGAGCAGGCACTGCCCGGCAGCGGCCTGTGGTATGACCTCGGCCCGCACCTGCTGGATCAGGCGCTGTGCCTGTTCGGCGAACCGAACGCCATCCAGCTCACGCGTCGCGCCCAGCGCGAAGGCGCGGTGACCGATGATTTCTTCCACGCCGTGCTCGATTACGCCCACCATCCAGGGCACCCCGGTCTGGTGGTGGAGCTGCACGCCAGTGCACTGACGGCGGCGCCGACGGCACGCTTCGCCGCGCACGGTACCCGTGGCAGCTATGTGGTGTTCGGGCTCGACCCTCAGGAAGATTGCCTCAAGGCTGGTGACTGGCCCTCGCGTGACCCGCAGGAGCGCCAGGCGCGCCAGTGGGGGCGGGATGCGCGTCCCGGAATGCTGACCGTGCTGGAGGCCGACCCGGACGGCGCCGAAGGCGAGCAGGTGTTGGTGGGCGGCACTCATCAGGGCCGCGATGGTGACTATCCGGCTTGGTATGCGGGGCTGCGCGACTGCATTCGTGGCCAGGGCGGCAATCCGACCTCGCCCCATGAGGCGCTGCGCGTGATGAAATGGCTGGAGGCCGGCATCGCCAGCGAAGGCTGAAACCATCGAAGACTAAAACCATCGAAGGTGAGATGACTCACGAAAGACGCGCGCCCTGAAGGCCGAATGGCCAGCAATCAGAGGCGCGCGTCTTGTTTTCAAGGCAGTGGCAGGGGAGGTCGCGGCCTGCTCAGGCTGCGTCGTCCTCGCCCTTGTCGGCCTTGCGCATGCGCGAGAACAGCTCCGCGCGCAGCTCACCGATGCGCGGCACCTCCTCGGCATGGAAGGGGATGGGGCGCAGCAGGCGCATGGCTCGCAGGCCGAGACGTGCGTTCATCAGGCCACTGCCCAGCCCCTGACCGGCCTTGGTGGAGAGGCGGCCGGCCAGATTCATCGACAACAGGTCCATGCTGGCCTCGGCGGCCAGTTCGCTGGCACCGGCGAAGGCCATCGAGGCCAGCACCTCCTTGAACAGCCGCAGGCGGCTGGCATAGCCCAGCTCCAGCCCGTAGAGGCGCGACAGGCGCTCCATCATGCGCAGCCCGCGCCAGGCCACCAGACTCATGTCGACCCAGGTCAGCGGCGAGACCGCCACCATCACCGCCGTCTCGCCACTCATGCGCGAGATCAGACGCCGCGCCTCACGGTCCCGCGGCCCCAGCACGTGGAAGGCGAACAGCTCGCGGCGCTCCGACGGGGAGTGATGCGCTTCACAGGCGGCGCGCCAGGCGCGCACGCCGGCATCATCATCGCCGAGCTTCATCTGGCGACGCAGCTGTTCGAGCAGGTCTTCCTGCTGGCTGCCGGCTTTGCCGCCTGCCTTGCCCGAGTCCTCGTCAGGCGTGGGCAGCGCATCACCGCGCTGGCCAAAGCTTTTCTGGCCAAAACCCCTTTGACCAAAGCTCTCCTGGCCAAAGTCATCCTGCTGATGTTCTTCCAGCTCGGCGCGCAGCGCGACGTGCTTGCGCAGGTGACGCAGCCTGAAGAGCTCCTTGCCCAGCGCGCGGGCGCCGAGTCCGATGGCGCCAAGGCCCAGCAGGCCCCAGGCACCGGCGATCAGGTCGCCGCCCATGGCCGCCTGATAGAGCGCATGACCGGCCTCGACACCCCCGAGTGTCAGGGTGCCGAGCAGCAGCCATTTTAGGCCGCGATGACGTGGCCGGGCGCTTAGCGTCGCATCGAGTCCCGGCGTGGCGGGTTCCGGCTCGGCCGCGGCCAGGGGCTGGCTTTCCATCTCCGGCGAGAAGTGACGCGCGCCGCGCAGGGCCTCTGCCGCGCTCTCTGACGCGCTCTCGGTGGGGCGCTCGGCATAAGTGGTAGAGGCGGCATCGGCCTGCGCCGAATCGGAGCTCGTGAAGCGTTTGCCCGGGCGCGGATGGCGGGATTCGGTGGTCATTTCAGGTGGTCTCCCAGCAGCCAGTCGAGCACGGCGTCCATGCGAATGTGAGGTGGCGCATTGCCATCGATCTTCGGCGGCGCGAAGTGGGGGAAGTCGAAGCGACTTTCGGCCCAGAAATTCGGGTCGGGCAGCCGTGAGGGCACCTCGCCCGGGAACAGCAGCACGGACTCGCGGCCTGCGCCTTGCGTGTCCGAGTCGCCCGCTCCCTCGTGCTCAGCGAGCAGCTGTCCCGCCAGCGCCGGATGACGCTGACCATTCTCGACTACCTCGCGCGCCTCGCTGGCGCGGATGGCGGCGATGGTGAAGGCCTTGAGCGGCACATCGCGATAGCGCAGGCGCTTGAGTGGGTCCGCCAGCAGCTGCTCGAGCAGGTCGCGCATCGCGCCATGCTGCTCTGGCGTGACGTGGTCGGCCTTGGTGGCGGCGATGGCCAGGCGGTCGATGCGGCGATCCATCAGGCGCGCCAGCAGGTGGCGGCGGCCATAGGCGAAGCTGTCGAACAGCTTGTCCAGCGCACGGCTCAGGTCGCGGAAGGGCGCCGGGCCGGCATTCAGCGCACCCAGCACGTCGATCAGTACGATCTGGCGGTCAAAGCGCCGGAAGTGGTCGTGATAGAAGGGGCGCACCACGCGGCGGCGATAGTGATCGAAGCGGCGTGCGAGGGTGCGATACAAGCTGGCTTCCGGCAGGGCGGCCAGCGCGTCGGGTGTCCAGTCACCGAGCCCCGGCAGTGGGAAGAACTGCAGCACCGGCGCCTCGTCCAGCTCGCCGGGCAGCAGGAAACGGCCCGGTGTCAGGTCGACGAAGCCACCCTTGCGGCGCGCGGCGTGCAGATAGTCGGTATAGAGGCTCGCGATCTCGGCGAGGCGGTCTTCATCCACCTCGCTGTCCGGTGTCAGGCCCTCGATGGCTTCCATCCAGTCATGCGCCCAGTCGCCACGCCCGTCGGCCAGCTGGGTCTCGCACTCGCTGCTCCAGCCGCTGAAGTCCTGCTCCAGCATCGGCAGGTCCAGCAGCCATTCGCCGGGGTAGTCGATCAGGTCCAGCGTCAGGGTGGCGCGCTGGCTGTCGAGCATGCGCGCTGCGCGCGAGGTGGGGCGAAAGCCGATCTTGAGGCGCAGCTCGCTGATGCTGCGGGTCGGCGTCGGCCATTCGGGGCCATGCGGCGAATGCTGGCCGGACAGCGAGCGCAAGCCGGCTTCCAGCGGGAAGCGCGGGATGGAGAGGTCCGGCTGGCTGACGCGTTCCGCGCCGAGCAGGCGACCATCGCGTGCGGCGGGCAGCAGTTCCAGACGCGCACCGAGCCCGGCATGGCGCAGCTGCTCGATCAGCGAGACGAGAAAGGCGGTCTTGCCGGCACCGGACAGGCCCGTGACGGCGAGCCGCAGCTGGCGGTCGAGACCGCGCTCCAGCAGGTCATGTGCTTCGCGGCCCACATCGCGGGCAAGCTGGCGGGCGTTGCGGGTCATGGTGTTGAACATCAGGCATTCCCTGTCAGTGGGGGCGAGGCGGCGGCGCGACGTGATGGCGTCCTGGCAGCTGATGATGAGCTGGGTGATGGCCGGCACTTGTCAGCGTGCACCGCACGGCTCGCCATCATCCCTCTATCTGCGGGCGATCGGCGCGCAAGGCAAGCTGACGCCACACCAGCAGGGCGATGGGCAGCAGGCAGGCGGGGATCAGCAGCAGGTTGAGCAGCGCCCAGCCCAGCGTACTGACCAGGGGGCCGGCCAGCAGCGCCGTCACCGCCCCGGTGGTGAAGACGAGGAACTCGTTGGCGGCCTGGGTGCGGGCCTTCTCGTTGGGGCGATGGCAGTGGGTCAGCAGCGTGGTGGCGGGCAGGAAGGTGAAGTTCCAGCCGATGCCGAGCAGGATGAGACCGAGGAAGAACCCCTGGGTTCCCGTCAGGTAGTCGGCGGCCAGCAGCTGCGCGGTGGCAAGACTTGCCAGCAGAAAGCCGCAGCCGGTCACGATCATGGTGCCCGCCCCGAAGCGGGCGACCAGCCGCCCGGTGAAGAAGGACGGCAGGAACATGGCGACCACATGCCATTGAATGGTGGTGGCGACGTGATCGAAGCCGTGCCCGGCATGGGCCATGGCCAGCGGTGTGGCCGTCATCGCCAGATTCATCACCCCATAGCCGACCATCGCGCTGAGCACGGCCAGCAGGAAGGTCGGTTGACGCAGGATCACGCCCAATGGGCGTGCAGGCGCCACTGCATCATCGTCGGCTGACTGGGCGTTGCCGTCACGGGGCAGGCGGATGAAGGCCAGCAGCAACAGCGCCAGCAGATAGAGCGCCCCCAGCCCGATGAAGCTGCCCAGGAAGGGGGTGTCGGCCAGTGCATGACTGGTGCGTGCAAGCCAGGGCCCGAAGAAGGCCGCCAGCACGCCACCGCCCATCACCAGCCCGATGGCGCGTTCGCGCTGTTCCTCCGGGGCGGCCTCCATCGCGGCGAAGCGATACAGCTGACCGAAGCCGATGCCGATGCCCACCAGCCAGGTGGCAAGCAGGAACAGCCCGAAATGCTGCAGATGCAGCGCCAGCACGGCCAGCCCCGCACCAGCCAGCCCGCACAGATTGCCGAGCACGAAGCCACGTCGCCGCCCGAGACGGGCGGTGATCAACGAGGCGGGAATGGTGGCGCACATCAGGCCCAGCCACTGGGTGGCGACCGGCGCGGTCGACCAGCTGCTCGAGGCCAGCTGGGCACCGATCAGCGGTGAGACCGCGATCAGCAGGATGTTGCCGCTGACCAGCAAGGCCTGACACAGCGACAGCAGCGTGACGGCCAAGGGCAGGCGTGCCCGGTCGGCAGCGGGAGAAGATAGTGGCATGAAGGCGCAGCTCCGTCGGATGTCGGCGCCCGGCGCGCCTGACCTGATTATGCCTGTGCTCCGCTCAGGCGTTCCAACTCCATGCTCAGGATTGCGCTCTCGGTGAGCCTAGTCTCCCGCCCATTCCCGCAGGCTGCCCTGGCGCACGCGGCGGATGGCGTGTGACAGCTCGCCCTGCTCGGCAAGACGCTTGATGACCGCAGGCAGCGCAGCGCGGACTTGCGCGGCTGACATGCCGGGGGAAAGTTCCGGGGCATACAGCATCTTGAGCAGTACGTAATCCAGCGGACTCAGCCAGGTATCCACCGTGACGTCACTGAAGATGGAGGGGAAAACTTTATCCGAATCATTGGGTAGCCCCATCAACTGGGCGCTCTCCTCGACGACGCAGTCTACCAGACGCGCCTTCTGGCGGGCATAGTCCGCGGGAATCAGGATCAGGCCACTGGTGATGGCGTGATCCGGCCCGGTCTTGAACAGCGTCAGGCACACGCCTTCACGCAATGCCTTGCGCATGCCCGGGGTGGCGGCCTGCTGCTTGCCGACGTAGGCGGCGGCCTCGCGCGTCATGTGGTCCCGGGCGATGAAGGCGATGCGCAGGTTGGCCTTTCCGGCGGAGGACACGAAACTCAGCGGCTGCCCGGTGATGGCGGCCAGATGACGAAACTGGACCTCGCTCATCTGGCGCTGCATGCGCGAATTGCCCAGCTGTGAATCGACCCGCACCTTGATGGGCGCCTGCCAGCGCACCAGCGAGGCGCTGCTGCCGAGGTGGTATTCACGCTTGAGCGCCACTTCCATGAAGCTGTCCGTCAGCACATCGGCCCGCTGCCAGCGCTCGGCGGCCTGGCTCGGGCTGACGACGACCAGACTGGGCAGCAGCAGGGCGATGCCCAGCGCCTTGAGCGCCCTGAGCGAGGAAAAGAAAGGCGCCCTCAGCGAAGAGGAGAAAGGCCCCCTCAGCGCGGAAAAGAACAGCCCCTTTAACTGTCGATGGGGTAAGCAGGGCATGGGCGACCTCTTCAGGGAACATGCAGTCCAGCATGCCTGAAATGCACACGCCCCGCGTGTCCGAGAGGGCAACGCGGGGCGTGATGCTCAATTGATGACGATTTGTCGTTCCAAAAAGGCGACTTTCAGGCGTCAGATGAAGGCCAGATAGATGGCGATCACCAGCACGACCAGCAGCAGCGCGCAGACCTTGGCGCCTTTCCAGGGCGTCATGTCGATGGCGCCGACATCCTGCTGGATCCACGGCTCGTCACGCGGCGCCAGCTTGCCGATGATCAGCATCATCGCGATCAGCAGCACGAACACCAGACCGACGAAGTGGAACTCGTGGATCACGTCGAGCACGCCGGAGAAGGCCGGCACGAAGTAGACCACCCCGATCACGCTGCAACCGATCAGCAGTGCCAGGTTGGCGGCGATGGTCGGCACGCGACGCGTCAGCAGCCCCATCAGCACCACGGCGAAGATCGGGATGAAGTAGATGGCATTCATCTTCTGCAGGTAGCCGAACAGACTTTCCTGACCGGCCAGCAGCGGCGCGAGGGTCATGGAGGCGATCGCCAGCACCCAGCCGAAGCCCTTGGAGACCTTGACCACTTCCTCGTCGCTGGCATCACGACGCAGATGCGCCTTGTAGATACCGGTGGAGAACAGCGTGGTGGTGGCGTTCAGCGCCGAGTTGAAGGACGACAGGATCGCGCCGACCATCGCGGCGGCGAAGAAGCCGGTCAGCGGTGCGGGCAGCACATCGAATACCAGCTGGCCGTAGGCGCTGTCGGCCTTGACGCCGGAAGAGGCATAGAGGTGATAGGCGATGATGCCGGGAATCACCAGATACAGCGGGCCCAGCAGCTTGAGGGCACCGGTCAGCAGCACGCCTTTCTGGCCCTCGGCGAGGGTCTTGGCGGCGAAGGTGCGCTGGATGATCTGCTGGTTGGTACACCAGTAGAAGAAGTTGATGATCATCACGCCGGTGAACAGGGTCGAGAAGGGCACCGACTGGTCTTCACCGCCCATGGAGTTGAATTTCTCCGGATTGGCGGCGGTCAGCGTGTCCCAGCCGGCCATCACGCCCTGGCCATCACTGACGGCATCGAGGCCGAAATAGACGATCAGCATGCCGCCGATCAACAGGCCCACACCGTTCAAGGTGTCGGAGATGGCGATGGAGCGCATGCCGCCGAACAGGGCATAGATGGCGCCGATGATGCCGACCACCCAGATGGTCATCCACAGCAGTGCATTGGGCGAGCTGATGCCGGTCAGCGAGGGCAGATCCAGCATGCCCTGCAAGCCGATGGCACCGGAGTAGAGGATGATCGGCAGCAGGATCACCGCGTAGGCGAACAGGAAGATCAGGTTGGTGATCAGCTCGGTGCTGCGGCCATAGCGCAGGGCCAGCAGCTCAGGCAGGGTGGTGATGCCACTCTTGAGGAAGCGTGGCAGGAAGAACATCGCCATCACCACCATGGCCAGTACCGCCATGACTTCCCAGGCCATCACCGACAGGCCATCGGTGAAGGCGGCGCCATTCAGGCCGACCATCTGCTCGGTGGACAGGTTGGTCATCAACAGGGAACCCGCGATCAGCGGGAAGGTCAGGCTGCGTCCGGCGAGGAAATAACCGGTGGAATGCGAGGTGTCATCGCGGTGTGTCCACCACCAGGTCAAGGCAGCGACCAGGCCGGTAAAGAACACGAAAGAAACAAGTGTCAGGGCATGCATGGGGGAGGATTCCTTTAGGCGTGCGGCGGCGAATCATGAGGCGGCGGGCAGGTGACCCGGGTGGCGATTCGACGCCGATCCAGCCGTGGCGATGCAATGCACACAGCAAGCTGTGTCATCGTCCGTGAAGAGACTCACCGGTAACATTCATGGCAAGACTGGCGATAGTGTAGGTATCTCCCGATTTCTCGCTATCCGCCATTTGTAGAACATACGTTGGTTTTGAGGCGCAGCTGGCGTCGACTGAGCGTTGAGAATGAACAGGCGGTCATTGCTTCTCAGTCTCTGGTATCAGGCCTTGATCGCAGTGTCGTAAAAAGACGCATGTCACGGCTTTTACCGCGTATTGCGGGTCATCTTTGATGCCCAATCAGAGACGCCAGCGCCCCGCCATCGGTGAAGATGACGGGGCGCTGGCGTGCTCATGTCATACGCTCATGTCGATGACAAGTGGCGTGCAGTCGCGCTGTGCGAGTGGGGCGATCAGCCGGCGAAAGCCAGATAGATCGCCATCACCAGTACCAGCAGAATGATGCTGGCGATACGCGTGCCGGCCCAGGGCGTCATGTCGATGGCACCGACGTCCTGCTGGATCCAGGGTTCGGCGCGGGGTGACAGCTTGCCGATCACCAGCATCATGGCGATCAACAGCACCAGCACGATGGCGATGAAGTGGAAGTTGTGCACCCGATCGACCAGCTCGGAAAGCGTCGGCACGAAGTAGAACAGGCCGATGACTGCGCAGCCGAGCACCAGCGCCAGATTGGCGGCGATGGCCGGCACACGCTTGGACGTCAGTCCCACCACGATCACCGCCAGCAGCGGGATGTAGTAGATGGAGTTCACCTTCTGCACGTAGACGAACAGGCTTTCCTGGGTCGCCAGCAGCGGCGCGATGGCCATCGCGGCGGCGGCCATGATCCAGCCGGCCCACTTGGAGGCCTTGACCACCTCTTCATCGCTGGCCTGCGGCTTGAGGCGTGCCTTGTAGACATCGAGGCTGAACAGGGTGGCGGTGGAGTTGAGCGCCGAGTTGAAGGACGACAGGATCGCGCCGACCATCGCCGCGGCGAAGAAGCCGGTCAGCGGCGCGGGCAGCACATCGAAGACAAGCCGGCCATAGGCGGCGTCGGCCTTGATGCCGTCACCGGCGTAGAGCTGGAAGGCGATGATGCCCGGCAGCACCAGATACAGCGGGCCCAGCAGCTTGAGGGCGCCGGTCAGCAGCACGCCCTTCTGGCCCTCGGCGAGAGTCTTGGCGGCGAAGGTGCGCTGGATGATCTGCTGGTTGGTACACCAGTAGAACATGTTGAGCAGCAGCACCCCGGTGAACAGGGTCGAGACCGGCACTGACTGGTCATCCCCGCCCAGCGAATTGAGCTTCTCCGGGTGGGTCTCCTTGAGCGTCTCCCAGCCGGCGAGAATGCCATTGCCGTCACCGACACGGTCCAGCCCGTAGTAGACGATGATCATGCCGCCGATCAGCAGGCCGATGCCGTTCAGGGTGTCGGAGATTGCGATGGAGCGCAGGCCACCGAAGAGGGCATAGATGGCACCGGCGATGCCGACGGCGATCACGGTGCCGGTCAGCAGCACCATCTGCGAGTCGATGCCGGTCAGGGCGCGCAGGTCGAGCACACCCATCAGGCCGAGGGCGCCGGAGTAGAGAATGCTGGGCAGCAGAATGATGGCGTAGGCCAGCATGAAGATCAGGTTGGCCAGCAGCTGGGTGGTGCGATCGAAGCGCAGTGCCAGCAGTTCCGGCAGGGTGGTGATGCCGCTCTTGAGGAAGCGTGGCAGGAAGAACATGGCCATCGCGACCAGCGAGACCACGGCCACCACTTCCCAGGCCATCACGGAGAGGCCGTCGGTGAAGGCGGCGCCGTTGAGGCCCACCATCTGCTCGGTGGACAGATTGGTCATCAGCAGGGAGCCTGCGATGATCGGGAAGGTCAGACTGCGTCCGGCGAGAAAATAGCCGGTGGAATGTTGATGGTCGTCACGACGGGTCAGCCACCAGGTGATCACGGCGACCAGCCCCGTGAAGAACACGAAGGAGCTCAGGGTGAGGGCGTTCATGGCATTATCCTTGTTGAACAACAGGGCTCGGAGGCCTGCTTGCTCAGCTGCCCGTCGTCTGCAGAACATGCCTCACCGTTGGCGCGCGGTACCACGAGACACGCTGTCAGCGACCGACATCTAGCGTGCCGATCAGTGTCAAAGAAATGCCCGACCCTCACCATTGACAATTTGTCTGACATTTTTCTGCAATTGTCTGATTCGTGCAGACATAGCCCGCCAGCGGCTGTCGACCTGTCGCCATGAGCAGAACGCCCCGCCTCTTGCGTGTCGATCGACAGCAGGAGGCGGGGCGTTGTCGTTGTCAGAAGCTGGTATCGGAAGTCGGTGTCAGAAGCCGATAGTCAGCAGCGAGTGCCGCATGCCGACATCAGAAGCGAGTGCCAGAAACAGGCACCGCTGTCAGGCGCTGGCGGCGGCGGGGGTCAGCACCTGCTGGTAGAGCGAGGCGCCGTGGATGTCCTTCAGCGTCACGGTCAGCGCTTCGCTCTCGGGGTCGAGATCCACCTGGCCGAAGAACTGGAAGCCCTCGCTGGGCGACATGTTGGCCCGCCCCTCAGGCGGCGCCTTCACGAATTCGAGTCTCGGCCCGAAGGTGTTGTCCAGCTCACCGGGACCGAAGGTGCCGGCGTGGATCGGGCCGCTGACGAATTCCCAGAACGGCGTGAAGTCCTTGAAGACGGCGCGCTCGGGCGAGTAGTGATGTGCAGCGGTGTAATGCACATCGGCGGTCAGCCAGACCAGATTCTGGATGTCGTGATCGCGCACGAACTTGAGCAGTTCGGCAATCTCCTGCTCGCGCCCCAGTGCCTCGCCATCGCCGTTGGCGCCGTTCTCGAAGTTGTCGCCGTCACGCACCAGCAGCCCGATAGGCATGTCGGAGGCGATGACCTTCCAGGTGGCCGTGCTGGCCTTGAGCGACTGCTTGAGCCATGCCAGCTGATCGCGACCCAGGAAGTCGGTCTGTGGCCCACGCCCCGTCTGGCGGTTGGCGGAATTTGCGCCGCGGAAGCTGCGCATGTCGAGCATGAACATCTCGAGCCCCGGCCCGAAGCTGAAATTGCGGTGGATGCGCTCCGGTGCGGCTGGGCCGGTGCGCAGTGGCATGTTCTCGAGGAAGGCGCGACGCGCATTGGCGGACAGCACGTCGAGATTCTTTTCGGTGTAGCGATCATCCTCGAGAATCTCGCCCGGGTACCAGTTATTGGTGGTCTCGTGGTCGTCCCACTGGGCGAACATCGGCACTTCGGCATTGAAGCGACGCAGGTTCTCGTCCATCAGGTTGTAGGCGTACTGGCCACGATACTCGTCCAGCGTTTCTGCCACTTTGGACTTGGCGGGCGTGACGATATTGCGCCACAGGCTGCCGTCGTGCTGGGTGACGCTCTCCTCGAGCGGGCCATCGGCGTAGATGGTATCGCCGGAGTGCAGGAAGAAGTCCGGCTTGACCTGACGCATGGTCTCGTAGAGGCGCAGGCCACCGAAGTCCGGGTTGATGCCCCAGCCTTGGCCGACGGTGTCACCGGACCACACGAAACGCAGCGCACGCGGTGCCTGCACGCTCGGCGGCAATACCAGGCGACCGGTGGTGGCCTCGCTGATGGCGCGGTGGTCATCCAGCGCCGCGTAGCGCACCCGGTAGAAGACCTCGCCGCTGGCGTTGGCGCGAGTGCCGATGCGGGTCAGGTCGAGCTTGCTGGTCAGGCCGTCCGCCGGGAGGGCCACCGGGCCACGCATTTGGAAGGCGCCGCGCATCTCGGGATTGTCGGCCAGTTCGATCAGCATGCGTGCCGGCTTGTCGCTCTGGCTCCACAGCATGGCGCGGCTGGCGGTCACGTCGCCGCTCATCACGCCGGAGGGCATGCGTGGGCGCCGTCCTTCGGCCATCACGATCGCGGGAGCGCCGAGCAGGCCCGTGGTCGCCAGCAGCCCGACCCCGGCACCTTGCAGGCCGCGCCCCAGCAGCTGGCGGCGGTCCATCCGTGACGGGGCGCCTGCGGAGGTGACTGGTGCAGCACCATTGCCGGCTGGCGCATCGCCTGGCGAGACGGGGGAGGTGTGGGAGGTGGGGGAAACGTGAGTGACGTGGGACTTGCGAGAGGAGCGCAAAGGCAGCAGATCAGACAGACGGCGGGACATGACGGGCTTCCTTGTAACGGTCTGGCGTCAGGTTGGGATAGAGAGTGGCAACATAAGTGACATCAGGGCACCAGCCAGCGCGGGACATGCCGCAAAGGCTGACAGCGCTGATGGGAGAGGCTACTTTCCACGCTCAAGATGAAGATCCGGTGTCAGAACCATGATCGCCCCGCGCCGCTCAGGCCCGGCACTCGCAGTGCAAGGTGGTGCGCTCAGCCAGGCCTGTCGCGCGGCTTCCTTCCCGACTCCACCCAAGGACACCTTCGATGCCCCCCTCCATGCCCCCCTCAAGCCCCTCGGAATCCCCGCAACCTGACGCCGCCACGCTGATCGCGGACAGCCATCCCCACGCACGGCAGGTGCTCGATTACTGGTTCACTCAGCTGACGCCCAAGGACTGGTTTCGCAAGAGCGATGCCCTCGATGGTCAGCTGCGTGAGCGATTCGCCGCGCGGCTCGAGCAGGCGCTCGCCTGTGAGCTGTGGGAGTGGCGGGCGAGCGTCGGTGGGCGGCTGGCGGAAATCCTGCTGCTGGACCAGTTCGCGCGCAATATCCATCGCGATACTCCGCGCGCCTTCCGTGGCGACAACCTGGCACTTGCGCTCTCCCAGCAGGCCGTCGCGCTGGGCGACCTGGACCGCCTTCCGCTGGCCTGGCAGCCCTTCGCGATCATGCCGTGGATGCACAGCGAATCGTTGCGCATCCATGAACACGCCGAACAATTGTTCGCACGCCCCGGTCTCGAGCACACCCTGCGCTATGAGCATCTGCATGCGGACATCGTGCGTAGATTCGGCCGCTACCCGCATCGCAATGCGATTCTCGGTCGCGAGCCCACGCCGGAAGAGATCGCCTTCCTGAGCCAGCCCGGCTCCTCATTCTGACAAATGAAAGATCGCCCCCTTTTAATTGTGTGACGTCGTCTCCAAGACTTGTACAGCGGCGCCAAGCGCCTGTACATCAGCAAGGAAGGAGACAGCAGATGGGTATCATTCTTGGGTTGATCATCGGTGGTCTGGCCGGCTGGATCGCAGGCAACATCATGCGCGGCGGCAGCTTCGGCATTCTTGGCAACATCGTCGTCGGTGTCGTCGGCGGCCTGTTGGGCAGCGTCATCTTCAAGCTGCTGGGGCTGGCCTCCACCGGCATCATCGGCTCGCTGGTCGTCTCGGTCGTGGGGGCGGTGGTGTTGCTGTGGATCGTCTCGAAGGTCAAGTCCAAGGCCTGACGGCGCGGTGTCGAGCCCCGTCAGGCGGTTGTCAGCAAGCGCTAGCAGCAAGTGCAATCGTCAACAGCAAGTGAAGTCCCTTGCGGGTGTCTGGATGGATTCGATGTAGACACCCGCTGCAGCAACGCCTCTTGTCACCCGGGGCACCTGACTGCCCGGTGATCTGTCACGGCGCCGAGAGGTGCCTTGTTCGAGAAGTGCTTTGACAACAAGCACTTTCACGACAAGTGCTTTGAGAAGAAGTACTTGGACAAGAAGTACGCCGGCAAGAGGCGGCAAGGCCGAATCATCCTTCAGCGCCACACTAGTGGCGCGTTGCGGATCTAGCGAAAACAGGAGCGTTTGAGCATGGCGAGCAATGAGCACGATTCAGCACCCTCTTCCCAGTCGAATGCCGACAGCGCGAAGTGCCCCTATCACGAGGGCCAGAATCGCTCGGCAGAGGGAGAGAACCCCTATACCCATCCCAACCGCAATGGGCCGCACGACACCAAGCCCAATGCCGGTGATGGCCATGCCAAGGACGAGGCGCTGGAGACCTATCGCGCCGACGCCGAAGGGCATGACCTGCGCACCAACCAGGGACTGCGCATCGCGGACAACCACAACTCGCTGAAGGCGGGGGAACGCGGTCCGACCCTGATGGAAGATTTCATCTTCCGCGAGAAGATGAACCACTTCGACAATGAACGTATTCCTGAGCGTATCGTTCACGCGCGTGGCGCGGCCGCGCACGGGTATTTTCAGGCCTACGACAATGCCGCCAGGTATTCCAAGGCCGGCGTGTTCAGCGACCCATCCAAGAAGACGCCGGTGTTCGTGCGCTTCTCGACCGTGCAGGGCTCGCGTGGCTCCAACGACACGGTACGTGACGTGCGTGGCTTCGCGACCAAGTTCTACACCGATGACGGCAACTGGGACCTGGTCGGCAATGACATCCCGGTGTTCTTCATCCAGGACGCGATGAAGTTTCCTGACTTCGTGCACGCCGTGAAGCCGGAGCCGCACAACGAGATTCCCCAAGGCCAGTCAGCCCACGATACCTTCTGGGACTTCGTGTCACTGATGCCGGAAACCACTCACACCGTGCTGTGGACCATGTCGGACCGCGCCTTCCCGCGTCATTACCGCAACATGGAAGGCTTCGGTGTGCATACCTTCCGTCTGATCGACCGTGAAGGCGTGTCGCGCTTCGTCAAGTTCCACTGGAAGCCGGTGGCTGGTACCTGCTCGCTGATCTGGGATGAAGCCCAGAAGCTGTGGGGGCGTGACCCGGACTTCAACCGTCGCATGATGTGGGATGACATCAAGAGCGGGGCGCCGCTGGAGTGGGAGCTGGGCATCCAGGTGGTCGAGGAGAAGGACGAGCACAGCTTCGACTTCGATATCCTCGATCCGACCAAGCTGATCCCCGAATCGCTGGTGCCGGTGGTGCCGATCGGCAAGATGGTGCTGGACCGCAATCCGGACAACTACTTCGCCGAGACCGAGCAGGTCGCCTTCAATCCGGCCAACATCGTGCCGGGGATCGACTTCTCCAATGACCCGCTGCTGCAGGGGCGTCTGTTCTCCTATCTGGATACCCAGATGCTGCGTCTGGGTGGGCCGAACTTCCACGAGATTCCCATCAACCAGCCGGTGTGCCCATTCCACAACAACCAGCGCGATGCCCAGCATCGTCAGACCATCAACACGGGGCAGGCGTCCTACGAGCCGAACTCCATCGATGGTGGCTGGCCGGCCGAGACACCGCCGTCCCAGGACGCCCATGGCGGTTTCGAGCCGTATCATGAGCGCATCGAGGCGCACAAGGTACGTGCGCGCAGCGCCTCCTTCGGGGATCACTATTCCCAGGCCACCCTGTTCTGGAACAGCCAGACTGACGTGGAGAAGGAGCACATCATCGCGGCCTACACCTTCGAGCTTTCCAAGGTCGAGCGTCCGTGGATCCGTGAGCGGGTGATCACCGAGATCCTGCCCAACATCGATCTGGAGCTGGCACGTCGCGTCGGTGAGAATCACGGCATCGAGATACCGACCAGCAAGCCCGCGCCGGACGGTGAACTGGGCACCAGCCAGGTCGACAGTGACCCGGCACTGAGCCTGATGGCGCGTCTGCCGGACTCCATCGCCACCCGCAAGGTCGCGATCCTGGCTGCCGATGGCGTCGCCATGGAAGATGTTCGCTCGATCAAGGAGCAGCTGGCCGCCGAGGGGGCCGAAGGGTTGTTGATCGCCCCGAGCATGGCGCCGATCAAGGCCGGAGACGGCACCATGCTGTCGCCGGATGCGATGCTCAATGGCCTGCCGTCCGTGACGGTGGATGCCGTCGTCGTCGCTGGCGGCGTGGGCAGCGTCGAGGCGCTGAGCGGCTCGGGCCTCGGACTCTATTATGTCCAGGAAGCCTACAAGCACCTGAAGCCCATCGTGGCGATCTGTGAAGGCAAGGAGCTGCTGGCCGCCGCTCGCGTGCCGGTCGAGGAGGGCGTCATCCTGGTGGATGATGTGCTCGCCGCCAGCCTGCCGCTGCGTGATGCCCTGATGGCTCACCGTGTGTGGTCGCGTGATGCGCGTGCCAACCAGATGCCGGCATGAGGTGCTGACGCCCCACAAGGTATGATGTCACTCACCAAGCCCCCTGACCTGCAAAGGTCAGGGGGCTTTTTCATGGTCATGATGTGGTCATTTCCGGACGTGAAGATGGGGTAGCGAAGAAAGGTGAAAACAGGGTTGGTGATACCACCGGGTCGAGTGCCGTCCTGCGGTTCACGCCGCTGAGAGTGGCTGATAGGCTCAGTGATAGGGGCTGATTATCGAAGGCATGCTGGTAATTGATTATCGCTAGAAGCACCAGGTGCGTAAGGTAAGCAGGCATCAAGGGGCCACAAGCCAGCACATGCCGGGCAGGCATCGGCCCCGACCCGATTCGACAATGGGCTGCAGGCTTTCACATCAAGCAGCGCATGAAAATGTGACATCAGCAGCATCTGGCCTTGCCAGTCGAGTTTGATAGCGCTTTTTTCTACCTGACAGGAGAACGTCTACATGTCCCAGACTCCACGCTATACCACAGGTAACGGCGCCCCGGTGCCTCACGATGACATCAGCCAGACAGCGGGCCCGAATGGTTCACTGACCTTCGACAACTGGCGTCTGTTCGAGAAGCTGGCGCACTTCAACCGTGAGCGCATTCCGGAGCGTGTCGTCCACGCCCGTGGCGTCGCCGCCTACGGCACCTTCACCCTGACCCGAGACCTGTCTGACCTGACCATCGCCCGCTTCCTGCAGGGTGTCGGCAAGCAGACCCCGTTGCTGGCGCGTTTCTCCACCGTGGCCGGTGGCCAGGACAGCGGCGACAACACTCGCGACGTGCGCGGCTTCTCCTTGAAGTTCTACACCGAGGACGGCAACTGGGACATGGTCGGCAACAACACGCCGGTGTTCTTCATCCGCGAGCCGTCCAAGTTCCCTGACTTCATCCACACCCAGAAGAAAGACCCGCGCACCAACATGGTCGACTGGCAGAACCGTTGGGAATTCTGGGCCAACCATCCGCAGGCGCTGCATCAGGTCACCATCCTGATGTCCGACCGCGGTATCCCGAAGTCGCTGACCACCATGAACGGCTACAGCTCGCACACGCTGAGCCTGTGGAACGACAAGGGCGAGCGTGTCTGGGTCAAGTGGCACTTCAAGACCGACCAGGGCCACGAGACACTGACCGACGATCAAGCGGCGCAGGTCGCACCGGACTTCCACCAGCACGACATGTTCACCCGCCTCGAGCGTGGTGAGCGTCCGAGCTGGACCGTCAACCTGCAGGTGATGACCGAAGCGCAGGCACGTGACTACCACATCAACCCGTTCGATCTGACCAAGGTGTGGCCGCACGGTGACTTCCCGCTGATGGAAGTCGGCAAGATGGAGCTCAACCGCAACCCGGAGAACTACTTCGCGGAAGTCGAGCAGTCCGTCTTCTCGCCGTCCAACTTCGTGCCGGGTATCGGCGCCTCGCCGGACCGCGTGCTGCAGGCTCGTCTGTGGGCCTACGCCGATGCACACCGCTACCGTGTCGGTGCCAACGCCGAGCAGCTGCCGGTCAACCGTCCGGTCTGCCCGGTCAACCACTACCAGCGCGATGGCGTGATGGCGGGCATGTGCCCGGTCACCGGTCACGGTGGCGGCCCGCTGGGCGGCCAGGTCGGTCAGGGTGTACCGGGAGAAACGAAGGAAGGTGGCCAGTACTCACGCACCAACTTCTACCCCAACGAGCGTGCCGAGCAGGGTGCCCCGGTGCCGGACGCTACCGTCGCCGAGCCGGCGATGCCGCTGGAGCAGAACGCCTGGATGGGCTATCACGACAACAGCGATGAGGATAACTACAGCCAGGCCGGCAACCTCTATCGTCTGTTCGATGAAGGTCAGAAGACGCGCATCACCGACGTCATCGCCGGCACCATGGTAGGCGTCAGCCACGTGGTCCAGGACAAGATGATCGCGCACTTCCGTCAGGCGGATGCCGATTATGGTGATCGTATCGCCACCAAGCTGGCCAAGCTCGATCCGCGCTGAGTCATTCATGCTGCACCCTTCGTCAGGTCAGTAGTGCTCCCTTGAACTGACGAAAACATCAAGGCCCCCGCCGGGTAACCGGCGGGGGCCTTGTCGTATGCGGCTGTCAGGGTGCTATCCGACAGTCACAGCGCTGTGCGAAAGACACGCAAGCACAGGCACCTCAGTCGTCGCGCGTGGCCTCATTGCCGTCGGCTTTCTCGCACACGCCCAGCGCCCACAGCAGGAAGGCGTCCTGACGCGCATTGTCACGCCACGCCTTGAAGCGACCCGAGGCGCCGCCGTGTCCGGAGCTCATGTCGGTGCGCAACAGGACAGGATGCGGCGTGCAGTCCATCTGGCGCAGACGCGCATAGAGCTTGGCCGGCTCCCAGTAGGGCACGCGGGTGTCATGCCAGCTGCCCTGCAGGAACAGCGGCGGATAGGACGCGGCACTCAGGTTGTCCAGCGGCGAATAGGCGCGGATGCGACGCCGCGCCTCGTTCTCGTGCGGGTTGCCCCACTCGGTGTATTCCGCGGTGGTCAGCGGCAGCTCCGGGTTTTCCATGGTGCGCAGCACATCGACGAAGGGCACATCGAGCACCGCGGCGCAGAAGGCCTCGGGACGCTTGTTGAGGCTGGCGCCGACCAGCAGACCACCGGCGCTGGCACCGTAGGCGGCAATGCGATCCGCGGCCCCGACGCCCTGCTCGACCAGCGCATCACGCGCGGCGAGGAAGTCGTTGAAGCTGTTTTCCTTGTGCTCCAGCTTGCCGGCCAGATACCAGGGCTCGCCACGGTCCCCGCCGCCACGCACGTGGGCGACCGCGAAGGCGACGCCGCGCGTCAGCAGTTCCAGGCGGGCGATCGAGAACCAGGGGTCCAGTGTCTCGCCGTAGGCGCCATAGCCGTAGAGCAATACCGGCAGCGGAGCGTGGGGACGGCCTGCGTCATCACACAGGTCGCGCCGCATGACCACCGAGACCGGCACCTGCTCGCCATCGTCGGAGGTCGCCCACAGGCGGCGGCTGATCAGCTGCTCGGGCGCGAGATCGCCATGCACGGTCTGACGCTTGAGCAGGCGGCGCTCTCCCGTGTCGAGGTCCAGCTCGATCCAGCTCGGCGGCGTGGTGAAGCTCTCCTCGCGGATGCGCAGGCGGCGAGCGTCGAAATGCGGGCAGTCGCCCAGCCCCTGGCTCAGCGGTTGCTCCGGCATCGCCAGGCGTTCGTCGCGGCAGATCGTTTGTGTCGGCGCCGTGCCCTCGAATTCGATCACGCGCAGCCAGGCCTGGGCCTGACGGTGGTCGCGTTCATCGACCATCAGCCCCCAGCTGAAGGCTTCGACACCTTCCAGCGTCACCTCATCGCGGGTGGCGATCAGCGGCTGCCAGTCGCCGGGCGCATGCTCGGAGGCGATATCGAGCTGGAAGTGCGGCGCTTGCCTGTTGTGCAGCACATAGAAGTGGCCGGGGCGGTGATCGACGCCGTACTCGACACCGGTCTCGCGGGCGCGCACCAGGCGCATCTCACCCAGCGGGGCATCGGCCTTGAGCAACCAGGTCTCGCTGGTGTCCTTGGAGGCGGTCTCCAGAATCAGCCAGGCGCGTGAGCGGGTCTTGCCCATGCCGACCCAGAATTCGCTGTCTTCCTCGCGATAGAGCAGCGTCTCGGCGCGGCTCGCGACATTCAGACACCAGATCTCGAAGGGGCGCTGGGTGCTGTCATAGCGCGTGAACAGCAGGTGCTGGCCGTCCTCGGCCCACACCAGGTCCGGCCCGATATCCTCCAGCAGGCACTCGTCATCGTGGCCTGCGTTGCGTGAGTCGCCATTCGCCGCGTTCAGTGTTGCAAGACGCAGGCTGAACACCTCGTCGCCGCTGGTGTCCAGAGTCCATGCCAGTTGCTGTTCATCCGGGGAGATGGCCATCTCGCCCAGCTCGACGAAGTCGTGATGGCGCGACAGGCTCTGCAGGTCCAGCAGGCATTCGTGCTGGCGGGTATCGGCGGGGTCGGCACCGATCGCATGGCGCCACCAGACCGGATAGTCGGCGTCGGCCGCGGTCTCGCTCCAATAGACATAGTGATCCAGTGCCTCGGCCAGGCTTGAGACGGCCAGTTTGCGGCGCGCAAGATGGCCGTGATAGAGGGCGTCGCTCAGCGGCGCGAGCGGGGCGAACCAGCGATCACTCTCGGCATTGGCCGCCGTGAGAAAGGTGGTGACCTCTGGCGTGTCGCGTTCTTCAAGCCAGTGCCATTCGGGGTCATTGGCACGATAATGGCGCTGGACGGGGCTATCGGGCATGGCTACCTCTTGAAAGTGGGGTGCTCGAGTGTGTCGGGCGGGCATGGAGTGTAACATTGAGCCTGTCCCACAGCGTGCGCAAGCCCTTGCCTCATGGGAGGCATCGCCGCCGTGAGAGATGAATGCGCAGCCTCTGGTGCCACGCAACGTGTGGCCCCGATGATGGGATGACTCGATGGCTGAACTGAGGTGCCGGCTGCTTCTGCACAGGACAGGCACCCCTCAGAATGTCAGTCTCGACAGGATGTTATGACAGGAGTGAAGGGCATGATGATTTCCGATTCGCTGCCGCAGATGTGGCTGATCTATTTTGGCCTGGCAGCGGTAGTGCTGTTTACCGGCTATATGGCGGTGCGAATACTGCCGCGTTTCCTGCGCTGGATCCTCGTCGGCGGTATCGCCGGCATGATCGCCGTGCCGACCAGTTTTCACGTCACGGCCAGCGTCGCGGAAGATGCCTACACCGGCCTTGCGCCGGCCATCGTGGCCTTTGCCGTCAGCGTGGTGCAGAAGGATGGTGGTGGCATGGCCTCGGCCTTCGGCATGCTGGTACTGGGCATCGGGGCCGGCGTGGTGCTGGGCCTGGTGATCTGGTGGCTGGGACGCGGGCGTGAACAGCGTCGCCGCGCCGCCCAGCAGCACCGCCAGCCTCATGCCCACGAGCAGGAAGATGAGGAAGTGCGCGAGGGCCACGCCGCTGGCGCCAGCTTGCGTAGCGAGAAACGTGGCACCCCGGCTCGTGCGTCGGAGCGTACCCGCGCAGGCCGTGACCGTCAGGAACCGTCGCTCTGATCGAGCGTCGTTCGATCAGCGCCAGCCGTGCATTGTCCGAGCGTGGACTAAGGATCTGTCATGCCCCGTGATGTAGCTGTCACTTCGTCTCTTGAGCCAGTCCGTTCTCCAGGGCTTGCGTCCGGCTCTTCATCCGGCCCTCTAGCGAAGGGTGCGGGGGCGCGCTGGCTGGCGGCCCTGATGCTGGCGGGCATCAGCCTCGCGTCGCCCTCGGCCTTCGCCGAGCAGGCATCGTCAGCGGACAACGCCTCGGCCAGCGAGCCGATGAGTGAGTCGGTGAGTGAGTCGGTAGATGAGTCGGCCAGCGAACAGGCTGAGCAGATGCCGTTCGTGGCCCGCGATGTCGCGAGTGACGTGAATGCAAGCAGTGGCTCGGCGCGCGACATTGCGCCTGACCTGCGCATGGCGATCGATGTCTCCGGCAGCATGAAGCACAACGACCCGACCAATCTGCGCGCCAGTGCGCTGGACCTGCTGGTCACCTTGCTGCCGGAGCGCTCGCGTGCGGGACTGTGGGGCTTCGGTGAGCAGGTGCAGCCCCTGCTGGCGCTGGGCGCGGTCGATGCGGGCTGGAAGCAGGCCGCCCGCGGGCTGGAAGGGCGGCTGGACGATTACGAGCAGTACACCGACCTCGAGGCGGGCCTGCGTGCCGCCGCCGAAGGCGCCGATGCGAGCATCGATGGCCAGGGGCCGCGTCAGGTCATTCTGCTCTCCGATGGCATGGTCGACCTGCGTGAACCGAGCAGCGAGAAGGCCGCCTCGGACAGCGCCTCGCGTCAGCGCATCACCGATGAGCTGACGCCACAGCTGGCGGCGCACAACATCACGGTGCATACCGTCGCGCTGTCGCGCAATGCCGATATCGATCTGCTACAGCAGGTCGCCGATGGCACCGGCGGGCTGGCGACGGTCGCCGAGACCCCGGAAGACCTGCTGCGTGCCTTCCTCGGGGCGCTCGACCGTATCGTGCCCGGCGAGCTGGTGCCGCTCGAGGACAAGCGTTTCACCATCGATGGCAGCGTCGAGGAATTCACGGCGCTGGTCTTCCACGGCCCCGATGACAGCGCGCCGGTATTGATCGCGCCGGATGGTCAGCGCTATTCGCTGGCCGACAAGGCGTCATTGCCCGAGGGCGTGCGCTGGGAACATCAGCCGCGCTATGACCTGATCACCGTGACCGACCCCGCGGCCGGGCAGTGGCGTATCGAAGGGCAGGTGGGCGTCGATAGCCGCATCACCGTGGTATCAGACCTGGCGCTGGTATCGCGCCCGCTGCCGGCCACGCTGTATCGCGGCTTTGGCTATTCCCTCTCAGCCTCGCTGGTCGACGGCGCACGTGATGTCGTCGAGCAGGACTTCCTGGCGACGCTGGACGGCAATGCGCGTCTGGTGCCGGAAGACGAGGGTGACATGTCAGCAGAAACGGCAGCCGTGACCAGCGCCCAGCAGCGCGGTCTTGAGCGTGACCGCGCGCAGTTCAGCGTCAACATGCCGCCGCCGCAGCAACCGGGTGGCGCTCGCCTCACGCTGACCATCGAGGGCCAGCGCGATGGCGCGCCCTTTGCACGTCAGTTGAGCCAGCGCACCAGTGTGGTCGACCCGCTGCTGATTGAGCCGATCGGTGGCAATGCGCAGAATGCGACGCCGCCGAGCGCGCTGGAGGTCAGCGCGCGTCATCCGCTGCTCAACACCGCCAACACCCAGCTGGACGCGACGCTGCAGGGCGAGCCGTTGAGCGTGGCGGAAGCGGGCGAGAGTCGCTGGCGTATCGAACTGCCGCCGCTGGAGCGTGACGTCAGTGCCGATGTGCAGATCAGCGCGCGCATCGCGCTGGGCGGGAGTTCGCGGGTGATTGACCTGGCGCCCTATACCCTCAACGCGAATGCGGCGCGGCGTGCCGCCAATCTGGATCGCTCGCCCATCGAGGGTGAGTCCTTCGGTGAGATTCAGGGCCTGGATCAGGCGGTAGAGGAGAAGGAAGACCTCAATGATCTGCTGATGAAGGGCCGCCTGCCCATCGACAAGGTGCCTGCGTTGATCAGTCAGTGGTTCGAAGGAGCTTCGGACTTTGCCCAGCGTGAGGCAGAATCACCGCAAAGCCGCATGATCGCTTACGCCGTGGCCGGTGTGATCGGCCTGCTGGTAGTGATCATGTTGGTGCGTCGCATGACGCGCAAGCCGACTCAGCGGGAGGAACCCCATGTGTGAACTGCTCGGCATGAGTGCCAATGTGCCGACCGATATCTGCTTCAGCTTCGCCGGTTTTCTGCAGCGAGGCGGGGGTACTGGTCCGCACCGCGATGGTTGGGGAATCGCCTTCTATGAAGAGGGCGGTTATCGCGAATTCCGTGACCCGCATCCTTCGGTGGATTCGCCCATCGCGCGCATGATTCTCGACTATCCGATCAAGTCGCAGATGGTCATCAGCCATATCCGCCAGGCCAATGTCGGCCAGGTGACACTGGCCAATACCCACCCGTTCACGCGCGAGCTGTGGGGCCGGCAGTGGTGCTATGCCCACAACGGTCAGCTGGCGGACTGGCAGGCACTGCCCCTGCCGTACTATCGCCCGGTGGGCAGCACGGACAGCGAGCACGCTGCCTGCTTCCTGCTCGGCGAGATCCGGCGCGCCTTCCCGAATCCGCCGGCGCGGTGCGAAGACCTGTGGCGACATCTGCACGCCCAGTGCGAGCGTCTGCGCGGGTTTGGCGTCTTCAATCTGCTGCTCTCCGACGGCGTGCATCTCTACGCCTACTGCTCCACCAAGCTGGCGCACATCACGCGCCGTGCGCCCTTCGGGCAGGCGAGCCTCACCGACTTCGAGATGAGCGTCGACTTCCAGCAGCACACCACCGATGCCGATGTGGTCTCGGTGATCGCCACCGATCCGCTGACCGACAATGAGCAATGGCAGCGCCTGCTGCCGGGGCAGCTGGTGGTGTTCCGCGAAGGCGAGCTGGTCGCCAGTCTTGGTGGCGAGTTGCCGCTGAGCCAGGAAGAGTCAGGGCAGGAGCAGGCCGAGAGCGGGGCGGTCGATCGCACCGCCACCGCGCGCCGCAAGCCGGATTGGCTGGCTTCTGACTTGAGCTGCTGACGTTTGGTGATCTGAGTCGCTGACGCTGAGCGACCGAGAAAGAGCGTGAACGCCAGACACACGAAGGGCCGCAATCGCGGCCCTTCGTGTTTGCGGCTTTTGCCTGGTCAATGCGTGAGGCTCAGCCTTCGACGTCGTCGAACATGCCGGCGAACATCGGCGAGGACAGGTAGCGCTCGCCGCTGTCCGGCAGGATGACGACGATGGACTTGTCGGCGTAGGCCGGATCTTCTGCCAGACGCAGCGCCGCGGTCATCGCCGCACCGCAGGAGATGCCGCACATGATGCCTTCTTCCTGCATGATGCGACGCGCCATGGCCATGGCGTCTTCACTGGCGACCGGCTCGACGCGGTCGATCAGCGCCAGGTCCAGGTTGTCGGGAATGAAGTTGGCACCGATGCCCTGGATCTTGTGCGGGGCCGGCGTGATCGACTCGCCCTGCATGCGCTGGGTGATGATGGCGGATTCCGCCGGCTCCACCGCCACGGCTTCGAGTGACTGGCCGCGCACCGTCTTGAAGTAGCGGGCGATGCCGCTGATGGTGCCGCCGGTCCCGACGCCCGCCACCAGCACGTCCATCTCGCCATCCAGCGCGTCCCACAGCTCCGGGCCGGTGGTCTCTTCGTGGATGCGCGGGTTGGCCGGGTTGGAGAACTGCTGCGGCAGGAAGTAGCGTTCCGGCTCGGCCTTCTGCAGCTCGCAGGCCTTGTCGATGGCGCCCTGCATGCCCTTGGCCGGGTCGGTCAGCACCAGGTTGGCGCCGAGGGATTTCAGCACCTTGCGGCGTTCCATGCTCATGGAGGAGGGCATGGTCAGGGTGACGGGGTAGCCACGCGCCGCGCCGACGAAGGCCAGCGCGATACCGGTATTGCCGGAGGTCGGCTCGATGATTTCCATGCCCGGCTTGAGCACGCCGCGTTCCTCGGCGTCCCACACCATGCTGGCACCGATACGGCACTTGACCGAGAACGCCGGGTTGCGGGCTTCCACCTTGGCGTACAGGCGTGGATGGCTGCTGAGGCGGTTGATCTTGACCAGCGGCGTATTGCCGATGGCTTGTGAGTTGTCCTGATAGATCTTGGCCATGCGAGGTCCTCTGGGTATCTGGCGGCTAGACAGCGAGCAGGCCCGCTGCTTGAGTGAAGTGATGATGCTCAGCAGCGCCTGTCGCGACTGTATGAGCATAAGGTTAAGGGCTAGCCGAGCGCGACTCAAAGGCCTGAAGCGCATAACGACATGGCAAGGTTGGCAGTCGCGGCTAGTCTCTGACCAAGGTCGTACAAGAGTAGTGGTTTGATTTAACGACACTTTTTTGGATGTGAACGATAGTTTCAATCGGTCGTTTTACATCATTGGCGTGACTGGTTAAGGTGAAGCGCGGCGACCCTGGAGGTTCTTGCCGGGGTGTCGTCGGTGTATTGCCGGTACCTGCGCGCGCGTTGTCGCGCCGTCCTTTTCCCCATCACGCCGTCATTCATGTCATTGTTCACATGTGGGCGTGACGCCCTGATAACAACAAGTGCTGAATTCTCGCCTGTGGCTGCCAGTGAAAGACTCCGCGCCCGGCCACGATCCAGCAGACGAATGCAGTCATGGAGCCCAAGCCATGCATGATGCCAATCCTGCCAACGCCTCGGCAGACCCGGAAGCCGACAAGGCGTCTGATCACGCTGGCCCCGTGACCGGGGACGCCAACCTGATCGTCAGTGGCGAGCCGTTGTCCGGTCTCGAGGATTACCCCTCGATTCTCGAGGTCTTCGAGGCCAGCTGCGCCAACTATGCCGAGCGTCCGGCCTTCAGCTGCATGGACAAGACGCTCAGCTACGCCGATGTGGACCGCCTGTCGCGCAATTTCGCCGCCTGGCTGGAACACGAGACCGGCCTTGAGCCCGGTGATCGCATCGCCATTCAGCTGCCGAACCTGCTGCAGTTCCCGGTGGCGGTATTCGGCGCGTTGCGCGCCGGTCTGGTGGTGGTCAACACCAACCCGCTCTATACCGAGCGCGAGATGCAGCACCAGTTCCATGACTCCGGCGCTCGCGCCATCGTGATTCTGGCCAACATGGCGGACAAGCTCGAGAAGGTGCTCAAGCGCACGTCCATCGAGGAGGTCATCATCACCGAGATCGGTGACCTGCATGACTTCCCCAAGCGTCCGCTGATCAATCTGGCGGTGCGCTACGTCAAGAAGATGGTGCCGAAGTACCACCTGCCCGACGCACACGGCCTGCGTGACGTGCTCAAGCGCGGGGCGGGGCTCTCGCACACGCGTGTCACGCGCCAGCCCGAGGACATCGCCGCGCTGCAGTACACCGGCGGCACCACCGGCGTCGCCAAGGGCACCATGCTGACCCACCGCAATCTGGTCGCCAACATGCTGCAGGCGCGCGGCGTGATCAGTGATGTGCTCAATGAAGGCCAGGAGGTGCTGATCGCGCCGCTGCCGGTCTATCACATCTATACCTTCACGGTGAATTGCCTCTACAGCATGGAGAGCGGCAACCACAGCGTGCTGATCACCAATCCGCGCGATATCGATGGCTTCATCAAGACACTGGCCAGGACGCCGTTCACCGCCTTCGTCGGCCTCAACACGCTGTTCTCGGCGCTATGTCAGCGTGATGACTTCAAGGCGCTGGACTTCTCGAGTCTCAAGCTGACCATCTCGGGCGGCATGGCGCTGACGCGCAGCGCGGCCGAGCGCTGGGAAACCGTCACCGGCTGCCCGATCGCCGAGGGCTACGGCATGACCGAGACCTCGCCCATCGTCAGCTTCAATCCGCCGCGCGAGCTGCAGCTGGGCACCATCGGCAAGCCGGTGCCGGGCACCGAGCTCAAGGTGGTGGACGCCGATGGCGTGACGCTGGGGCGCGATGCGCCGGGCGAGCTGTGCGTGCGCGGCCCCCAGGTGATGAAGGGTTACTGGCAGCGTGACGATGCCACGCGTGAGGCAATGGATGACGAGGGCTTCATCCGCACCGGCGATATCGCGGTCATCCAGCAAGATGACTTCGTGCGCATCGTCGATCGCAAGAAGGACATGATCATCGTCTCCGGCTTCAATGTGTTCCCCAACGAGATCGAGGACGTGGTCAGCGGCCATCCGGATATCGTCGAGGCGGCGGCAGTGGGCGTGCCGGACGAGCAGAGCGGCGAGGCGATCAAGCTGTTCGTGGTCTCAAGCAATCCGGATCTGGATCGCGACAGCCTGCGCAGCTGGTGCAAGGAGCAGCTGACCGGCTACAAGGTGCCGCGCTTCGTCGAATTCCGCGATGAACTGCCCAAGACCAACGTCGGCAAGGTGCTGCGCCGTGAGCTGCGCGACAGCGAAGAGAGCTGTGGCAATACGCCGCTACGCGAGCACTGAGGACAGTACTGAGGGCAGCGCTGAGCCGGCGGCATGGCAGGGGACTAGCACCGCCAAGGTTGGGCGCGGCTACGCGCAGGGCTACAATGGACGGCCCGTCACTTGTTGACGGGCCGTTTTGTCATTCAGGCATCATGGCTTGCTGCCCCGTGCAGGCGAGCGTGAGGCTGAATTCCCGAGAGTTTCCGGCTGCGCGCGTGGCGTGTGGTCGCTGGTTGAGAAGAGGCAGTCCTTGAGCGACACCGCTACCGCACCGTCCGAACATGCGCGTCTTGAAGCCCTCGCGGCTCGCCTTGAACGCGCCCTGAGCCGTGATCAGCGCGAGCTGGGCAAGCGCCTGGCTGGCCTGCGGCGGCGTCTCAAGGAAGGCAAGCCGGTCGATCGTGCCATCAACGACATCGAGAGCCGCCTGGAGGCGAGCATCGCCCAGCGCGCCGCCCGCGAGACGGCACTGGCACGCTGGCAGACACCCGCCGCGCTCAACTATCCGCCGGAACTGCCGGTGGTGGAGCGTCGCGAAGACATCCTCGCCGCGCTTGCCGAGCATCAGATCGTGGTGGTCGCCGGCGAGACCGGCTCGGGCAAGACCACCCAGCTGCCCAAGCTGTGTCTGGAGATGGGGCTGGGGCGCAATGGCCTGATCGGCCACACCCAGCCACGCCGACTGGCGGCGCGCTCGGTGGCGGCACGTCTGGCCGAGGAGCTCGAGACGACACTCGGCGAGACGGTCGGGTATCAGGTGCGCTTCAACGACACCACCGGCCCGTCGACGCTGATCAAGCTGATGACCGACGGTATCCTCCTGGCGGAAACCCAGCATGACCCGGACCTGAGCCGCTACGAGGCGATCATCATCGATGAGGCCCACGAGCGCAGTCTGAACATCGACTTCCTGCTCGGTTACCTCAAGCGTCTCACCGCGCGCCGTCCGGACCTCAAGATCATCATCACCTCGGCGACCATCGACGTGGAGCGCTTCAGTCAGCACTTCGCGGCCCAGGATGGCACGCCGGCGCCCATCGTCTCGGTCAGCGGGCGCAACTTCCCGGTCGAGACCCAGTACCTGCCACTGGTGCGCGACGCCGAGGATGAGGAAGACCTCAGCCTGCAGGAGGGTATCCTGCGCGCGGTGGAAGAGCTGTCGGTGATCGAGCGCGACAAGGGCTGGATGCGGGGCCCGCGTGACGTGCTGATCTTCCTGCCCGGCGAGCGCGAGATCCGCGCCACCGCGGACACCCTGCGTCGCGCCCAGCTGCGCGATACCGAGGTACTGCCGCTGTACGCGCGTCTCTCCAACGAAGAGCAGAACCGCGTCTTCCAGCCGCATCGTGGCCGCCGCATCGTGCTGGCCACCAATGTCGCCGAGACCTCGCTGACCGTGCCGGGCATCCGCTACGTGATCGACCCGGGCCTGGTGCGCATCAGCCGCTACAGCTATCGCTCCAAGATCCAGCGTCTGCCGGTGGAGCCGATCAGCCAGGCCAGCGCCAACCAGCGCAAGGGCCGCTGCGGGCGTATCGCCGAAGGCCTGTGCATCCGCCTCTACAGCGAGGAGGACTTCCTCGCGCGCCCGGAATACACCGAGCCGGAAATCCAGCGCACCAATCTGGCCTCGGTGATCCTGTCGATGCTGTCGCTCAAGCTGGGCGACATCGAGAAGTTTCCCTTCGTCGATGCGCCGGATTCGCGCTTCGTCACCGATGGCTTCCGCCTGCTGCGCGAACTGGGCGCGGTGGATGAACACAACCGTCTGAGCCGTGATGGCCGCACCCTGGCGCGTCTGCCCATCGACCCGCGTCTGGCGCGCATGGTGCTTGAAGGCGCCTCGCGCGGCTGCCTGCGTGAAGTGCTGATCATCGTCAGCGCGCTGTCGATCCAGGACCCGCGCGAGCGCCCCGCCGACAAGCGCCAGCAGGCCGATCAGATCCACCACGAGTGGGATGACGACAACTCCGACTTCGTCAGCTGGCTGAATCTGTGGGAAGGCTTCGAACTGGCGCGGGATGCCTTGGGCGCCAACCCGCTGCGCCGCTGGTGCAAGGCGCGCTTCCTCAACTATCTGCGCCTGCGCGAGTGGCATGACACCTTCCGCCAGCTCAAGCAGCTGACGCGCGACCTGGGGCTGGAGATGACCAGCGCCCAGCATGAGCGCGACGCCGAGGCCCAGGCCGAGGTCACCGCGCGGGTACTGGCCTCACCGGGGCAGGGTCGCCGCCCGTCGGTGGCCATCGATCACGAATCACTGCATCGCGCGCTTTTGACCGGGCTGCTCTCCAATCTTGGCCTCAAGCAGGAAAATCGCGAGTATCTCGGCGCGCGCAACCGACGCTTCTTCGTTCACCCGGGTTCCGGTGTGGCCAAGAAGTCGCCCAAATGGGTAATGGCGGCCGAGATGGTCGAGACCACCAAGCTCTACGCGCGTCAGGTCGCGGCGATCAAGCCCGAGTGGGTCGAGCCGCTGGCCGAGCATCTGGTCAAGCGCAGCTACAGCGAGCCGCACTGGGAGATGAAGCGTGCCCAGGTGGTCGCCAGTGAGCAGGTGACCCTGTTCGGGCTGCCCATCGTCACCGCGCGCAAGGTGCATTACGGCCCGCTGGCGCCGGAAGAGTCTCGCGAGCTGTTCATTCGCCGTGCGCTGGTCGAGGGCGAATTCCAGACCCGTGCGCCGTTCTTCGCCCACAATCGCGGCCTGATGGATGAGGTCGGTGAGCTTGAGGATCGCGCGCGCAAGCGGGACATCCTCGTCGACGAAGAGACGCTGTTCTCCTTCTATGCCGAGCGCATTCCGGAAGGCATCTACAACGGGCGCAGCTTCGACAAGTGGCGCAAGGAAGCCGAGCGCGACAACCCCGATGTCCTGCATCTGAATCTCGACGACCTGATGGCGCGTGACGCCGAGGAAGTCACCGTCGCGCGCTACCCCGAACAGCTGCACCACAACAGCGTCGCCTACCCGCTGAGCTATCACTTCGCGCCCGGCGCGGTGGATGATGGCGTGACGATGATCGTGCCGGCGGCGATGCTGTCGCAGCTGCCGCGCTATCGCATCGAATGGCTGGTGCCGGGGCTGTTGCGCGACAAGGCCATCGCGCTGATGAAGTCGCTGCCCAAGCAGTACCGCAAGCAGGTGGTGCCGATTCCCAACTGGGTCGATGCCGCACTTGAGGCGCTGACCCCGGACGACGTGCCGCTGACCGATGCGCTGGCCGAGTTCATGCGCGTCAAGACTGGCCTGCGCCTGCCGCAGGATGCCTGGGGGCCCGAAACGCTGGAACCGCACCTGAAGATGAACCTGCGCATCGTCGATCAGGACGGCAAGGTGTTGGGCGAAGGGCGGGACCTCGAGGCTTTGGAAGCACGCTTCAAGGACTCGGCCGCGGCCGCCGCGCGGGCGATGGCCAGCCGCAGCCGTGAAGCCG
The DNA here is from genome assembly GCF_046566945.1 of Cobetia sp. SIMBA_158. NCBI lineage: Bacteria > Pseudomonadati > Pseudomonadota > Gammaproteobacteria > Oceanospirillales > Halomonadaceae > Cobetia > Cobetia sp. SIMBA_158. Next base: position 200,389 of record NZ_JAWJYL010000006.1, read on the forward strand.
ACAGCGAAGTGCTGGAAGATCTGCCGGAGACACCGATCGCCACCTCGCACAGCACCACCCAGGCGGGCATTCGCGTCGAGGCCTACCCGGCGCTGGTGGTGAAGGCGGCGGCGCCTGCCGACAGCGGCATGAGCGCCAAGCAGCGCAAGCTGGCGCGCAAGACCGGCAAGAACAGCGCGCCGTCCAGTCATGCGCCTGCCAGCGCGACGGCTCAGGTCGAGCAGAATCTGAGCGTGGAGCTGTTCGATCATCCGGCCAAGGCCGCCGCCGCGCACCGTGATGGCATCACGCGCCTGGCGATGGCACGCCTGCCCGACCAGGTGCGCTATCTGGACCGTGACCTCAAGGCGCTGGAGCGCTGTGCGCTGCTGTTCGCCAAGGTCGGCACGCGTCGCCAGCTGGCGGATGACTTCATCTACAGCGTCTTCGAGCAGGTGATGGCCGTCGAGCCGCTGCCGCGTTCGCGCAGCGAACTGCAGGCGCGTCTCGATGACAAGCGGGCCGAGCTGGTGCCGCACGCCGAGGCGCTGCTCAAGCCGCTGGAAGCCGCGCTCAAGCAGCATCTGGAGCTATCCAAGCGCCTCAAGGGCAAGATCGACTTCTCGATGGCGCTGGTGGTGGCTGACCTCAAGGCCCAGCAGGCACGCCTGATCACGCCGGGCTTCATCCAGGCCTCCGGTGAATGGCTGCATCAGCTGCCACGCTATGTGGAGGCGATGCTGATCCGTCTCGACAAGGCGCCGCGTGAGCGCATGCGCGACCAGCGTGACATGGAGGAGGTCAAGGGCTTCGAATCCCGCCTTGATGCCCGCCTGAGCAAGGCGCGCGAGCAGGGGCTGCCGGATGCGGAGCTGGAAGAGTTCGGCTGGTGGCTGCAGGAACTGCGCGTCTCGCTGTTTGCCCAGCAGCTCGGCACCCTGGAGACCGTCTCCGCCAAGCGCCTCGAGAAGCGCTGGCAGGAGCTGATGGCGCGCCGCTGATGTCCTGAGACTGGGCTCTGTCCTGGCTGAAGCTCTGCCTTGTGAAGCTCTGTCCTGGCTGAAGCTCTGCCTTGTCTGGGGCCATTCCAGGGCGCTGTGCGTGGCATCAGGGGCTTGCGTGACCGGTACGTGGAGGCGTGCTGCGGCGGGATGGCCCAAGCTGCAGACAGGAATTGCTGTTTAAGCATTCACTGTGATCGCCCGACAAATGCTGACTCGGGCGTCTGGAATCGCCGAGACAGCGTACACTGAACATGGGGCATGACGACGCGGCGCCGGGTCGTGCCCCGCTCAATTCTGGTGATATCCCGCGGGATAGCACTGTCAGGAGTGGATGCATGCCAAACAATGACAATGATCACGCTGCCGATACGCAACACGCCAACGCCGGTCAGTCCATGAGCGCCAGCGGCAATCATCGCGTACTGATCACCGGCAGCGGGCTCTACACGCCGCCCAATGCCATCAGCAACGAGGCATTGGTGGCGTCCTTCAATGCCTGGGTGGCGGCGGACAATGCCGCCAATGCCGACGCCATCGCACGTGGTGAGCGAGAGGCGCGCACCGAGTCCAGCGCCGAATTCATCGTCAAGGCCTCGGGTATCCACAGCCGCTACGTGCTGAATGCCGAGGGCATTCTCGACCCGGAGCGCATGCGCCCACGCCTGCCGGCGCGCGCCAATGACCAGCCCTCGGTGCAGTGCGAGATGGGCGTGGCGGCCGCGCGTGAAGCGCTGGCGGCGGCGGGCGTCAACGCCGCGGACCTGGATCTGGTCATCGTGGCCTGTTCCAACCTCGAGCGCCCCTATCCGGCGGTGGCGGTGGAACTGCAGGCCGCGCTCGAGGCCGGTGGCTATGCCTTCGACATGAACGTGGCGTGCAGCTCCGCCACCTTCGGCATCGAGACCGCCGCCAACGCGATTCGCAGCGGCAGCGCCAGGCGTGTGCTGATGGTCAATCCGGAGATCTGCAGTGCGCATCTCAACTTCCGCGACCGTGACAGCCACTTCATCTTCGGGGATGCTTGCACGGCCGTGGTGCTGGAAGCGGCGGATGTCGCCACGCGCACCGATGGCTTCGAGGTGCTCGGCACGCGTCTGGTGACGCGCTTCTCCAACGCGATACGCAACAATTTCGGCTTCCTCAATCGCACGGCGGTGCTTGAGGACGACGTGGCATCCGCGATGACACTTGACAGCGCAAGCCATCGTGTAAAGGCCGATGACAAGCTGTTCATCCAGGAGGGGCGGCGTGTCTTCCGCGAGGTCTGCCCGATGGTGGCCGAGCTGATCACCACCCATCTGGGCGAGATCGAGGCGGACGGCGGTGATCTTGATCGCATGTGGCTGCACCAGGCCAACCGCCACATGAACGACATGATCGCGCGGCGCGTGCTGGGGCGTGACCCGTCGAGCGAGGAAGCGCCGATCATTCTCGATCGCTACGCCAATACCAGCTCCGCGGGCTCGGTGATCGCCTTCCACCTCCATCACGCTGATCTGGCGCCGGGGAGCCTGGGGGTATTGTGTTCTTTCGGGGCAGGCTACAGTGCCGGCAGCGTGCTGCTGAAACGCTGCGGTTGAAGCAGGACATTGCGCGAATCCACGTGGCCTGTGCTGGCTCTTGGCGGGCGCGGAACGTATAAAGAAGACCGGACCTGACAGCCAGGGATGTGGCAAGGACCGCTGCAGGAATCCAATAGACTTACAGGTGACGAGATGCACACGATCAAGACTTCCCTGCCGGCACTGCTGGCCATGTCCCTGCTGGCGGGCTGCGCCAGCACCGGAGACAGCGAGCCGAACCCTCAGGACCCCTGGGAGGGCTTCAACCGTAACGTCTATACCTTCAATGACACCCTGGATCGCTATGCCCTCAAGCCGGTCGCGCAGGGCTATGACTATGCGACGCCGGAGCTGGTACAGGATGGCGTGGGCAACTTTTTCTCCAATCTGGGAGAGGTCAGCACCATGTTCAACTCGGTGCTGCAGTGGAAGTGGGCCAATGCCGGTGTCTCCACCGGCCGTCTGCTGCTCAACTCCACCGTCGGCATCGGCGGCCTGTTCGACCCGGCCAGCGAGCTTGGCTGGACAGTGGACGAGGAAGACTTCGGTCAGACGCTTGCCGTCTGGGGTGCAGGGCAGGGGCCGTATCTCGTGCTGCCGCTGTTCGGTCCGAGTACCGTGCGTGATACCGCGGGCATGCCGGTGGATTACTTCGCTGATCCCGTCAACTACGTCGAAGACGACAAGGTGCGTTACGGTCTGAAGGCGCTGGATCTGGTCGATACCCGTGCCGGTCTGCTCGAGCAGGAGAAGTTGATCCAGGGCGATCGCTACAGCTTCATTCGTGATGCCTACCTGCAGCGCCGCAACTTCGAGATCAACGATGGCAAGCTGGGCGATGATCCCTTCGCCAGCGACAGCTTCGATGATGCCGATCTCGACGGTGCCTTCGCACCGGAAGACGACAGCCAGTAACGCGTCACCCGCAGCAGGCGACCGGTACCGTGAATGGGTCAGTGGTGCCGGTCGCGAGGGCAAGCAGCATCAAGACTGCGAGTGGATGGCAGTAAGGACGGGAATGAGGGGTTGGCATGGCGGATGAGCAAGGCAAGCGTCTGTTGATCGGTCTGATTGATCTTCCCGGCTCGCGGCGTGATGCGCTGGCGAACCTGTTGACGGATGAACGCTGTGCGGTGGCGGCCTGTGATGGCATCGCGACACTGCCCAGCGGGGTGGCGGTGGTGGTCGCGCATGTCGAGGCCGTTTCCAGTCATGAGTGGGCGCGTCTGGCCGAGCGCCTGCCGACGGTGGTGGTGGCCGAGAGCCGTGGCGATGAATGCCTGTTGCCGGCGGTGGAGGCCGGGCTGGTCGATTACCTCATCTCGCCGCGCGAGCATGGCTCGGTATTGCGCAGTCTGCTCAAGCGGGCGGCGGAGCATCACCAGCTGGCCCATGAGCACGCCAAGGCACGCGCGCGCCTCGAGGAGCTCAACGAGCACCTGGAGACGCATCTGGCGCTGCTGCGTCAGGACCAGCAGGCCGGTGGCCAGATCCAGCAGCGTCTGCTGCCCCAGAGCGGGCAGCACATCAATGGCGTCAGTTATGAGTACTGCCTGTCGCCGTCGCTGTATCTGTCGGGTGACTTCCTCGAGTACCAAGCGATCGACGAACGCTTCAGCCTGTTCTACTTTGCGGATGTCTCCGGGCATGGCGCCTCGTCGGCCTTCGTGACCGTGCTGCTCAAGCTGTTGTTCGCACGGGCGATCCGCCACTGGGAGGAACATACGCCGGAAACCTTCGGCCCCGAGTGGCTGGCACTGCTCAACCGTGAACTGATCGACAGTGGTATCGGCAAGCATGCCACGGTGATGTGTGGTGTGATGGACCGTGACACGCGCACGCTGCATTACACTCTGGGCGCCCAGCTGCCGATGCCGGTACTGGTCACGCCTGACGGCGAACTGCGTGAGCTGGAAGGCAGCGGTCGGCCGGTGGGGCTCTTCCCAGACACCCGCTATCCAGCGTATCGTGTGGCGCTTCCTGAGCGCTTCCGTCTGTGGCTGGCCAGTGATGGTGTACTGGAATGCCTGCCGGGCGAGGCGCTGGAGGACAGGACTCGAGCACTGCATCAACGGATTCTGAGCAGTGAGGATGTGCAAGGATTGCGTCGTGGACTGGCGCTGGATGGCGAGCTGCCGGATGACCTTACCTTGATGACGCTGACAGGATTCCATGATGGATGAAGGACGTATCCAGGCCGTGTTCGAAGACGGCCTGTTCGTGCTCAAGCTATCCGGTGATGTACGCCTGACGCTGTGTGCCACGCTGGATCAGCAGGTACAGCGCGTGGCTGCGGTTGAGGGACTGGAAAGCGTGATCATCGATCTGCGCGAAGCGACCAATGTCGATTCCACCGCACTGGGCTTTCTGGCCAAGCTGGCGCTGGCGGTCCGCGACCGGCTGGTGATGCCGGCACAGGTGGTGGCTGCCCATCCCGACGTGCTGACCATGCTCAAGGTGATGGGGTTCGACGAGGTGGCCAGTGTCGTGGACGCCGGCAGCCTGCCGGAGGCGGACCAGGCCGATCTGGACGGGGCTTCCTGCTGCAACGCGCCAGCGCTGAACGAGTCTCAGGATGACGCCGATGCCTCGCCCCAGCAGGAACAGGAGCTGCGCGGACGCATTCTCGAGGCTCACCGGCTGTTGATGTGCCTGAATGGCCACAACCGCCTGGAGTTCCAGCCGCTGATCGAGCTGCTGGAAAGCGAGGAGCATCGCCAGCCGCACTGAAGGCGCGCTGGGACGTTGAGCCTGACAGCACGCTGCTGAAAGCACGATTCAGACAGCACGTTTCTGAAAGCACAAAAAAAGCGCCTGCCGTGAAACACGGCAGGCGCTTTTTGTTGCCTTGGCCATTCAATGAGCTCTTGCTTAACAAGAGCTCATCATCGGCGCTATGCTCCGTTGGCTCAGTGGCTGCGCAGTTCGGCCAGCAAAGTCTCGAGCTTGCGCTGATCGGCCATGAACTTGCGGATACCTTCGCCCATCTTCTCGGTGGCCATGGCGTCTTCGTTCATGTCCCAGCGGAAGTTGGACTCGGTCAGCACTTCCGGCACGTTCTGCTCGGCATCGGCGGCCAGCAGGCGACGTTCCAGCGGGCCGGTGCTCTCGGCCAGCTCACCCAGCAGTGCCGGCGAGATGGTCAGGCGGTCACAGCCGGCCAGCGCTTCGATCTCGCCGGTGTTGCGGAAGCTGGCGCCCATCACGATGGTCTTGTAGCCGTGACCCTTGTAGTGCTCGTAGATGGCCTTGACGGACTTCACGCCCGGGTCGTTGTCGCCGCTGAAGTCGGCGTCCGGCTGATTGGCCTTGTGCCAGTCGAGAATACGACCGACGAAGGGCGAGATCAGCGTCACGCCGGCATCGGCACAGGCCTGGGCCTGGGCGAAGCTGAACAGCAGCGTCAGGTTGGTGCGGATGCCTTCGCGCTCGAGCTTCTCGGCGGCGCGAATGCCTTCCCAGGTAGAGGCGGTCTTGATCAGGATGCGTTCCTGACCGACGCCATTGGCGGCGTAGCGCTCGATGATGCGATGCGCGCGACGGATGGTCTCGTCGGCATCGAAGGACAGACGGGCGCTGACCTCGGTGGAGACATAACCCGGCACCAGGCCGGCGATCTCGGTACCGATATCCACGGCCACGGCATCGACGGCATCATCGATGTCGGTGGCCTTGCGCGCGACTTCGGTCAGGCGCTCGCGACGTGACGGGTCCTGAGCGGCCTGCAGGATCAGTGACGGGTTGGTGGTAGCATCAGTGGGCGCGAAGCGACGAATGGCCTCGAGGTCACCGGTGTCGGCGACGACGGTGGTCATTTCCTTGAGTTGGGAGAGCTTGTCCTGTGCCATGCAAGAGTTTCCTGTACTGAGCGTGAGCCACCCGAAGGGGTGAGTGGCCCTCATGAATAAGGCAAGAGGTGAAGGGCAGGGGCCGCCGGAGCGAGCGCTGCCACCGAGTGTGCACCCACGCCTGCCGGCTGTGAAGGCATCTCGGGCCGATCGCCCCAAGTGGATGATCCGCGGGGATTTCATCAGCGTGATGTGACATTCGTCACCTGTGTAGGTCAACTGTATCAATTGTGCGGCGGCGCGCCCACTGTCGTCATCTGACGGCAAGGGCGTGGCGTTTTCGGCACGTGGACATACCATCGACAAACGATTGCAGGAGGGGATGTGGACAAGCGTCAAACCCGTCAGCTGGCCTTGCTGGTAGCGGCCAATACGGCCCTGGCTCCATTGGCCATCGATGCCTATCTGCCGGCATTGCCGGCCATGGCAGAAGACCTGGCGACCACGGTGCACCATACGGAGCTGTCGCTGTCGGTCTTCCTGCTCGGCTTCTCGCTGGGGCAGCTGATCTTCGGCCCGCTGTCAGACCGTATCGGGCGCAAGCCGGTCCTGCTGTCAGGCATCTTCGTCTTCCTGCTGGCGAGTCTGGCCATCACCCAGGTCGAGAGTCTCGAGGGGCTCTATGCGCTGCGCTTCCTGCAGGCGCTGGGCGGCGGCGCCTCGGTGGTCAATTCCTCGGCGATCGTGCGCGATTGCTTCAGTGGCCGCGAGGCGGCCAAGGTGCTGTCCACCGTCGCGGTGATCATGATGCTGGCGCCCTTGATCGCGCCTGCCATCGGCAGTCTGCTGCTGGGCATGGCGGGCTGGTGGCTGATCTTCGCCTTCCTGGCCGCCTATGCCGCCTTCCTGCTGGTGGTGCTGCCGCTGCGCTTGCCCGAGACCCGGCGCAAGCGTGAGGCGGACGAGCCGCCGGCCAGCCTCCTGCAGGTCGCGCGTGACTATGCCAGCGTGCTGCGCCACGGGCCGGCGATGGGCTATGCGCTGACGCAGGCGATGGGCTTCGGTGGCATGTTCGCCTTCATCACCGCGTCGCCCTACGTCTATATGCAGCATTTCGGAGTGACGGCGGCCTGGTACCCGGTGCTGTTCGGCGCCAACATCCTGTTCATGTTCACCGCCAACCGTCTCAACGTGCGCCTGCTGTCACGCCTGTCGCCGCCGCGCCTGCTGCGCATCGGCATCGGTATCCAGCTGTCTGCCGCCATCCTGCTGGTATCGGCGCTGGCACTGGGGCTGGACCTGCTCTACGTCATCGCGCCGCTGCTGATGGTGTTCGTCGGGGCCAACGGCATGGTGGCGCCCAACGCGATCTCCTCGGCGCTGGAGTATTTCCCGCGCATCAGCGCCACGGCCAATGCGCTGATCGGCAGCATGCAGTTTGCCAGTGGCGCCGTGATCGGCATGTTGATCGCAGGTCTGGCGATGGACAGCCTGTGGCCGATGATTCTCGGCATGCTGGGCACGGCGCTGGTCAGCAATATTCTGCTGCGGGTGCTGGCAGGGCGTCGCGCCCTGGCGCGCCATGAGACGCCGTCCGACTGAGAAAGGCTTGAGCCGGCGACTGTCACACAGTTGTCATGAATGCTTGGCAAGGTACTCCCTGTAGACAAGAAGCCACCTCACTGGCTCATTCCTATCGCAAGGAGTTTCAGGCATGAAGGCGTTCCTCAAGTCCGGTCTCGCAGTGGCTGTCATCGCTGCATCAGTTGGTGCTGCAGAAGCCCGTGAACAGCTGCGCATCGTGGGTTCTTCCACGGTCTATCCGTTCTCCAGCTACGTCGCTGAAGAGCTGGGTGCCACCAGCGATTTCCCGACTCCGGTCATCGAATCCACCGGTTCCGGCGGCGGCATGAAGCTGTTCTGTGAAGGTGTCGGTGACAGCACTCCGGACATCACCAACGCCTCTCGTCGCATGAAGACGTCTGAATTCGAGCGCTGTGAAGAGAACGGCGTGACCGATATCACCGAAGCCATGATCGGCTTCGACGGTATCGCCTTCGCCCAGTCTGTCCGCGATGGCAGCATGGACCTGACCCGTGAGCAGATCACCCTGGCGGTCGCCGCTCAGGTGCCGGTCGACGGCAAGCTGGTCGACAACCCCTACACCAAGTGGTCCGAGATCGACTCCTCCCTGCCGGACCGCAAGATCACCGTCTACGGGCCGCCTTCCACTTCCGGTACCCGTGACGCCTTCGAAGAGCTGGTGATGGAAGTCTCCACCGAAGAGATGGAAGGCTACGGCGGTGAGGGTTACACCAACATCCGTCAGGACGGTCACTACATCGCTGCCGGCGAGAATGACAACCTGATCATCCAGAAGCTGGTCGAGAACACCGAAGCCTTCGGTATCTTCGGCTACTCCTTCCTCGAAGAGAATGCTGACAAGGTCGTCGGTGCTTCCATCGATGGCGTGCAGCCGGAAGCCGATGCCATCTCCTCTGGCGAGTACCCGGTCTCCCGCTCCCTGTTCTACTACGTGAAGAACCAGCACAAGGATGACGTGCCGGCTCAGCAGGCCTACAACGACCTGTTCATGAGCGAGAAGATGATCGGTGAGCTGGGCTACCTGAAGGGCATCGGTCTGATCCCGCTGCCGAAGGAAGAGCGCGCCACGCTTCGCGAGCAGGTCGCTGAGCGCACCAAGCTGACTCTGGCCGATCTCCAGAAGTAAGCAACGCAGCTGACCCTCTGACGCGGCCGGTTGCCCTTGGCAGCCGGCCCGTTTGCTTGACTGGTCGCAGGGTTTCGCAAGGCATGAAGCCTTCCCCCTGTGAACAACGCGACTCCGGGACCCGAAAGATGCAGACTCAGCAGATCTTTCTCTTCTTCATAGGCATCGTGGCGCTGGCTGGCCTGGTGGCCTTCTTCAGCGGCCGCAGCAAGGCACAGCGTGTGCGTGCCAGCGGTGCTGAAATGTACGCCCAGCCGGATCAGTACGGCTGGTTCACGGCAATCTCCAGCGCAGGACCTGCTCTGCTGGTCGGTCTGGCAGCCGTCGTTGCGATTGCCACCGCAGATATCGATATCGAAGGCATGCAGCTGCTGATCGCCAGTCTGGTCGTCGCAGCCGTCGGCCTGGTCATCGGCCTCGCCCTGGTGAAGCCTGATTTCCATGCGCGCAATGCCATCGAGACCCTCATTCGCTATGTGTTGATCGGCGCGGCGATGATCTCCATCGTCACGACGTTCGGCATTCTGGTCTCGATCATCTTCGAGGCCATCCGCTTCTTCCAGATGGAAAGCTTCTGGACCTTCATCACCGGCACCACCTGGGATCCGGGCAACAGCTTCCAGATGGCCGCCGGCCGTGGTGAAGGCGTCGAGAGCACCGCCAACTTCGGTGCCGTACCGCTGTTCGCCGGTACCTTCATGATCACCCTGATCGCGATGCTGGTGGCCATTCCCATCGGTCTGCTCGCCGCGGTCTACATGGCGGAGTTCGCCCCTGAGAGCGTGCGTACCGTCGCCAAGCCGGTGCTGGAAGTGCTCGCCGGTATCCCGACCGTGGTCTACGGCTTCTTCGCCGCCATCACCGTCGCGCCGCTGATCGTCGACATCTTCTCGCCGCTGGGCATCGAGGCGTCCTACAACAACGCGCTGGCGCCGGGTCTGGTCATGGGCATCATGATCATTCCGTTCATCTCCTCACTGTCCGATGACGTCATCACTTCCGTGCCGGACACCATGCGTCAGGGCTCTCTGGCGCTGGGCATGACCCACGGCGAGACCATCCGCAACGTCATCCTGCCGGCCGCGTTGCCGGGCATCATCTCCGCGTCTCTGCTGGCCATGTCACGCGCCCTCGGCGAGACGATGATCGTGGTGATGGCGGCGGGCATGCGTCCGAACCTGACCGCCAACCCGCTGGAAGACATGACCACCGTCACGGTGCGCATCGTTGCCGCGTTGACCGGCGACCAGGAATTCGCGAGTGCCGAGACTCTGTCGGCCTTCGCGCTGGGTCTGGTGCTGTTCGTTGTCACTCTGCTGCTGAACATGGTCTCGGTGGTCCTGATCCGCCGCTTCCGTGAGAAGTACAGCGCCAACAACCTCTGAGGCCGAGACTAGACATGAGCCATTCATTCGACGATATCTCGGCCCAGCTGAAGGGCCGTCATCGCCGCACCAAGCGCCTGAAATTCATGTCCATGGGCGCACTCGCCCTGGCCGCCACCTTCCTGGTGGTCTTCATCGGCGACATGGTCATGCGCGGCTACCCGGCCTTCCAGCAGGCAGAACTGCACGTGCCGGTCACCTACAGCGAGCAGTCGCAGGAAATCCCGCTGGCAGCGGTGGAAGAAGACGTGCGTGACCTGGTCAGCCGCGGCTGGCTGCGCCAGCTGCCTCGCGACATGGCCGCTGACGCCAGCCTGATGGGGCAGACGATCGACCGTTGGGTGATCGCCGATGACCAGGTCGACCAGTACCTCAAGGGTCACAAGTCACACCTGAAGCCCAAGCAGACCGCCGTGCTGGACCGCATGATCGAGAACGGCACGGCCGAGCTCAAGTTCAACATCAACTTCTTCACCACCGGTGATTCGAAGTTGCCGGAATACGCCGGTATCTGGTCGGCCGCGATGGGCACGATCCTGACGCTGCTGGTCACGCTGGCCTTCGCCTTCCCGGTCGGCGTGCTGACGGCGGTCTATCTGGAGGAGTTCGCTCCGGACAACCGCTTCACCCAGGCCATCGAGATCAACATCAACAACCTGGCGGCGGTGCCGTCGATCCTGTTCGGTCTGCTGGGTCTGGCGATCTTCATCAACTTCTTCGGCATGCCGCGTTCCTCCCCGCTGGTCGGTGGTCTGACGCTGGGTCTGATGACCTTGCCGGTGATCATCATCACCACGCGCTCGGCACTGCGCAGCGTACCGGACACCATTCGTCAGGCCGCCTTCGGCGTCGGCTGCTCCCGCTGGCAGGTGGTGCGTGACCACGTGCTGCCGCTGTCACTGCCGGGGATCCTGACCGGTTCCATCATCGGCCTGGCACAGGCGATGGGCGAGACCGCGCCGTTGATCATCGTCGGCATGGTGGCCTTCATTCCGGATGCGCCGACCGCCATCACCCAGGCTGCCACCGTGCTGCCGGCCCAGATATTCACCTGGGCGGGCGAGCCGGAGCAGGCCTATGTTGAACGTACTGCGGCGGGCATCCTGGTGCTGCTGTCAGTGCTGATCCTACTCAATGCCGCAGCCGTGATGCTGCGCAAGAAATTCGAGCGTCGCTGGTAGGCAGCTGCGAGGCGGCCCGCCGATTGGCCGGCCGTCTTCCACCCTTAGCCCTGGCCCACGACTCATCAAGGAATACGAGACATGAACAGCACCGTCGCCACTCCCGCCAAGCCTGCCGCCGCCACTCGTCCCGGTAGCCCGGTCGTCATCAACGAAGATGCCAACCACGAGCTGGCCATTCGCGTGGAAGACCTCAACCTGTGGTACGGCGAGAAGAAGGCGTTGAAGAACATCAACATCGATGTCTTCCAGAAGAACGTCACCGCCCTGATCGGCCCGTCCGGTTGTGGCAAGTCGACATTCCTGCGCTGCCTGAACCGCATGAATGACCTGATCCGCAGCGTGCGCATCGAAGGTCTGGTCGAGATGGATGGCCGTGACGTCAACGCGCGCAACATGGATGAAGTGGCATTGCGTCGTCGCGTCGGCATGGTGTTCCAGAAGCCGAACCCGTTCCCCAAGTCCATCTACGACAACATCGCCTACGCGCCGACCATGCACGACCTGGTCAGCCGTCGCGCCGACAAGGATGATCTGGTCGAGAGCGCGCTGCGTGATGCGGGTCTGTGGGAAGAAGTGAAGGACATTCTCGACCAGCCGGGCACCTCGCTGTCCGGTGGTCAGCAGCAGCGTCTGTGCATCGCGCGTGCCATCGCGGTCAAGCCGGACGTCATCCTGATGGATGAGCCGACCTCGGCACTCGACCCGATCTCCACCGCGACCATCGAAGACCTGATGGACAAGCTGAAGACCCAGTTCTCCATCGTCACCGTGACGCACAACATGCAGCAGGCGGCACGTGTCGCCGATTACACCGCCTTCTTCCACATGGGTGAGCTGGTGGAGTACAACGACACCAAGACCATGTTCTCCAACCCGAATACCAAGAAGGCCGAGGACTACATCACCGGTCGCTATGGCTAAGCGGCGCCAGCGTCAGGGCTCGGAAGGCTGAGCCCCTGATCGTTGCCTGAGAGCATTGCAGGCCGCACGACGACACGAGGCCCGGATCAATGATCCGGGCCTCGTGTCGTTTCAAGCATCAGGTTGGCTCAGTGTCTGCTGGCGGATCAGCCTTCCAGTTCGACGGCGATCGCGGTGGCTTCGCCGCCACCGATGCACAGCGCCGCGATGCCGCGCTTCTTGCCGCGGCGCTCCAGCGCGTTGATCAGCGTGACGATGATGCGCGAGCCGGTGGAGCCCACCGGATGCCCCTGGGCGCAGGCGCCGCCGAAGACATTGACCTTGTCATGCGGGATGTCATGGGCATCCATCGCCAGCAGGGTGACCACCGCGAAGGCCTCGTTGATTTCGAACAGGTCGACGTCTTCTGTGGTCCATTCCAGGCGCTTCATCAGCGAGTCGATGGCGCCGATGGGCGCCAGCGTGAATTCGCTGGGGTGCTGGGAGTGGGTGCTGTGACCGAGGATACGCGCCTTGACGGCTAGCCCGCGCCGTTCGGCTTCATCACGGCGCGTCAGCACCAGTGCCGAGGCGCCATCGGAGATGGAGCTGGCATTGGCGGCGGTGATGGTGCCGTCCTTGGCGAAGGCCGGGCGCAGAGTGGGAATCTTGTCGAGATTGGCCTGGAAGGGCTGCTCATCCTGCTCGACCACGCTCTCGCCCTTGCGGCTCTTGACCGTGACGGCGGCGATTTCCGGTGCGATATCCCCCGATTCGGTGGCCGTCATGGCGCGCCTGAGCGATTCGATGGCGAAGTCGTCCATGCGCTGGCGGTCATAGCCGCGGGCATCGGCCACTTCCTGGGCGAACACGCCCATCAGCTTGCCTGTCTCGGCGTCTTCCAGCCCATCGAAGAACATGTGGTCCTTCAGCTCGCCATGGCCGAGGCGATAGCCGCCACGCGCCTGGGTGAGCAGGTGCGGGGCGTTGGACATCGATTCCATCCCGCCGGCCAGCATGATGCGGTTGGTGCCTGCGCGAATCAGGTCATGCGCCAGCATGGTGGCCTTCATGCCGGAACCGCACAGCTTGTTGATGGTGGTGGCGCCGATGCTGTCCGGCACGCCGGCCTGACGCATGGCCTGCCGCGCCGGGCCCTGCTTGACGCCGGCGGGCAGCACGCAGCCGAAGATGCCTTCGTCGACATCGGCAGGCGTGAGGCCTGCGCGTTCGATGGCCGCCTTGATGGCCACGGCGGCGAGCTGTGGCGCGCTCAGCGTCGAGAGTGAGCCCTTGAGGCCACCCATCGGCGTGCGGGCGCCGGCGAGAATCACGATGTCATCGGCGCTGGCGGCGGGGCTTGGCGTAGTGCGGGAAGCAGTCGTCATGACGGTCTCCTGTGTCTTGTTATTGGAAGATCGAGTCGTGCAGTCGGCGTTGTGATCACTGCGTGGCTATGCTTTGATCCATTCAATCCCATAAACCAAGCAAGCGCTAGTTATACGATGAATGTAGCCACCGCCTCACCCCGTCGCAAGGAGCTGGTCCGTATCGCTGCCCGCCTGTTCGTCGAGGAGGGTTTCGATCGCACCACCGTCCGCATGCTGGCCCAGGAAATGGGCATCAAGTCCGGCAGTCTCTTCCATCACTTCGCCGACAAGCAGGAAATTCTGTGCGCCGTGATCGAAGAGGGCATGTTCAGTGCACTGGCCATCGCCCGTGAGCATCTGGCGCGCTGCGAGCCGTACCAGGCAAGCGAAGTGACCGCCTCGGCGGCATCGCAGCAGCAGGCGCGTGAGCGACTGCTGGCCCTGGCGCGTGCACATCTGGACACGCTGCTCACCGATCGCAATGCCCATGTGGTCGCGCTCTATGAGTGGCGGCGGCTGGAGGGCCCGGCGCGCGAGCATCTCGTCCAGCTGCGCGATGACTACGAGGACCTGTGGCGTGACGCCATCGCCTCCGCCGTGGCCGCAGGGCTGCTCAAGGGCGACGCCGCGCTGCTGCGCCAGTTCATGCTCGGCGCGCTCAACTGGACGGTACGCTGGTATCGCCCCGAGGGAGAGCGCTCCCCCGATGAGCTGGCCGAAGCGCTGGTCGATAGCCTGTGTCGTCTGCCCTGAGCGAGCGTGGGTTACACGGCCTCTGCTACGCAGCGTGGGTTACACGGCCTCTGCTACGCAGCGTGCGTTACACGCCGTCCGTTACACGGCGTCTGCAACTTTTGGCCAGTCGAGCGTCACAATGCTTGCCGCCCGACAGGCTTGTCGCTAACTTGACGTTTACGTTAACTGTAGATGGATGGCGCCCAGTCATCTCACATCGCCCCGGAGCACCACTCAGGAGCCAGTCACGCCATGACGCCAAGCGATACAACAACAAACCGCACGTCACGCGCCGCCTCTGCTACATCTGCGAATTCACACGCCATGCAACCCGCCGCCAGCCAGACGCTGAGCGATTATCTGGCCGCCTTCGATATCCAGGCACTGCGCGATGAATTGTTCACCACGCCGCTCGACGGCGAGGGCGAGCTCGGCAATGCCTATGAGGCGTGTGTCGGGCGTCATCTGCGCGCCGGGCAGGGCGATCGTATCGCGCTGGTCCACGAAGACGAACAGGGCCGGGTGCGTGAGCTGAGTTACGCACAGCTCGATGAGCAGAGCGCGCGGATGGCGGCTGCCTTGAAGGCACAGGGCGTGATGGCGGGGCAGCGGGTCGCCTGCATGCTGTCGCGCACGCCGGAGCTGATGATCGCGCTGGCCGCGACCTGGCGGTTGGGCGCCGTCTATCAGCCGCTGTTCACCGCCTTCGGCACCGATGCGCTCGACTATCGCCTGGCGCGCGCCGAGACGCAGATCGTGATCACCGAGACGAGCCAGCGCAGCAAGTTCACTGAGCTTGCCCGCCATCCCGTGATCATCTGCGTGCGCGGTGAGGGAGATGCGCTGGAGGCGGGCGATCTCGACTGGCAGACATTGATGCAGAGCGAGCCACTGACCGAGCCGCCAGTGTGGCTTCCGGCGGAGGCGCCCTTCCTGCAGATGTTCACCTCCGGCACGGTCGGCAAGCCCAAGGGCGTGGCGGTGGCGCTGAATGCGCTGCCTGCCTTCTGGCTCTATCAACGCCTGGCGGTGGACCTGCGCCCCGGCGAGCGCTTCTGGAACATGGCCGATCCCGGCTGGGCCTACGGCCTCTACTACGCCATCACCGGCCCGCTGTTGCTGGGTGCCACCACCTACTTCATGCAGGCGCCGTTCAGTGCAGAAGGCGGTCTGGCCTTCATGGAGCGTCACCGCATCGACAATTTCGCGGCCGCGCCCACGGCCTATCGCATGCTCAAGGCCTCCGGGCTCGGTGAAGGCGCCTTCGAGCGCCTGAACCTGCGGGTCGCAAGCTCCGCCGGCGAGCCCCTCAACACCGAGGTGGTGGGCTGGGTCGCGCGGGAGCTGGGCTGTGCGGTGATGGACCATTACGGTCAGACCGAGACCGGCATGACCTGCTGCAATCATCACGCGCTGGCCCATGAGGTCGTGGTCGGCAGTGTCGGCTTCCCGCTGCCCGGCTATCGACTCGCCGTGCTCGATGCCGAGTATCGTGAACTGCCGCCGGGCGAGCCGGGTGTGCTGGCGGTGGATATCGCCCGCTCGCCCGCGCACTTCTTCGCCGGCTACACCTGGCAGGAGAAACAGCCCTGCGTCGAGGGCTATTACCTGACTGGAGACGTGGTGGTGGCAGAGCCCGATGGCCGCTTCACCTTTGCCGGGCGTGATGACGACATCATCACCACCGCGGGCTATCGCGTCGGCCCGGCGGATGTCGAGAACGCTGTGCTGGTACATCCGGCGGTGGCGGAATCGGCGGCGGTCGGCAAGCCGGATGCGCTGCGTGGCGAGATCATCAAGGCCTATGTGGTGCTGCGCGATGGCCATGTCGGCAGTGACGAGCTGGCGGAGGAAATTCGCACCAGTGTGCGTCAGCGACTCTCGGCGCACAGCTATCCGCGCGAGATCGACTTCGTCGACAGCCTGCCCAAGACGCCGTCGGGCAAGATCCAGCGTTTCCTGCTGCGGGCGCAGGCGCGTGCGAGCTGAATACCAAGCCATATACCTGGCTTTCAGGCACGGCCGGCTATCCGACGGGGCTTGTCTGTTACCACGCGCCTGTTACCACGCGCCTGTTACCACGCGCCTGTTACCACGCGCCTGTTACCACGCGCCTGTTACCACAGGTCTGTCAACACCTGGCTCTCATCACCTTTCCTGCCATCACCTTTCGGGAGACTCGTTTCATGAAGATCGCCGACCACTGCTTTCTGATCACCGGCGCAGCATCCGGCCTCGGGGCCGCCACGGCCTCACGTATCGTCGCGGCCGGCGGCCAGGTGGTGCTGGCGGACCTTGCCGAGGCCGCACGTGAACAGGCCGATGCGCTGGGGGAGGCGGCACGCTTCTGTCATTGCGACATCACCGACAGCGCCAGTGTCGAGGCCGCGCTGGATGTCGCGGAGCAGACCTTCGGTGCCATTCATGGGGTGATCCACTGTGCCGGTGTGGTGAGCGTCGCCAAGCTGGTGGACCGTGACGGCGAGCCTGCTCCGCTGGAGGGCTTCGAG
Source organism: Cobetia sp. SIMBA_158 (assembly GCF_046566945.1). Classification (NCBI taxonomy): domain Bacteria; kingdom Pseudomonadati; phylum Pseudomonadota; class Gammaproteobacteria; order Oceanospirillales; family Halomonadaceae; genus Cobetia; species Cobetia sp. SIMBA_158. Next base: position 217,537 of record NZ_JAWJYL010000006.1, read on the forward strand.
AAGACGCTGGCGATCAATCTGAGCGGCACCTTCAACGTGGCGCGCCTGACGGCGGCACGCATGGCGCGCAATGCCGCCGAAGGCGAGGACGGCGAGCGGGGCATCATTCTCAATACCGCCTCGGTCGCGGCCTTCGATGGCCAGGTGGGGCAGTGTGCCTATAGCGCCTCCAAGGCCGGGGTCGCCGGCATGACGCTGCCGATGGCACGTGAGCTGGCACGCCATGGCATTCGCGTGATGGCGATTGCGCCCGGCGTGTTCGAGACACCGATGATGGCCGGCATCACGGAGTCGGCTCGCGAAGCGCTGTGCGAGGCGGTGCCGTTTCCCAAGCGTCTGGGCAAGCCCGATGAATTCGCGCGTCTGGCCGAGCACATCATCACCAACAGCATGCTCAACGGTGAGGTGATCCGCCTCGATGGCAGCATTCGCATGGCCTGAGGCTGGCGGGCAAGGCCTTTATCGTCTGGATCGGGCTCTCTGGATCGGGCTCTCTGGATCGGCTCTCGGGAGAGAGCACGGTACACAAGGAATCTTGCAGGACAGGTTATCTCTGGGGGAGATATTGCTCGACCGCGGCTGCGGTCGGGCTTTTTTGTGTCTGTTTTTAGTGTGTGTCTTTTTGTGCCTGCCGTGCGCGCGGCGCGGCCTGGAGGCAGGGCTTGCCACCAATGTCGCAGGCCAGAAATCAAACGACCGCTTGACGGTATGGCGAAGGAGGCGTTAATTTCAAACACATGTTTGATAGTGTTGCGTCAGACCTGTTCGCCGTCAGCGACTCGCTTCTTCATTGCTCGAGTGAGTGTTGCGCCGCCTGACAAGCGTCCTGCCGCCACCTGTCGTTGTTCAGGTCAGCGCCGCCGCGTCGCGACGGCTCAAGGAGTAAAGCATGCCGGACTATCAGGCGCCGTTGCGCGACATCCGCTTCGTGATGAATGAGTTGCTCGACTATCCCGCGCACTATGCCAGCCTGCCGGGTGGCGATGAGGCCAGCGACGATATCGTGACTGCCATCCTCGAGGAGGGCGCACGCTTCGCGCACGAGGTGCTGACGCCGCTGAACCAGTCGGGCGACCGCGAGGGCTGTACCTTCGAGGGCGGCGAGGTCACGGCGCCGAGCGGCTTCAAGGCTGCCTATCAGCAGTATGTCGAGGGCGGCTGGCCGAGCCTGGCTGCCTCACCGGAGCATGGTGGTCAGGGTCTGCCGCCGTCACTGGCGATGGTGCTCTCGGAAATGGTCGCCTCCGCCAACCTGTCGTGGGGCATGTATCCGGGCCTGTCGCATGGCGCGATGAATGCACTCGAGCATCACGGCAGCGAGGTGCTCAAGCAGACCTATCTGACCAAGCTGGTCGAAGGCAGCTGGACTGGCACCATGTGCCTGACCGAACCGCATTGCGGCACGGACCTTGGGCTGATCAAGACCCGCGCCGTGCCTCTGGATGACAGCGATGGCAGCAAGGGCTACCGCATCAGCGGCACCAAGATCTTCATCTCGGCCGGTGAGCACGATCTTTCCGAGAACATCGTGCACCTGGTGCTGGCCAAGCTGCCGGATGCTCCGGAAGGCTCGCGTGGCATCTCGCTGTTCGTGGTGCCCAAGTTCCTGCCCGACGCCAATGGCGAGGCCGGTGAGCGCAACGGTGTCAGCTGTGGCTCCATCGAGCACAAGATGGGCATTCACGGCAACGCGACCTGCGTGATGAACTTCGATTCCGCCACAGGCTATCTGGTCGGCCCGCCGCACAAGGGACTGGCCTGCATGTTCACCATGATGAATGCCGCGCGTCTCGGCGTGGGGATCCAGGGCGTGGCGCTGGCCGAGGCCAGCTTCCAGAATGCGCTGAGCTATGCGCGTGACCGCCTGCAGATGCGTGCCCTGTCTGGTGCCAAGGCGCCGGAGAAGGCGGCCGACCCGATCATCGTGCATCCGGACGTGCGCCGCATGCTGCTGACCCAGAAGGCCATCGCCGAGGGCGGGCGCATGCTGGTGATGTACGCCGCCCAGTTCAATGACATCGTCGAGAATGCCCCGGACAGCGAAGACAAGGCGCGTGCCGATACCTTGCTCGGCCTGCTGACGCCCATCGTCAAGGCCTTCCTGACCGAGACCGGCTTCGAGGCGACCAATCATGGCGTGCAGGTCTATGGCGGCCACGGCTTCATTCAGGAATGGGGCATGGAGCAGTTCGTGCGCGATGCGCGCATCACCCTGCTCTATGAAGGCACCACCGGTATCCAGGCGCTGGACCTGCTGGGCCGCAAGATCCTGATGAGCCAGGGCGAATCGCTCAAGGTCTTCACCAAGGAGATCCACAAGTTCTGCCAGGCCAGCGAAGGCAGCGAGTTTGCCAATCCGCTCGCCGAGCTCAACCGCGAATGGGGCGAGTTGACCATGGCGGTGGGCATGGGCGCGATGCAGGACCGCGAAGCGGTCGGCGCGGCCAGTGTCGATTACCTGATGTATGCCGGTTACGTCACGCTGGGCTACCTGTGGGCGCGGGCCGGTGAGACGGCCAGGGCCGCGCTGGCGGCTGGCGAAGGGGACGCTGCCTTCTATCAGGCCAAGCTGGATACCGCGCGCTTCTACTTCCAGCGCATCCTGCCGCGCACGCAAGGCCATGCCGCGATGATGCGCGCCGGTGGCGAGACGCTGATGGCGCCGACGGTGGAAGGCTTCGGCAGCGGCTTCGAGATCTGATAATGGCTTCAAGCCTGACAGCAGTTTCAAGACTCAGCAGTTCGATGTATCGGCAACAGTCGTGTCTTATGCCTCCAGTCAGTGCGCTCTGACTCGGTACCCTTGGGGAGACTTCGGTCTCCCCATTTTTTGTGCGCTTGGTGTCAGGCAGGAGTTTTTCCCGACACGAGCAATCAATCTCGTTTCAGTCTTGGCTTGTGACAGGCATGCGCCCAAGATAGGCGCATCGAAGGCTGTCCCGAGGAGCCCGCGGGGCAGTGACGCGCAAGTACTTATGGCATGTACTGATGGCAAGTACTGATGGCAAGCACTGACAGGATAGGTGGCGCAGGATGCACGCGAACGATACGCCTGACGAAAGATCGCGACACGAGGAAGTGCCGCCCGAGGCGCAGATGGCCGATGCGCAAGCGCCCGACGATAGCGTTGGCGAGCCACGCAGCGTCAGTGAGGGCACTTCCATCGAGGAGGCCGTGACACGCATGCAGGTGCCACGCGACGAGCGTCAGCAGGAGGCGCTCGAACGCTCCGGACGTTCTCGCCATGCGCCCAACGTGCGCCGCGCGCTGGAGATTCACCCCTTGCTGGTCGGCATGGCCGCAGTGGTCATCATCATCGGCGGCCTCAAGCTGGCGGCGGACCTGGTGGTGCCGCTGCTGCTGGCGGTGTTCGTCGCCGCGGTCTGCGATGCGCCGGTGCGCTGGCTGGCCCGTCACGGTATCGGGCAACGCTTCGGAGTGCCGATCGTCATCCTGACGGTCTGTGTGCTGTTCTCGTCGCTGACGGCGCTGCTGGTCTCGCGCTTCACCCTGTTCAGCGATGAGATGCCCAAGCTTGAGGAGAGCCTGCGCGAACAGTATCAGAGCATGCTGGAATGGCTGGCGGACAGCGGCGTATCCATCGCGCCGGCCCGTTTCAGCGAGCTGGTCGATCCGGCCTCGTTGACCCAGTGGGTGCCGAACCTGCTGACCGGGCTGGGGGGGCTTCTGTCCTCGAGCGTGATCATCGTGCTGACGGCCACCTTCCTGCTCTATGAGGCATTGTCACTGCGCGACAAGCTGGTCAGCACGCTGCGCAGCCCGCATGTCAGCCTGCGCCGCTTCACGCTGTTCTCGCTGACGCTGCGCCGCTATCTGGCGGTCAAGACCTTGATCAGCCTCGTGACCGGGGGACTGGTCGCGATCAGCTGTCTGGTGCTCGATGTGGAGTTCGCCTTCCTGTGGGCCACGCTGGCCTTCTGCCTCAACTACATCCCCAACATCGGCTCGGCGCTGGCCGCGGTGCCTGCGGTGTTGCTGACGCTGGTGATGCCGGAGGGGGGCGCGGTCAAGGCGCTGATGCTGGGCGGCTGTTATCTGGCGATCAACTTCATTCTCGGCAACTTGATCGAACCGCGCGTGATGGGGCGCACCCTGGGGCTGTCGACGCTGGCCGCCTTCCTGTCGCTGGTGGTGTGGGGCTGGGTGTTCGGGCCGGTGGGCATGCTGTTGTCGGTGCCGATCACCATGACGCTCAAGATCGCCTTCGACTCGCACCCGGGCACGCGCTGGGCGGCGCGTCTGCTGGGCCCCTCCGTGCGCCGGATTCGCCGTCGTAGACGCTTGGCGGAGGAATGACCCGCGAGCCAGCTCTGCGTGGATGACCCGCTGTCAGAATGCCAAAGGCCCCGTCACGCTGTGCGTGACGGGGCCTTTGGTTATCGAATCAGTGCGCGGTGGCTGGCGGGCAGTCACCTGTCAGCAAGTCGACTCAGAGGTTCTGCTCGATGAACTGGCTCAGCTGACCCTTGGACTGGGCACCGACCAGAGAGGCGACCTTGGCGCCGGACTTGAACAGGATCACGGTCGGCACGCCACGCACGCCTTGCTCGGCAGCGATTTCCGGCGCGTCATCGACATTGACGTTGACGATCTTCAGGCCTTCGCCTTTCTCGTTGGCGACTTCTTCGACGACCGGCGCCATCATCTTGCACGGACCACACCACGGGGCCCAGAACTTCAGCAGGACCGGGGCTTCAGCGTTGAGAACTTCCTGTTCGAAGTTGGCGCCGGTGACATCGACGTGATTGGACATCTTGTTTCTCCAGGGGATTCGTTTCGCTGTCTGCGGCATTGCCGGACATGCAGGCTGCGTCCGATGGTAGCGCCACTTTGCATCACTGACAAATGGGCATTGTCCATCGGCTCAATAGCACGGGGTTATGATCGCTAGTGTTTTTATAGCTGTTTTATTGGTTTGAGGGAATAGCAACGGGGCAGGCAATGTGGATTGCCTGCCCCGACTTTGGTATTGCCTATGCGAAGGATCCCGCAACAAGGAGAGCTCAGAAGAAGGCGTAACGGATGCCCAGCCCCAGCAGCAGTGTCGTCAGCAGGCCCTGCAGCAGGCCGCTGGGCATGTGGCGTGTCAGGCGTGCGCCCAGGCTGATGGCGGGCAGTGAGCCGACCAGCAATGCGCCGAGCAACAGGAAGTCGACGTTGCCCAGCCACAGGTGGCCCAGTCCCGCGACCAGGGTCAGCGGGACCGCGTGAGCGATATCGGTGCCGACGATGCGCGCGGTGCTCAACAGCGGGAACAGCATGATCAGCACGGCAGCACCGAAGGCGCCGGCACCCACGGAGGACAGGGTGACGCACACGCCGAGCACGATGCCGGAAAGTACGGTCAGCGGTGCCGCGTGGCGCACGATGAAGCTTTCCGGGCTGATCAGCCCCAGCAGGCGCTTCTTGAACAGCAGCACGCCGGCGGTGAGGATCAACATCACGCCCAGCATGCCCTTGATCAGGCCCGCGTAGGCGGTGGGGTCAGTGAAGAAGGTATGCAGGACCGCAATCGTCAACAGCGCCGCCGGCAGCGAGCCGATGGCCAGGCGCCGGGCGATGGTCCAGTCCACATGGCCCTGGCGATGGTGCGCGAAGGCGCCGCCCGCCTTGGTAATGGAGGCATAGAGCAGGTCGGTGCCCACGGCGATGTGCGGCGGGAAGCCGAACATCAACAATAGGGGCGTCATCAGCGAGCCGCCGCCCACGCCAGTGACACCGACCGCGAAACCCACTCCGGCGCCTGCCAGCACGTATAGCAGCAGTTGTGTGACTTCCATCCCTACCTACCCCCTTGTCAGGTTACTGTCGCCAATCTACTCTTGAGCGTATATTCCCGAAAGGAATCATTATTCATGATTTTATCGCCCGATCATCTTAGCAAGGTGACCGGCCATGTCCGGGCCACTGTCACGCCGCGTCGCGTCGATGGTGCTTCTCAGGAGAGTGAAGCCGCATGAAACTCCAGCAGTTGCGTTATATCTGGGAAGTCACCCGTCACAACCTGAACGTGTCCGCCACCGCGCAAAGTCTGTATACCTCCCAGCCGGGCATTTCCAAGCAGATTCGTCTGCTGGAAGATGAGCTTGGCGTCGAAATCTTCGCACGCAGTGGCAAGCATCTGACGCGGGTGACCCCGGCCGGCGAGTCCATCGTCGAGCTGGCAAGCCAGGTGCTGCGCACGGTGGAGAACATCAAGCACGTTGCCCAGGAGCACAGTGACGACCGTCGCGGCAGCCTGTCGATCGCCACCACGCACACCCAGGCGCGTTATGCCTTGCCACCGGTGATCGCCGATTTCACGCGCAAGTACCCGGATGTCGCGCTGCACATGCAGCAGGGCACGCCGAAGCAGATCGCCAACATGGTCAGTGAAGGTCAGGCCGATTTCGCCATCTGCACCGAGTCGCTGGAGCTGTTCAACGACCTCATCCTGCTGCCGTGCTATCGCTGGAACCGCTGCGTGCTGGTGCCCAAGGATCATCCGCTGGCCAATGGCGAGGAACTGACCCTCGAGTCGCTGGCCAGTTATGCGCTGGTCACCTACACCTATGGCTTCACCGGGCGCAGCCAGCTGGATGATGCCTTCAAGTCCCATGGCCTGGCGCCCAACGTGGTGCTGACCGCCTCGGACGCCGATGTCATCAAGACCTATGTGCGTCTCGGCATGGGCATCGGCATCGTCGCGCACATGGCGGTGGACGAGGTGACCGATGAGGACCTGGTCGCACTGGACGCCACGCATCTGTTCGAGAGCTCCACGACCAAGATCGGCATCCGTCGCGGCACCTTCATGCGCAGCTACATGTTCGAATTCGTCGAGCGCTTCGCGCCGCACCTGACGCGCGAGCGTGTCGAAGCGGCGCTGGCCGCCGGCCCGCGCCACGAGCACGAGATCTTCCACGACATCGAGCTGCCGGTGCGCTGAGCCCCGGTGGGCTGAGTGTCGGTGGACTGAGTGCCGCTCGCCTGATCTGCCACAGCGCAGATGAAAAAGCCCGCCTCCTGAGAGGCGGGCTTTTTGCTGGCTGGGCGGTTCGAGCGCACAGCTTCAACCACAGGGCTCAGTGTGCCAGGTGCAGGCCACATTCGCGGTTGTCTTCCGCCTTGGTCGGGTCGACGTAGTCGAACTCGTTGGGCAGGTCGTGGGCGACCAGATACTCGTGCATCTGCTTGGATGACCAGTTGAGCACCGGGGCGACCTTGATCAGGCCATCGCCGTTCAGCGAGACCGGCTGCATGCCGGCACGGAAGGCGGTGTCACTGGCGCGCACGGCGGTGAACCACATCTCGGGGTTCAGCTCGCGCAGCGCACGCTCGAAGGGTTCGAGCTTCACTTCATGGGTGAAGGCTTCGTGGCGCGGGTCATCGATATGCGGCGTGAGGCCATCGACGGCTTCACGGTGGGCGCGAGTGCGCTGCGGCAGATAGATGATGCGGTTCAGGTTCAGCTTGCGCGTCACCTCATCGGCGAAGCGATAGGTGGCATCGGTGTTGTAGCCGTTGTCCATCCACACGATCGGGATGTCAGGACGGAAGCGCGTCACCATGTGCAGGATCACCGCCTCGAAGGGACGGAAGTTGGTGGTGCAGATGGCGTGCTTGTCCAGCGACAGGGCCCAGCGGGTCAGGGCTTCCGGGTCGTTGCCGAATTCGGCATTGATGCGGGTGAGATCGAAGGTATCGGACATGAGGAGTCTCCAGAACGAGGGCACGTCCGATGGAGCGGGGCGCAGGGCTGATCAATGGCAAGAAAAGACCATCAGCAGAGGCGGGTAGCGCTCAAGGAGACGTGCAGGAATGCGCCTACCCTATCAAAGGCAGGCACTGCTTCCCCAATACGAATTCGTTCGAACGTTATATGCCATCGAGTTATGGCGCTCATGACGCCTTATAACGCCGCCTGTCAGCCCAGCGCTTCCATCAGGCGCTGGATCTTGGCCAGGCTCTCGCGGTATTCGGCCTCTTCCTCGGAGTCGGCGACCAGACCGCCGCCGCCCCACAGATGCACCTGGCCCTCGGCGATCACCGCCGTGCGGATCGCGATGGAGGTATCCATGTGGCCGCGGATATCCAGATAGCCGAGGCTGCCGCAATAGGCGCTGCGGCGTACCGGCTCCAGCTCCTCGATGATCTGCATGGCGCGGATCTTGGGCGCGCCGGTGATGGAGCCGCCGGGGAAGGCGGCGCCGAGCAGATCCAGCGCATCGCGTCCTTCATCCAGGGTGCTGGTGATGGTGCTGACGGAATGGTGCACGTTGGCGTAGCTCTCCAGCGCGCACAGTGAGGGCACCTTGACGCTGCCGGGCGCGGAGACGCGGCCCAGGTCATTGCGCAGCAGATCGACGATCATCACGTTCTCGGCGCGATCCTTGGGGCTTTCCAGCAGCTCAGCGGCCAGCCGGGCGTCCTCTTCCGGCGTCGCGCCGCGTGCGCGGGTGCCCTTGATCGGCTTGGTCTCGACCGCGCGATGATTGACCTCGACGAAGCGCTCCGGCGAGACGGAGACGATCGCCATCTCCTCACCCTGGGCGTCCTGCCAGCTCAGATAGCCGGCGTAAGGTGTCGGCGTGGCCTGACGCAGGCGCAGGTAGGCATCCCAGCTGTCGCCACTGCAGTCGGCGGAGAAGCGCTGGGTCAGGTTGATCTGATAGCAGTCACCGGCGTGCAGATACTCCATCACCTGACGGAAGCGTTCGCCGTAGCCCGCGCGGTCCAGCAGTGGCGCGAAGGGGGTGTCGAGGGCGAAGTCTGCGCTGCGCGGTGCCGGTTGCTCTAGCCACTCAAGCACCTGTCTGCGCCGTTGGGGCGAGGCGATCAGCCAGCTCTGCTGGCGCTGATGGTCACTGATCAATGCCCAGTCATAGAGACCGAGGCGTGCCCAGGGTAGCGCGATATCGTCCTCGGTCGTGGCAGGCAGGTCTTCCAGCGCGCGCCCGAAGTCGTAGCTCCAGTAGCCCAGCAGGCCGGCGATGAACGGCAGGTCCTCGGCGCTCAGGTCGTGCCGGGCGAGCTCTTCGCCTGCCAGCGTCTGTGGCAGCAAGGTCAGCAGCTGGCGCTGGGCCTCGATCACCGGCAGGCGGGCGAGGCGCTCCAGCGCTTCACTGAACTGGCTCAGGTCACGCATCGACTCCGGCAGCGGGCCAGTGAGCTTGCCGCCGTGTGGGCCTTGCTCCAGCACGGCCAGCGGGTCGCTGCTGATGATGTCGAAGCGGCCACCGGCCAGCGACGGCTGGCCGCTGTCGAGCAGCACGGCGTCGGGACGTGAGCGCAGGCGTGCGAAGCGCGACAGCGTGGAGGCTTCATCCTCGGCGGCGAGGGCGTAGGGCAGGGCGTTGATTTCGAGCGAGATGGTCATGACAGCTTCCGTTGGCGGACAGGGCATTCTAGGCATCCGAAGGCGTTTTGTCCGCCCATGCGTGCGGATTCCGGTGAGGGGCTGGCCTTGTCGGCTTGCCGTTCTCCCGTGCGCTGATTAAGGTGCCTGCCTCCGAACGCCTTGCGCCGTCATCGATGACTGCCCTGACGCACGTGCTGACGTTCGCCCAGCCCTCTTGCCCAGCCCCTGGCACCCCACCGGAGCCCCTGCATGCATCCCGAGTTCGAACATGGCCAACATCTGCTGTCACGTCCCGATCAGAACATCTTCTGGCAGCGTCTCAAGCGGCATGACGCACAGGGCGGGCGTCGACTGCTGATGCTGCACGGCGCGGGCGTGGCCGGCACGCTGACCTGGGCACCGCTGGTCGGGCATCTCACGGCCCATGATGAGCTGATCATCCCGGACCTGCGTGGCATGGGGCAGACGCTGGCACCGCAGGGCGGCGAGCCTCCTTTCACCCTCGAGCAGGTGGTCGAGGACGTGATGGCGTTGATCGAGACCCAGCGCATCACGCATTTCGACCTGATCGGCTACAGCTTCGGCGGGCTGGTCGCCATGCGTCTCGTCCAGCGTCTGCGCGCCGAGCGCCCGGAGGTGAAGGTCGGCGACATCAGCCTGCTGGAACCGGCACTGCTGGAGCGCGAATGCCACGCCACCATGCTCAAGGTGCGTGACGGCTACGCCGAGGCGGCGCGCGCCATGCGCGAAGCCTCAAGCCCCGAGGCGGGCATCACCGCCTTCCTCGATCTCATCTCGCCGCATCGCACGCGCAACCCGCGCGCCGAGCGCATGATGGTGGCGCGACTGGCACATCGCTATCTGGGCTTCGCCAATGCGCTGGACTGTGTCACGCATGCCGTGCGCGAGATCGACCGCGAGGCGCTGCTGGCCGACGTGCTGGCCTCAGGCAGCGAGGTACGCAGCCTGGTCGGCGGCAAGAGCCCGCAGACCCTGCGCGACTATCACAGCCTGCTGGCCGAACGTCATGCGGGTTGGCAATCGCTGGAAATCCCCGGCACCGATCACTCGCTGCCTTTCCAGAAACCCCGCCGCATCGGCGCGGAGCTCAGCTTCACATAAAACGCATGATTGTCGACAAGCCGACCGATGAACGGTCTGGCATTGAGACTCAAGACGCCCCGTCAGCCTGTGCTGGCGGGGCGTCTTTCGTCTCGGCCGCTACCGGCTGGAGTGCCTCTGGCCTGTCGGCGTGGGAAGACTGGCATGGCGGCGTATCAGGCGGTTCGGCCTTGTTCTGGCAGCCGTTTATCCAGCGCATGCCAGCTCTCTTACGCCAAAGGTGTAGAGGATTTGGCGGATTGCATCTTGACCCACTCAGGCTCGCTGGCTAGTCTGGCAGTCATTGAATGATTGTCGACAATGGTGCTGAAAGTCCCTCATCGCCATTGTCCTGTCTCAGCCCCTTGTCCAGCCGGATTGCCTGACCGCCATGACCACCGATGCCTTTCACAATGCCACCACCGCTCGAAGCCTCGCACGCGGCGCCACTGCCGAGCAGGCAGGCCACACCGCCTCCGCGAGTGCTCCGGCGCCTGAGGTGCGCACTCTGGCCGAGCGCGTCTTCCACCAGCTGCAGGACGCCATCGTGCGCGGCGAGCTGGCACCGGGCAGCAAGATCACCGAGCCGGGGCTGGCGCAGGCCTATGGCATCTCGCGCGGCCCGCTGCGCGAGGCGATGCGTCGCCTCGAGGTTCATCGCCTGATCGAGCGCGTGCCCCACGTCGGCGCGCGGGTGGTCAAGCTCTCGATGACCGAGCTGCTGGAGCTGTTCGACGTGCGTGAGGCGCTGGAGAGCATGGCCGCGCGTCTGGCGGCGCGGCACATGACGCAGGAGGAGGTCACGCGGCTGCGCAGCGTGCTCAAGACCCACGAGCAGCAGTCGGACCTCAAGACCGGCACCGCCTACTTCCAGAAGGAAGGCGATCTCGACTTCCACTATCAGATCGTCCTCGGCAGCCATAACCACATGCTGATGACGATTCTCTGCGACGACCTCTACTACCTGGTGCGCATGTATCGCACCCAGTTCAGCGCCAGTGGCTCGCGTCCGCAGAAGGCCTTCGTCGAGCACCACCGTATCGTCGATGCCATCGAGGCCGGCGACGAGGAGCTGGCGGAGCTGCTGATGCGGCGCCACGTCAGCGCATCGCGGGAGAACGTCGCCCGCCGCTATGCCGCCACGCTCAAGGAAGAGCAGGGCGAGGAGTGAACTGCCACACCGCTTGCGACCGGATCACCACCAACAATTCCAACCCCGTCATGGGCCCAGCCCGGGAGATGTCATGTCACGCCATCTGAGTTCCACCGCCTTGCCAAGCCCCGGCGCCCGCTTCCGCGCGGCGCTGGAAGCCAATCGTCCGCTGCCCATCGTCGGCACCATCAATGCCTATACCGCCATCATGGCCGAGCGCGTCGGGCATCAGGCGATCTACCTGTCCGGTGGCGGCGTGGCCAACGCCTCCTACGGCCTGCCGGACCTGGGCATGACCAGCATGAATGACGTGCTGGAAGATGCGCGCCGCATCACCGCCGCCAGCGAGCTGCCGCTGCTGGTGGACATCGACACCGGCTGGGGCGGCGCCTTCAACATCGCACGCACCATTCAGGAGATGGAGCGCGCCGGTGTCGCTGCCGTGCACCTGGAAGACCAGGTTGCCCAGAAGCGCTGCGGACATCGCCCCAACAAGGCCATCGTCTCCAGTCAGGAGATGGTCGACCGCATCAAGGCGGCCGCCGATGCCCGCCGTGACGACGACTTCTATCTGATCGCGCGTACCGATGCCTTCCAGAAGGAAGGGCTCGAGGCCGCCGTGGCGCGTGCCAATGCCTGTGTCGAGGCCGGGGCGGACGCCATCTTCGCCGAGGCGGTGCATACCCTCGAGGACTACCGCGCCTTCTGCGAGGGCGTCGACGCGCCGATTCTGGCCAACATCACCGAATTCGGCGCCACGCCGCTGTTCAATCAGCGCGAGCTGGGCGACGTCGGCTGCCGGATGGTGCTCTATCCGCTGTCGGCCTTCCGCGCCATGAACGCGGCCGCCCTCAAGGTCTACCAGAACATCCACGACAAGGGTGACCAGAAGGACGTGGTCGACGACATGCAGACCCGCATGGAGCTCTACGACTTCCTCGATTACCACACCTTCGAGCAGAAGCTGGACACCCTGTTCGAGGCCGAAAGCCGCAAGGATTGATGCCAGACGCTCGAGACGGACGCCATGTCTCGCATCAGGAGGCCATTGGCTTCACGGGCCGGCACTTCCGGCCCGACCGTTTCTCCCTCGCTGGCAAACGCCTGGCCGGCGAGGGGCTTGACGCTTTATGCCCTACAAGAAAAAGAACAACTCAATGACGTCACTGCCAAGGAGATCGCGCCATGTCAGATACCACCGCTACCCCGAGCCCTAGTGCCTCCAGCGGCCTGCGCGGCCAGAGTGCCGGCGAGACCGCCCTGTGCACCGTCGGCCAGACCGGCTCCGGCCTGCGCTATCGCGGCTACGATCTGGAGGATCTCGCCGCCCACGCAAGCTTTGAAGAAGTCGCCTATCTGCTGCTCAAGGGCAAGTTGCCCAATCGTTCGGAGCTGGACGCCTACATCACGCGCCTCAAGGGCCTGCGTGGCCTGCCGGATGCCCTGAAGGCGGTACTGGAGCAGATTCCGGCCAGCGCTCACCCGATGGACGTGATGCGCACCGGTTGCTCGATGCTCGGCAATCTGGAGACCGAAGAGAGCTTCGATGAGCAGTCCGAGCAGGCCGACCGCATGCTGGCGGTGTTCCCGTCGATCATCAATTACTGGTATCGCTTCAGCCATGATGGCGTGCGCATCGACACCGAGACCGATGACGACTCCATCGGCGCGCACTTCCTGCACCTGTTGCACGGCGAGGCCCCCAGCGAGCTGCATGCCGCGGTGATAAATACCTCGCTGATCCTCTATGCCGAGCACGAGTTCAATGCCTCGACCTTCACCGCGCGTGTCTGCGCCTCGACGCTTTCTGATCTGCACTCCTGCGTGACCGGGGCCATCGGCTCGCTGCGCGGACCGCTGCATGGCGGTGCCAACGAGGCGGCGATGGCGATGATCGAGCACTGGCGCTCACCGGAGGAAGCCGAGCGCGAGATTCTCGGCATGCTGGAGCGCCGCGAGAAGATCATGGGCTTTGGTCACGCCATCTACCGTGAACGTGACCCGCGCAACGCCATCATCAAGGAGTGGTCACGCAAGCTGTCCGAGGATGTGGGCGACACTCAGCTCTACGCCGTCTCCGAGCGCGTCGAAGCCGTGATGTGGCGCGAGAAGAAGCTGTTCTGCAATGCCGACTTCTTCCACGCCAGCGCCTATCACTTCATGGGCATTCCCACCAAGTTGTTCACGCCGATCTTCGTCTGTTCACGCCTGACCGGCTGGGCGGCGCATGTCTTCGAGCAACGCGCCAACAATCGCATCATCCGCCCGAGCGCCGATTACACCGGCCCGGAGCATTGCGACTGGCTGCCCATCGAGCAGCGCGACTGACCCTTTCCTCGGCCAGTCAGCGTGCTGGCCGATCGTTTTCTTGACCGCCTGATGAGTCCGGATGCCCATGAATACCGAGTATCGCAAACCCCTGCCTGGCACGGCGTCACCGGGTACCCCGGTCGACTACTTCGATGCGCGTGCCGCCGTGGAAGACATCGCCCCCGGCGCCTACGCCGGTCTGCCCTATACCTCACGCGTACTGGCCGAGAACCTGGTGCGTCGCTGCCCGCCGGATCAGTTTCGTGACAGCCTCGTGCAATTGATCGAACGTCGGCGTGATCTCGATTTTCCGTGGTACCCCGCGCGCGTGGTGTGCCATGACATCCTCGGTCAGACCGCGCTGGTCGACCTGGCCGGTCTGCGCGATGCCATCGCCGAGCGCGGAGGAGACCCGGCCAAGGTCAACCCGGTGGTGCCGACCCAGTTGATCGTCGACCACTCGCTGGCGGTGGAGCACGCCGGCTTCGACAAGGACGCCTTCGCCAAGAACCGCGCCATCGAGGAGCGGCGCAACGAGGACCGCTTCCACTTCATCGACTGGACCCGTCAGGCCTTCGAGAACATCGACGTGATCCCACCGGGCAACGGCATCATGCACCAGATCAATCTGGAGCGGATGTCGCCGGTGATCGAGTCGCGCGCCGATGAGAAGGGGCATCAGGTCGCCTTCCCGGATACCCTGGTGGGCACCGACAGCCACACGCCGCATGTCGATGCGCTGGGCGTGATCGCCGTCGGCGTCGGCGGGCTGGAGGCCGAGAGCGTGATGCTGGGGCGCGCCTCCTACATGCGTCTGCCGGACATCATCGGCGTGCGCCTCACCGGGCGTCCGCAGCCGGGCATCACCGCCACCGACATCGTGCTGGCGCTGACCGAATTCCTGCGCGCCGAAAAGGTCGTCTCCTCCTATCTGGAATTCTTCGGCGAAGGCGCGGCCAGCCTGACCCTGGGCGATCGCGCCACCATCTCCAACATGACGCCGGAGTACGGCGCCACGGCGGCGATGTTCTACATCGACCAGCAGACGCTGGACTATCTGACCCTGACCGGGCGTGAGCCGGAGAACATCGCGCTGGTCGAGCGCTACGCGCGTGAGACCGGGCTGTGGGCCGACGAGAGCGGCCATATCGAAGGCGCGGTGGAATATGAGCGCGAGCTGACCTTCGACCTGTCCTCGGTGGTGCGTACGCTGGCGGGCCCCTCCAACCCTCACAGTCGCGTGCCGACCAGCGAGCTGGCCGCACGCGGCATCTCCGGGGTGATCGAGCATGAGCAGGACGAGGACGGGCGCGACCTGATGCCGGATGGCGCGGTGATCATCGCCGCCATCACCAGCTGCACCAACACCTCGAATCCGCGCAATGTCATCGCCGCCGGCCTGCTGGCCAGACGCGCCAATGCGCTGGGGCTGACGCGCAAGCCGTGGGTCAAGACCTCGCTGGCGCCGGGTTCCAAGGCCGTGCAGCTGTATCTGGAAGAGGCGGAACTGCTGCCGGAACTCGAACAGCTCGGCTTCGGTATCGTCGGCTTCGCCTGTACTACCTGCAATGGCATGAGCGGTGCGCTGGACCCGGCGATCCAGCAGGAAATCGTCGATCGCGATCTCTATTCCACCGCGGTACTGTCCGGCAACCGCAACTTCGATGGCCGTATTCACCCCTACGCCAAGCAGGCCTTCCTGGCCTCGCCGCCGCTGGTGGTCGCCTACGCCATCGCCGGCACCATCCGCTTCGACATCGAGAAGGACGTTCTCGGGCATGCGCCGGACGGCTCGCCGATCATGCTCAAGGACCTGTGGCCGAGCGACGAGGAAATCGATGCCATCGTCGGCTCCAGCGTCAAGCCGGACCACTTCCGTCAGGTCTACATCCCGATGTTCGAGGCCCGTCAGGATCGCGACGACACGACCAGTCCGCTCTACGACTGGCGCGAGATGAGCACCTACATCCGTCGTCCGCCGTACTGGGAAGGCGGCCTGGCCAGCGCACCGACGCTCAAGGGCATGCGGGCACTGGCGGTGCTGGGGGACAACATCACCACCGATCACCTGTCGCCCTCCAATGCCATCATGGCCAGCAGTGCGGCGGGCGAGTATCTGGCCGCGATGGGCCTGCCGGAGGAGGACTTCAATTCCTACGCCACTCACCGTGGTGATCACCTCACCGCGCAGCGGGCCACCTTCGCCAATCCCAAGCTGATCAACGAGATGGCCGTGGTGGAAGGGGCGGACGGCAAGCGCGAGGTCAAGCAGGGCTCGCTCACGCGCCTGGAGCCGGAAGGCAAGGTGGTGCGCATGTGGGAGGCCATCGAGGCCTACATGCAGCGCAAGCAGCCGTTGATCATCATCGCGGGCGCGGATTACGGTCAGGGTTCGTCACGTGACTGGGCGGCCAAGGGCGTGCGGTTGGCGGGCGTCGAGGCCATCGTCGCGGAAGGTTTCGAGCGTATCCACCGCACCAATCTGGTCGGCATGGGCGTGATGCCGCTGCAGTTCGCCGCCGGTACCACGCGCAAGACGCTGGCGCTGGATGGCAGCGAGATCTACGCCGTCGAAGGCGAGCCGGCGCCGGGGGCAGAACTCACGCTGGTGATCGAGCGCACCGCCGGCGACAAGGCAGGCAAGCTCGAGCGCGTGCCGGTCACCTGCCGCCTCGATACCCGTGAGGAAGTCTCCATCTACTCGGCGGGCGGCGTGCTGCAGCGCTTCGCCGAAGATTTCCTGAGCTCGCAGGCGCCGGGCGAGAAGGCGGCGGAGGTGACGGCATGAGCCAGCAGGCACAGCTCAGGATCCCCGCCACCTATCTGCGTGGCGGCACCAGCAAGGGCGTGTTCTTCCTGCACGATGAGCTGCCGGAAGCGGCGCAGGTGCCGGGCCCGGCGCGTGATGCCCTGCTGTTGCGCGTGATCGGCAGCCCCGACCCCTACGCCAAGCAGATCGACGGCATGGGGGGCGCGACCTCCAGTACCAGCAAGACGGTGATCATCAGTCGCAGCGAACAGCCGGACCACGACGTCGACTATCTGTTCGGCCAGGTCTCCATCGACTCGCCCTTCGTCGATTGGAGCGGCAACTGCGGCAATCTCTCGGCGGCGGTCGGGCCCTTCGCCATCGAGAAGGGCCTGGTGCCGGCCGAGCGCCTGCCGCGTGATGGCATCGCCGAGGTGCGTATCTGGCAGGCCAACATCGCCAAGACCATCATCGCGCGGGTGCCGATGTGCGAGGGGCGCGTCCAGGAAACCGGCGACTTCGCCCTGGATGGCGTGACCTTCCCGGCCGCCGAAGTGGCGGTCGCCTTCCGCGACCCCGCCGCCGGCGAGGGCAGCATGTTCCCCACCGGCAATGTAGTCGATACGCTGGAAGTGCCGGAATCGGTGGTCGCGGGCGGGCGAATCCAGGCGACCCTGATCAATGCCGGCATCCCGACCATCTTCGTCGCTGCTCGCGATCTCGGCTATCAGGGCACCGAGCTGCAGGAGGCGATCAACGCAGACGGCGAGGCCCTCGCACGCCTCGAGACATTGCGCGCCCACGGCGCACTGCGCATGGGACTGATCCAGGAGCTGGGCGAGGCCGCCAGACGTCAGCACACCCCCAAGGTCGCCTTCGTGGCACCGCCGGTGGATCACGTCGTCTCCAGTGGTCGCGAGATCAAGGCCGACGAGATCGACGTGCTGATTCGCGCCGTGTCGATGGGCAAGCTGCACCATGCCATGATGGGCACCGCGGCCGTCGCCATCGCCGCGGCGGCTGCGGTACCCGGCACGCTGGTCAATCTTGCCGCCGCTGGCGGGGCCGAGGCCGAATCTGGGCAGAATGGCACCGCGCGTGACTCGGTGTGCTTCGGACATCCCTCCGGCACGCTCAGGGTCGGCGCGAGTGCCCATCGTCAGTCACCCTCGGGTCAGGTCAGTGACGGCCAGCAAGGCGAGGGCGAATGGACCGTCAGTGAGGCCGTGATGAGTCGCAGCGCGCGTATCCTGATGGAAGGCTGGGTGCGGGTGCCGGCGGAGACCATGATGCGCTAGCGCCGGCATTGGCAGGCGATGGTCTACTGTCAATATATCTCTGTTGATATCCCTCTTGCGGCATCCCGATGAAAGCCGGCCTGGCATGCATGTGCAGAGGGCCGGCTTTCGCGTTTCTGTGGTGCGGACTCGGGTATTTCGGGGGACGTGCCGGTATCGCGGGAGATGCATGCGAGCAAAGACGATCCACGACAGGAGATCACACATGAGCACGCCATCCTCTGATCAGACGGGCGAAAGCCGTCTCAGCGCCACTCAGGTCAGTACCAACCAGGCCAGCACCAATCAGGCCAGTACCAATCAGGCCAGCGCCAACCAGCGCCCAGACTATGACCCGGAGCTGCAGCAGATCGCCGACTATGTGCTGGGGTATTGCGATGGTCTGCATACCGCGGATGCGGATACGGATGCGGATACGGATGTAGATGGCCTGGCCGGCAAGAGCGTGCGCTCAGGTCCCTCGGCAGAGGCGATGGACACCGCTCGCCTGTGTCTGATGGATACCCTCGGCTGCGGCATCCTGGCGCTGCGCTTCCCGGAATGCACCAAGCATCTCGGCCCGCTGGTGGCCGAGACCGTGGTGCCGCATGGTGCACGGGTGCCCGGCACCGCCTTCAGTCTCGATCCCGTCAAGGCGGCGTGGGACATCGGCTGCACCATCCGCTGGCTGGACTACAACGACACCTGGCTGGCGGCGGAGTGGGGGCATCCCTCGGATAATCTCGGCGGCATTCTGGCGGTGGCGGATCACCTCTCGCGCCAGAGTGTCGCGCTGGGCAAGCCGCCCTTGGTGATGCGCGATGTGCTGGAGAGCATGGTGATGGCCCACGAGATCCAGGGCGTGCTGGCGCTGGACAACAGCTTCAATCGCGTCGGGCTCGACCATGTCATGCTGGTCAAGGTCGCGACCACCGCCGTGTCGGCGCGCTTGATGGGGGCGAATCGCGAGCAGTTGCTGTCGGCGCTGTCGCACGCCTTCGTCGATGGCCAGAGTCTGCGCACCTATCGTCATGCGCCCAATGCGGGCTCGCGCAAGAGCTGGGCGGCGGGGGACGCCACCTCACGCGGCGTGCGGCTGGCGGACATCGCCCTGCGTGGTGAGATGGGCGTCCCAAGTGCCCTCAGCGCGCCGCAGTGGGGCTTCAATGATGTCTCCTTCAGTCACGGCAACAGCGATCTCGCGCTCAAGCCCGAAGACGAGCGACGTCTGACGCTGGCGCGCCCTCTGGGCAGCTATGTGATGGAGAACGTGCTCTTCAAGGTCTCCTTCCCGGCTGAATTCCATGCCCAGACCGCCGCCGAGGCGGCCATCCGGCTCCATCCCGAGGTGCGCGACCGGCTCGAGGAGATCGAGCGCATCGAGATCACCACCCACGAATCGGCGATCCGCATCATCTCCAAGCAGGGCGCGCTCGCCAATGCGGCGGACCGCGATCACTGCCTGCAATACATGGTCGCGGTGCCGCTGATCTTCGGCGAGTTGAACGCGGACCACTATGAAGATGGCTTCCATGCCGCTCACCCGGAGATCGACCGGCTGCGTGACAGGATGGTCGTCAAGGAAGAGGCGCGCTTCACCCGCGAGTATCTGGAAGCCGGCAAGCGCTCGATCGCCAATGCCCTGCGGGTAATTTTCCGCGATGGTACTGCCACTGAGCAGGTGACGGTGGAATACCCGCTGGGACATCGTCGGCGGCGTGAAGAGTCACTCGCCCCGCTCGAGGACAAGTGTCGGGCCAATCTGGCCACCTGCTTCCCGCCTTCGCGGTGCGACACCTTGATGGCGTTGCTGGGCGATCGCGAGCGACTCGAGGTACTGCCGGTACACGAGTTCATGGCGCATTGGGTGCCGTGAGGTTGCCGGCCGCATGATGCCCCGTTGGCAATCAGTCATCCAATTGACTGGTGCCGTCATCCGGTATGGGTAAACTGGAAGCGGATTGCACAGGAAGATCGACAGGGGCGCTTGCAAAGACTCGCCGGAGAGCGGGACAACGCCTGCCGGGCCTTCATTGCAAAGGCATCATCACAAGGGACTCATCATGAAAACATTTCTGCTGCTGGGCGCCATCGCGCTGATCGTCATCTACGTGATCTCGATCTACAACAAGCTGGTCAGCCTCAAGGCGCGCTACGAGAATGCCTTCGCGCAGATAGAGGTACAGCTCAAGCGGCGCTATGACCTGATTCCCAATCTGGTCGAGACGGCCAAGGGCTATCTGAGTCATGAGCGTGGCACCCTGGAAGAAGTGATCAATGCCCGCAACAAGGCGATGGCCGCCTTGAATGCCGCAGCGGCGCATCCCGGCAGCATGGACAAGCTGGCCAGCCTGGCTGGTGCCGAGCAGGGGCTGGCGGCGAGTCTGGGCAAGCTGGATGTGGTAGTCGAGGCCTATCCGGAGCTCAAGGCGGACCAGACCATGAGCGATCTGATGGAAGAGCTGACCGCCACCGAGAACCGCGTCGCCTTCGCGCGTCAGGCCTACAACGATGCCGTCACCGACTACAACGTCTATCGTCAGAGCTTCCCGCAGGTGGTGTTCGCGCCGACCTTCGGTCATCGCAGTGATGCAGGCCTGCTGGCCTTCGATGACAGCGTGAAGATTCGCCAGGCCCCGGATGTCAGCTTCTCGTGAGCCGAATGGCTGATGCTTCTCTCGCAGCGGTCTGGCGCTGTGATCCTGACTGGGTAGATGGCGAGCGCGAATGAATTTCTATCATGAGCAGGACAGTGCGCGGCGTCGTACGCGGCTATTGCTGCTGGCTTTCACGGCCATGTCGCTGGTGGTGTCTCTTGCCGCCGGCGCCGTGGTGCATGTCGCGATCAGCAGTTTCCTTGGGCGCCCGGCCGCCACGACGTTTGAATATGTCTGGCCAGTGGCGAGCATCATCTTCCTGTGCAATGCCCTGGTCGCGGCGCGTGAGCTGCGGCGCCTGCAGCAGGGCGGTGCGGTCGTGGCCGCACGCCTGGGTGGCAAGCTGGTGGATGTCGAGACCCAGGACTCGCGCGAGCGGCGGGCACTGAATGTCGTGGAAGAGATGGCGATTGCCGCCAATCTGCCCACGCCGCAGCTATTCCTGCTGCCGCATGAGGCGATGATCAATGCCTTCGCGGCAGGCTATCGGCCCCATGATGCGGTGATCGCGCTGAGTCGCGGGGCGTTGGAGCAGCTGGATCGCAACGAGCTGCAGGGCGTGGTCGCTCACGAGTTCGCCCATATCGCCAATGGCGATATTCGCCTCAACCTGCGTCTGGCGAGTGCGGTTCACGGCCTGGTGTTTCTCTCCGAGGCGGGGCGCTTCCTGATGGGGGCGGGGCGCATCGGCTTCGTGTTGGTCCGGGCGCGCTCCTCCGGTTCCGACAGGAAAGGCGGCATGCCACAGCTGATGCTGGTCGGTGTGGCGCTGTGGTTGCTCGGCAGTCTCGGCGGGCTGGGCGGCAGGCTGTTGCAACGCGGGGTCGCGCGCTCAAGCGAATATCTCGCTGATGCCAGTGCGGTGCGCCTGACGCGTTTCCCGGATGGCATCGCCTCGGCCCTCAAGCGTATCGGTGGTATGGGCTGGCAGGGGCGCATCCGGCATCCGCGCGCCATGACCTACAACCACCTATTCTTCGTCGAAGCGCGCCCGCCATGGCTGACGGGCTGGTTCGACTCGCATCCGCCGCTGGATGAGCGCATCAAGCGCCTGGAGCCCCGTTGGGACAGGCAATATCTGAGCGCACGCCAGCAACCGGTGCATACCTTCGAGCAGCAGGGGCCCATCGGAGCAGAAGTGCTTGGCGGGGTCATGGCGGGTATCGCCGGCGCGGCCGTCATGGGCGAGCTGTCGCGTTCCCGGGGTGAACTCGAGAACCTGACGCTGTCGCGCTTTCTCTGCCCGCAGCTGGTGGTGGCGATGATCGCGCCCTCGGAGCTCACCCGGCGTGGGGTCTGGCTCACCGAGCTTGAGCGTCAACATGACTGGCTGGATGGCAAGCGCGTGCGCGAGGCGCGGCGCGCGCTCGAGTCCTTGCCGCGGGTCGAGTGGATCCCCTTGCTCAACCGGTTGATACCGCGCTGGCGGGAAGCGGATGAGCGCGCGCATCGCATGCTCAAGGCGCAGACACCTCCGCAGGACATGTTCATCTGGTGTCTGTGGCAGTTGCTGCTGGAGTCACTGGACCCGCGAATCGATCGCAAGAGTGACTCGCTGGCCCTGCAGCAATGCCAGCCGGCCTGTCAGCATTGGCTCATGCTGATGGTCGGACTCATCGACGATGAAACGCTGCGCGAGGACATCTTCCTAGACGCCAGTGCAGAACTTGGTCTGGCGCTTGCGTATCCACAGTCGCAGCCGGATGGGGATAACCCTGCGCTGCGCTGCCGTCATCTCACGCAGCTGGCTCACCTGCGTCCGATGGACAAGCAGCGCTGGTTCACGGCGCTTGCCCAGGTGGTGCATGCCGACCAGACGCTGGCCGATGAAGAGGTGGCCCTGCTGACACTGCTGGCGCGCGTCATGCAGCTGCCGGAGGCGCGCCTGGAGGCGGCGCTTGAGACACAGTCGCATTCGCGTGGTGGCTGGCAGGCGCGCCCAGTGTCACGACCCGCGGACGGCAAGGCGGTCTGAGTATCGACCAAGCGAGTGGCTGTTTTCTGCGTCAAAGCCCTTGCCATCAAACCGATTCCTGCGTAAAGTACGCATCCGCTGCCGGGGACGCATGGCGTTACCAGCGGTAAACAAGGTTTGCAGGTAATTGTTTTGCTTGATGTTTTTGAAGTCCGCTTCGACATCATCGATTGACAATCCCGGGCGATTCGCTAGAATACGCCGCACTCCTTACGGAACAGGTGATCGAGCAACGCTCCT
>NZ_JAWJYL010000007.1:0-238315 GCF_046566945.1 Cobetia sp. SIMBA_158
AAGGATGGCCACAGCACCTGCAGCATCATCGAGGGGCATCCCACTATCAGCTTGAATGGCAAGCCGGTAGCGTTTCATGGCTGCCATACGGCATGTGGGGCGGCGCTGATTTCTGCCGTGAGTGGCAAGCACGGCTTGGGGTGAGGGCGTGAGCTTGCCCATGTGGTATCTGTATTCGATGATCCCGTAGCCTTGGCTGCGGGATTTTTCGTTCTGGCTTTGTGTGACTTTCTGTTCTCTACCCATCCGTCGTAGAGAGCTGACTGAGGAGACTGTCATGGTTACCAGGCTGGAGTCCTTGTCTATATAAGGGCTGCATGTCTTGTTGGTGCCGCTGTCTCTTGATCACCATGATGCTCTGTCGGAGGCCACCAGTCATGAGCAATTGCATCGTCTTTTGTATACCAGTATCCCAAACGATACGGGGATGGCAGCGGAGCTATTACGTAGGCTGGCATTTGAGACGATGCAGACGTTCTCGATTTAAATGTGACGACGGGCAGGATGGTCGCATGGCGACCCGCATGCATATCAGTCAAAGTGTATCATCGTCTAAAGATCGAATTAACTTGAGACTCCAAGCCGATACAGTACTCGTTAAGGAAGATCAGGTTTGATTCGCTCAGCACGATATTCTTATTTGGTTATAGATATACATCTGAATGTGTGTTCTGCTAGAGGTAGACTCTTTGTGTTGCCGTCTGCAGCTACAAATTCCCCATTTGCTTTAGAGCTCCTACGATTAAAAGTGAACATAGCTGTAGGGCCTTCACCAAAACCTCCACCTCGCTCGACTTTTTCACTACCACTATTAGGGCCTTGGGGGTTAAGCTGAGGTGAGTTTTTATAGTAACCTTCACTGTACCAGTCATTTGTCCATTCGAATCCGTTGAGCCCCATTTGATAAATTCCTAAAGGGTTCGGTGGGATCGCTTTTATTTTGCTGGGAGATAATGAAGAATTAGCTGGAGTGCTATTTTTAATTTCTTCATGTGTAGATATATTAACACCCCTCTCAAAAGAGCCATCATTTGTTGCAAAAATATAAAATTGACCCCTTGAGCGCGCAGCAAACTCCCACTGTGCTTCCGTAGGTAATTTATAGGTGCTGTCAGTATTAGCAGAAAGCCAAGAGCAATAGTCATTGGCTTGGTGCCACGTGATTCCCGCTGGAACATTAGGAGCTCTATATTTTTTCTCAATGCCACTGTTGTTTATAGTTTGTTTTCCAGTGGCTAACGTATAGGTATCAAAATCATCATAAGATACTTGAGTCGCAGAAATAGAATAACTATCAAGAGTCACTGTATGTAATGACTTGTTGTCTTTGTGAACGGAGTAAGGCAAGCCATTGGTCCCCTCATCAATAGGCCCAAAATCGCCCATTTGGAAAGTACCACCTTTGACAAAAATCATATTGTCTTCAGTTTTTTTGATAAGAGTCGCGATTTTTTCCTGATCGGAGGTAGTAAGTTTCTGACTGTTGGAGTCGGATTCTTTACACCCTGAGAGCATTAAAAGAAATATTACTGAAATAACAAGGGAAGATGAAATGCTCACTTTATCTACCCAGATGGTTTTGGTATTATAACACATTGTCATTTTTCTGCTTATAAGTAAATGTGGAGCTGTAAATTGTAGCTATATTGGATAGCAAACACATCGTTGATACCAGCATCTCAGATCTTTGAAAAATAAGAATTTGATCGCAATTTAGTTGTGCAACAGCGTACCTGATCGGTTTGCTATTGCTCTCTGTATCTGCCGTCATAGCTAAATCAGTACGCTTAGTCTATTTCATCACTTACGACGCAACGAAAAGAAAACTCCGTGTGAAGAAATTTGTCGCCTATTTTAGGATGGGCATGATAACGTTTTACCGTCAATGTACCTCCCCAGCCTTGGCCATTCGATATACCTCTTACTACTTTTTCATCACCCTTGTCTGGGCCTCTTGGATTCTTTTGAATGGTGCTATCATAATAATCTTCCTGATACCAATCTAGTACCCATTCATAACCATTGTCTCCCATTTGGTACAGCCCTAGGGGGTTAGGTGGGTACATATCAACAGGGTAGGGTGCAAGACCACTCGAATCGCCAGCCTCAGTTGCGCCTCTTACTTCTTCATTTGTAGGGATGCTCTTACCTTTTTCTAAAGTGCCTGTACTAGTACCATAAGGGATAAATTGCCCACCGGATCGTGCTGCATACTCCCACTGTGCTTCTGTTGGTAATGTAAAGGGCAATGAAGTTTTCTCAGCTAGCCAACCGCAATACTTTTTGGCTTGTTGCCAATTTACACCAGCAGGCACATTATCCTGACGGAATCGCATTTCATATTTGTTAGAGTTATTGATCTTCTCTTTACCCGTAGCCTGTGTATAAATATCGTATTCTGAATATGTTACTTTGGTGGGTGACATGTAGAAGGTATCTAGTGTGACCTGGTGCAACGGCTTATTATCCTGTTCTGCACTATAAGGTAACCCTTTGTTGCGACCTTTCAGGTTGGGGTCTATAGGGCCGAAATCCCCCATTTGGAAGCTACCCCCTTCAACGCGAACAAGAGCATCTTTTGTCTGTTGAATCAATGCATCGACACCTTTCTGATTGCTTATATCAGCATTAATATTATTGCAAGCGCTAACACCTATGGCAGAGAGTGTCGTCAGAACAACTGTATATTTCATGAATGTCCCTATAAAACTGTCGCATCCGTATTCTGCGGCTGGCCGCTTGGCGATGCAGCTTCGTTACAAATATGTCTTCAAAACAACCCTGAGTTTGACACATACAGTATCATCTTGGGTAATCCCACCATCAGCTTGAATGGCAAGCCGGTGGCGTTTCACGGCTGCCATACGGCATGTGGGGCGGCGCTGATCTCTGCGGCAAGTGGCAAGCACGGCCTGGGATGAGAGTGTGAGCTCGTCTAGGAGATATCTGTATTCGATGATCCCGTAGCCTTGGCTGCGGGATTTTTCGTTCTGGATCTGCGTTAGCGCCGCAGTCTCATGTTTCAAGCGCCGCATTGCTGTGGAGGGGGCTGCATTCACGTTCAAGGTTTCATTGAAAGTCTTTCTCCGCGCCGCGGGTTTTTCAGCTAGGCAGCGAAAGATAGTGTCAGTCACTTCCCGAGACAGAGCTGCTGCCACGTGACGCAGCAGATCTTGCCGTTGGGCCGATGACAACCACTGACTAAAAGGGGCATCTCCATGCTCACCTTGATCGTGAAATTTGACGTCAAGCCCGAACAACTCGATACCTTCAAGCAGGCCTTGGCTGACAACAAGCTGGGCTCAGCGGCTGAACCGGGGATGCTGGAAATGCGTTTCTTCGCGGCCAAGGATTCTCCCACCACCATCTTCGCCTACGAGCGCTGGGCAAGCACCGAAGCGCATCAGGCACATGTGAACCAGCCCTACGCGCAAGCCTTGCTGAAACTGGCTGACACGGCGTTGGCATCGCCATTCGAGGTGATGCCCTTGAACGATACTGACCCGGCGCCATTGCAGGAGGCGAACCCCAGGCACGTGCAGCCGGAAGATGAGGTATTCAGTATCTTCTTCATCTTCAAGATCAAGGAAGAATATCGCGCTCGGTTACTGCAGCAATTCACCACGCATGTGGCGAAGACGCGCAGTGAGGAGCCGGGCAATCTCGTGTTTGATCTGTATACCATCGACGGGCAGGACGACACGCTGGTGATATACGAGCATTGGCGCACGGAATCAGACCTGTGGGACATTCACTTCCAGCAGCCCTATGCCATCGAGACAGGCAAGCTGTTGGAGCAGGCCATGGTCGGGGACATGAAGCAGTACCTGAATATCGTCAGCGAGTTCTGAGTTATCCCGCCGGTCATTCGTTTCCTGCTTGCCCATTCGATGCGCAGCCCTTAGAGGCTGCGCATTGTGCGTTCACCTCCCTTTGAATATCAGCGTGTCATCCCACCGCCATCCACGCCTGTGAGCTCAACCAGGCGGCTGTCATGAAATCCTGCAGCGCCACCGGCACATAAGCTGGCAGGTCAGTGCGAGTCACGCAGATGTGATAGTTTCTGGAGCGTCCAGCCGTTTGGCGGCGCAGAGCCCCGGGCATTTTCTTCGCCGGCGGGGCAAGCGGCGCCGTGTTATTACCCGGTAGTGGCAACCCTCTTCATCTTTTGTCAGGACTCCCCGTCATGAGTGATGCGTATTACCTCCACCTTACCGATCGCCTGCGCGAACAGCTGAAGGACCCTGATGCCTTTGAAGAAGGGCGATTGCCTTCTGAACGAGTGCTGGCCGAGCGCTTCGATACCACGCGCGTGACGTTGCGTCAGGCGTTGGGGCAGCTGGAGGGGGAAGGGCGCATTCATCGCAGCAATCGGCGTGGGTGGTTCGTGTCGCCGCCGCGGCTGGATTACGACCCCACGCGTGACTCGGGCTTCAATGACTATGTGACGGCGCAGGGGCGGCGCCCACGGACGGAAGTGCTGCTGACCGATGTTCAGGCCCACCCACCGGCTGCGCAAGCGCTTGGCCTGGCGGCCCAGACACCGCTCTATCATATTCGCCGCCGGCGTTTCGTGGATGAGCGCGCCGTGCTCAGCGAGTCGATGTGGGTGGTGCCAGAGCGCGCGCCGGGACTGCTCGAGGAGGGCCAGTTCGGGGTGTCACTGTGGGCGGAGCTGCGCGGGCGCTACGGCTTGACGCTGGCCCATCGTGAGCTGCGCTTCTACTCCGAGTCGCTGGGGGAGCAGGCCGCCCGGGAGCTGGGGGTCGCCATGGGCAGCCCCGGTCTGACCGTACGTCGCGCTACCTTCGATGAGCAGCATCGTCCCATCGGCTATGACGAAGAGCGCTGGCTGCACAATGCGCTGTGCATCACCGTCACGCTCAAGAACAAGCCCTGAAACCGCGCTGCAGGGACACTATATGAGGTAACGCTGTTTCACTGGGCCTTCAACTGACTGTCACGAGGGTGTCATTCGGCCCGCTCATACTCTTGGTATATACCAGATGGCGAGAGCCATTCATTCCAAGCGTTGGAGAGTCCCGATGTCCTTCTTGACCCGTTCCTTCCTCACCCGTTCCTTGCTGGCCAGTGCCGTTGGTCTGGTTGTTTCCCTCAATGCCCAGGCGGCCACCGAGCTCACCGTCTATACCGCGGTGGAGTCCGATGATCTGCAGAAATATGCCGAACGCTTCCAGCAGGCGCACCCGGATATCGACATCAAATGGGTGCGCGACTCCACGGGCGTGATCACCGCACGATTGCTTGCCGAGAAGGACAACCCGCAGGCGGATGTGGTGTGGGGCCTGGCCGCGACCAGCCTGCTGGTGCTCGAGAAGGAGGGCATGCTGTCGCGTTATGCCCCCAAGGGAGTCGAGGCGCTGGATACCAAGTTCGTCGACCCCGCCTACCGTGATGGCCAGGACCCGTCCTGGGTCGGGATGGACGCCTGGGTCGCCTCGCTCTGCTACAACACCGTCGAAGGTGAGCGACTGGGAGTGCCCAAGCCGACGTCCTGGGAAGACCTCACGCGTCCCGAGTTCAAGGGCCACGTGTTCATGCCCAACCCGAGTTCTTCCGGTACCGGCTATCTG
The DNA here is from genome assembly GCF_046566945.1 of Cobetia sp. SIMBA_158. Classification (NCBI taxonomy): domain Bacteria; kingdom Pseudomonadati; phylum Pseudomonadota; class Gammaproteobacteria; order Oceanospirillales; family Halomonadaceae; genus Cobetia; species Cobetia sp. SIMBA_158. The sequence continues at coordinate 5,595 of NZ_JAWJYL010000007.1, forward strand.
GATGTCGCCAGCTGGTTGCAGCTGTGGGGTGACGACGGCGGCTGGGATTACATGGACCGCCTGCACGACAACATTGCCCGCTACACCCACTCAGGCTCAGCGCCCTGCAACCTGGCCGGTTCCGGCGAGGCCGTGGTTGGTGTGTCCTTCGCCTTCCGAGGCGCGCGCCTCAAGGCACAGGGCGCACCGGTGGATCTGGTCTTCCCCGAGGAAGGGCTGGGCTGGGACATGGAAGCCGCGGCGATCATGAAGGGCACCGACAAGCGTGAAGCGGCGCAGACACTGATGGATTGGGCAGTGTCCAAGCCGGCCAATGAACTCTACAACGAAGGCTATGCGGTCGTGGCCTATCCGGGGGTGGCCAAGCCGATCGAGCATTATCCGGCCAATATCACCGAGATGATGATCGAGGCTGACTTTGCCAAGGCGGCCAACCAGCGGGATGCAGTGCTCGCCGAATGGCAGCGCCGTTACGACGGCAAGTCCGACAGTCAGTAAGTCACGCCCAGCCACCTTCGTCATTGCCCCGGCGCCTTGCGCCGGGGTCGGGAGTTTCTCGCATGTCTCTTGTGACCGCACCCCCGCGTCATCACGCCTCGCGTCAAGCGCCGCCATCGACTGCCGGCGCCTCGCCTCGCGCGGTATCCGCCCCTGCAGCCCGGGCGCCTGCGCGTGACGCAGCGCCTCAGGCACTCACCACGCGTTCTGCGTCGTCAGACAGCATTCACCTCAAGATCAGCGGCCTCACCAAGCGCTATGGCCAGTTCACGGCCCTGAGCGAGATCGACCTCGCGATCCGCGAAGGCGAATTCGTGTGCTTCCTCGGCCCCTCCGGCTGTGGCAAGACCACCTTGCTGCGCGCCATCGCCGGGCTTGCGCCGCAGAGCGAAGGCACCATCCACCAGCGCGGCCAGGACATCTCACGGCTGCCGCCGCAGGCGCGCGACTTCGGCATCGTCTTCCAGTCCTATGCGCTGTTCCCCAATCTCACCGTGTTCGACAACGTGGCCTATGGGCTGCGCAATCGGCGCGATGCGCGTGACGCGATGCGCCGCCGCGTGACGGAGCTGCTCACCCTGGTGGACCTGGCCGGCAGTGAAGGCAAGTATCCGGCGGCCCTGTCCGGGGGCCAGCAGCAACGCGTGGCACTGGCGCGGGCGCTTGCGACCGAGCCGGGGCTGCTGTTGCTCGATGAGCCGCTTTCAGCACTGGATGCGCGCGTACGCCTGCATCTGCGCAGTCAGATCAAGGCACTGCAGGCACGGCTGGGCGTCACCACCATCATGGTGACCCACGACCAGGAAGAGGCCCTGGCCATGGCGGACCGCATCGTGGTGATGAACCATGGTGTGATCGAGCAGATCGGCACCCCCGCCGAGATCTATCGTCAGCCGGCGAGCGCCTTCGTGGCCGAATTCATCGGCAGCATGAACTTCCTGCAATGCTGTCCCGAGAACGCCAGTACTCTGCGTCTGGGTCAGCAGCGTCTGGAATGCGCGGCGCATGATCTTGAGGGGCTGGATCAGGCGCGTCTGGCCATTCGCCCGGAAGCCGTCTCGCTGTGCGCAGTGGGTGAGGGGCTGCCGGCGCAGGTGGAGCACGTCGAGTTTCTCGGCGCCTTCCTGCGTATCACTCTGACGCTTGAGGGCTGTGGGCAGACACTGTCGGCGGATGTGGCGCTCAAGGACAGCGAGTCACTGGGCGTGCGGGTCGGCGCCCGGGTGGGTGTGCGTCTGCCGTCCGAGGCGATCCGCCTGTATCCGCTGGTGGAGGCGCAGGCATGATGGCGCGCGCATTGCCCTTGTCGGGTCGGCTGTCAGGCGAGTCCGGCTTGCGTCTGTTGATGTTGCTGCTGGCCCTGGCATTGCTGGTCATCGGCCTGCTGTTGCCGCTGGCCACCATGCTGATCAAGAGCGTGCAGGACCGCAGCGGCGACTTCGTCGGCCTGGCCAACTTCGCGCGCTATGTGCAGACGCCGGCGCTGGTCGGCTCGATCATCAATTCCGTCAGCATCGCGTTGATCAGTACCCTGACGGTGGTGAGTCTGGCGTTCCTGTGCGCGTACGGCATCACCCGCACCTGCATGCCGGGCAAGCGCGTCTTCCGCATGCTGTCCATCCTGCCGCTACTGGCACCGTCACTGCTGCCAGCCATCAGTCTGGTGTATCTGTTCGGCAATCAGGGCTGGTTCAAGGATGTGCTGCTGGGGGAGAGCATCTACGGCCCCATCGGCATCGTGATGGGCATGACCTTCTGGATCTTCCCGCATGCGCTGATGATCATGATGACAGCGCTCAGCAACAGCGATGCCCGTCTCTATGAAGCCGCGGATGCGCTGGGAACGCCCAAATGGCGCAGCTTTCTGACCATCACCTTGCCGGGGGCGCGCTACGGCATCATCTCCTGTGCCTTCGTGGCCTTCACGCTGGCGATCACCGATTTCGGCGTGCCGAAGATCATCGGCGGGCAGTTCAGTGTGCTGGCCACCGATGTCTATCGTCAGGTGGTGGGGCAGCAGAACTTCCAGATGGGCGCGGTGGTCAGCGTCATCCTGCTGTTGCCGGCCTTGCTGTCCTTCGCGGTGGACCGCTGGATCCAGCGCCGTCAGGTCGCGCAGCTCTCGGCGCGCGCCGTGCCCTGGCAGCCGACGCCAAGCCCGCTGCGCGACTGGGTCTTCGCGCTGCTCTGCTACGGCGTGGCCGCCGCGATTCTGGCCGTGATCGGCACCGCCATCTATGCCTCGCTCGTGCAGTTCTGGCCCTACAACCTGAGCCTGACCCTGGATCACTACGCCTTCAAGGCGCTGGCGGGCGGTGGCTGGGACGCGTGGCTCAACTCGCTGACGCTGGCCTTCTGGGTCACCTTGATCGGCACGCTGGTCATCTTCTTCAACGCCTGGCTGACCGAGAAGAGTCAGGGCTATCGCCCGCTGCGCCAAGGGCTGCACTTCATGGCGATGATGCCGATGGCCGTGCCGGGTATGGTGCTGGGTCTGTCCTACATCTTCTACTTCAACCAGGCCGACAACCCGCTGAACTGGATCTACGGCACCTTCGCGATTCTGGTGCTCAACACCCTGGTGCATTTCTATACCGTCTGCCACCTGACCTCGGTGACCGCGCTCAAGCAGCTCGATGGAGAATTCGAGGCGGTCGGTGCCTCACTCAAGGTGCCGTTCTGGAAGACCTTCTGCCGCATCACCTTGCCGGTGTCCCTGCCGTCAGTGCTGGATATCTCGGCCTATCTGTTTATGAACGCGATGACGACCGTCTCGGCGGTGGTATTTCTCTACAACAGCGATACCCGACTGGCCTCCATCGCGGTGATGCATCTCGACGAAGCCGGCCACTTCGCCAGCGCGGCCGCCATGGCAGTGCTGATCTTCTTCACCTGTCTGGGCGTCAAGCTGCTGCATGCGGTGGTCAGTCATCTGCTGTTGACCCGTGCTCAACGCTGGCGACAGGCGACCTGATTACGCTGTTGGCCGTCTTTTTTTTGTGCAAATTAACTGGTATATACCAATGAGTATTCAACATCCGTACCTGCTGACTCCCGGTCCCTTGACCACCAGTGAGAGCGTCAAGGCCGCCATGATGAAGGACTGGGGCTCCTGGGATCAGGACTTCAACACCAAGACCGCCGAGATCTGCCAGCAGTTGCTCCGTTGTGCCAATGCCAGTGAGCACCATGAGTGCGTGCCGATGCAGGGCAGCGGTACCTTCGCGGTCGAGGCGGCGCTGGGCAGTCTGATCGAGCCGACGAGTACGACGCTGGTGCTGGTCAATGGCGCCTATGGCAAGCGGCTGGTCAGTCTGCTGACTCGCATGGGACGCGACTGCGACGTGCTGGCGTGGGGCGATGCCGAGGCGCCGTGTGCCAAGGCCGTGGCCGACAGACTCGCGGCAAGGCCCGAGATCGGTCATGTCGCCATGATTCACTGCGAGACAAGCTCCGGGATGCTCAATCCGGTGGCGGACATCGCCGCGGTGGTGGCAGCACACGGTCGTGAGCTGATCCTCGATTCGATGAGTGGCTTCGGGGCGCTGGAGATCGATGCGCAACGTACTCCGTTTCTGGCGCTGATCTCCTCGGCCAACAAATGCTTCGAGGGGGTGCCGGGGTTCGGCTTCGTGATCGCCCGGCGCGATGCGCTGCAGGCGGCACAGGGGCGTAGCCACTCATTGTCGCTGGACCTGCACGATCAATGGCAGTACCTCAAGCGCACTGGGCAATGGCGTTATACCCCGCCGACTCACGTGGTGGCGGCGTTTCACCAGGCGCTGAAGGAACACGCCGAGGAGGGCGGCGTCGCGGGTCGCCACGCCCGGTATCACGCCAACATGCAGCGACTGGTGGCAGGCATGCGTCAGCGCGGCTTCACGACCCTGCTCGACGATGCCTGGCTGTCGCCGATCATCACCACCTTCCTGAGCCCGGCACACCCGGACTTCGACTTTTCACGTTTCTACGCCGAGCTCAAGGCACGTGGCTTCATCATCTACCCGGGCAAGCTCACCGACGTGGAGAGCTTCCGCATCGGCAGCATCGGGCAGCTGGATGTCCGCGTGATGGATCAACTTCTGGCCGCCGTGGATGACGCGCTGGCCACCCTGGGTGTCGACGATGCCCGCCCGTGCGCTGACGCTGTCGCACTCAACTGACTGGAGAACTGTCATGCAATATCACACCCCGGATCGTCTGCAGGCTGCCATCTTCGATTGGGCCGGCACCCTGGTGGATTTCGGCTCCTTCGCGCCGACCCAGATCTTCGTCGAGGCCTTCGCGGAAATCGGCGTGGCCATCAGTCTGGAAGAGGCGCGCGGCCCGATGGGCATGGGCAAATGGGAACACATCCGCACCCTGTGTGATGACCCTGCGATCGCGGCCCGTTTCGAGGCGGCCTGTGGCCACGCCCCCAGTGATGCCGATGTCACGGCGCTTTATGAGCGCTTCATGCCGCTGCAGATCGACAAGATCGGGGCGCACTCCGCACTGATTACCGGCGCGCTCGAGGTCATCAACGGGTTGCGCGACAAGGGCATCAAGATCGGCTCCTGCTCCGGCTACCCCCGCGAGGTGCTCGAGCAGGTCGTCGCACGGGGCAAGGGCAATGGGCTGGTGGTGGACCATGTCGTGGCCACCGATGAGGTGCCCAAGGGGCGGCCCTCTCCGGCGCAGTCTCTGGCCAATGTCATCGCGCTGGGCATCACTGACGTGGCGGCCTGCGTGAAGGTGGATGACACGGCGCCGGGGCTGCTGGAAGGTCGCAGTGCCGGCATGTGGACGGTCGCGTTGACCTGCTCCGGCAACGCCATGGGGCTGGATCACGCGGCGTTCATGGCCCTGTCAGAGGCAGAGCTCAATGAAAGGCGCAGCAGAATCGAAGCCCAGTTCGCGCCGTCCGGGCCGCACTTCATGATCGACACCATCGCGCAGCTGCCCGAGGTGATCCGCGAGATCGAGGCGCGTCTGGCGCGCGGTGAGCGCCCCTGACAGCCTGGTGACGGGGTGGCGACGCCAGGCCTGATGCTGCACTGCCTGTCACCTCGCTCGCCCACCTTGATCTACCATTTCACCCCACCACTTCACTCCACCCCTTCAGGCGCCAGCCTCGGGTCCTTGCACAAGGCCTTGAGGCTGGCGTCTTCTCGCAAAAGGTAAGGACATATGCTCATTGGCGATTGCCGCCTGGTTGCCCTGAAAGCTCGTAATTTCCGCATGCCCGTCCGCATGCCTGTCCCCATGCACGGGCAAGCTCACTCTCAAGCCCAATTTCATGTTCAGGCCCAATCTCATGTTCAAGCTCAAGCTCAAGTTCAAGCCCACACGATTGTCGTGAGTGCCTCTTGAGCCCACTGGCGCTGGGACTCATCCTGATCTCGGTCTGTCTGCATGCCGGCTGGAATCTGCTCGGCAAGGGGCGGGCGCCGTCGCTGGCCTTCTTCATGCTGGCCATGGCCAGTGGTGCGCTGATCTTTGCGCCGCTGCTGGGGCTGGGGCCGTCGTTTGCCGTGCTGCCCGCTGAATTCTGGGGCTGGCTGGTGGCCTCCGGACTCTGTCAGGTGCTCTACATGGGCGGACTTGCCTGGGCCTATGCGCGCGGCGAGGTCAGTGTGCTGTATCCCATCGCGCGGGCCTTGCCGGTGGTGCTGGTGCCGCTGGTGTCGCTGAGCCTGCTGGGCAGTCAGGCACTTACGGCGTTGGATCTGGTCGGCATGGGGCTGATCGTGCTCGGCGCGTTGGTGCTGCCCTTGAGCAGTCCGCAGGGCCTGCGCCCCTCGACCTACCTGACGCCCGCGTTGGGGTTCGCGCTGCTGGCAGCAGTCGGTACCACCGGCTATTCGCTGATCGACAAGCAGGCGCTGGATATCATGGTGAGTGTCGGTTACTCGCCCACCTCGGCGGGGGCTGTCTTTCTGGTGTTGCAGGCCATCATGACTGTCGCCTGGGGCGCGCTGCTGGTGATATTGCTGCCGGCAGAGCGTCGCCGTCTGCCCGCGCTATGGCGGGGGGAGCGGAGCAGCATGGTGCTGACCGGCGTGATGGTGATGGCGACCTACGGGCTGGTGCTGGTTGCCATGACGCTGACGGCGGAGGTCAGCCTCGTCGTGGCGATGCGTCAACTGTCGATCCCGCTGGGCGTGATGCTCGGGGTGCTCTGGTTGCGCGAGCGAGCGGCCATCGCCAAGTGGATCGGCATCGTCATCATGCTGGCGGGACTGTGGACCGTTGCGCTGGTATGAGGAGAGGCGTGGCGTGAGGCACAAAAAAAGCGAGACAGGCGGCTGCCTGTCTCGCTTTTGTCTTTCTGCGGGCGCTGGCGGGGCATCACGTTGTCGTGAACCCCTTCACCGCCATGCTTACTTGGCGTCTGCCACCAGCATTTCCAGCGTGGCGCGCGCGCCGTTGTCGTGCAGGCTCTTCAGCGCTGCCAGGTAGGCGTCGCGGAAGCGCGGCTGATCGACCAGATCACCGAACAGTTCACGGTTGTCCAGGAAGGCAGTCGGCTCTTCGCGCTGACGGCTGGCACGCTCCATCAGCTCGTCCTTCAGCGGATCGACCACGTCGATGGTCTCGCCTTGCTCATCCACGCCTTCTGCATAACGTGCCCAGCTGGCCACGACGGCTGCGGTACGACGCAGTTCGCCGTCGGTCTTGAGCTGTGCGTGTGCCACCGGGATCAGGAACTTCGGAATGCGGTCGGAGGTCTCGGCGCACAGACGCGCGAGGGTGTCCTTGACTTCCGGGTTGGCGAAACGCTCGATCAGCGTGCGGCAATGGGCGTCGAGATCGATACCCGGCAGCTGGGCCAGCGTCGGGCGAGCTTCCTCGTTCATGTAGCCGAGCAGGAAGTCGACGATCAGCGGGTCGTTGCAGGCTTCATGCGCGTAGCGATAGCCGGCCAGGTAGCCGAAGTAGCACAGTGCCTGGTGACCGGCGTTGAGCAGACGCAGCTTCATCAGCTCATAGGGCTCGACATCTTCCACCGGCTGCACGCCGGCATCTTCAAAGGCCGGGCGGCCATTGGCGAAGTGGTCTTCCAGCACCCACTGGGTGAAGGGCTCGCAGACCACCGGCCAGGCGTCTTCCACGCCGAAACGTGAGGACAGCTCTTCGATGTCAGCCGGCGTGGTCACCGGCGTGATGCGGTCGACCATGGAGTTGGGGAAGGGCACTTCGGCTTCGATCCATGCCGCCAGTTCTGCATCACGTGCACGCGCGTAGGCAGTGAACATCTTGTGAGCGACGTTGCCGTTGCCTTCGATGTTGTCACAGGACATCACGGTGAACGGGGCGACGCCACGCTCGCGACGACGTGCCAGGGCTTCGGTGATCAGGCCGAAGCTGGTCTTGGCTTCCCCCGGGTTGGCCAGGTCGTGCTGGACGTCGGCGTTCTCGAGGTTGAATTCGCCGGTGACCGGGTGGAAGTTGTAGCCACCTTCGGTGACGGTCAGCGAGACGATGCGGATCGCCGGGTCGGCCATCAGCTCGATGACGGCATCCGGGGAGTCCGGGGCAAAGCGGTAATCGATGATGGAACCCACCACGCGCGGCTCATAGTTGCCGTCCGGGTGCTTGAGTACCACGGTGTAGAGGTGGTCCTGCGAGGCCAGGGCTTCCTGCATGCGGCGGTCGCCCGGCATCACGCCGACGCCGACGATGCCCCAGTCCAGCGCCTTGCCCTGATTCATCAGCTCGTCGAGGTACATGGCCTGGTGCGCACGATGGAAACCGCCCACGCCGAAGTGGACGATACCGGCGCTGACCGCAGTGCGGTCATAGTTCGGAGTGGCTACCTTGGCGTCCAGCTGAGTCAGACTGGCATTGGAGAGACGGGTCATGGGGAGGTCTCCTGCCGCGTGTCGCGGTCGAGTCGAGATGGGTAAAGAAAGGGTAGGTCGTAACGGCCAGCGGCGAAGGTTACCCGTGTGATTCAGGCTTCCTTCGCCGCTGGCGTGGCAGAGGGCGAGCCCCTGCCGACTCAGCTAGCGGTGGCCGCTTGCTTGGGGGACTGCTTGTTGAACAGCGCCTTGCTGCGCTGCAGCTCCCAGTACGCGAAGATGAAGTAGATGATCGTCGACCAGATGGTCACGTCATAGAACAACTCACGATTCGCTTCGTAGCTGGCCAGGTCCGGGCTGCCGAACAGCACGCGCAGCGCGAGGACCATCGGCACCGCCAGGCCCAGCACCATCCAGACGGCCTTGATGACCTTGGTCAGACCCGAAGTGTCCTTGACCGGTGCGTGGTTGGTGGTCTCGGCCTGCTTGGCGTGCAGGGCTTCGACACGCTCCTGGAATTCCCGCTCGGCCGCTTCGGCTTTCGGGTAGGAGGCGGCAGCACCGGCAGATCTGGCCATCAGGGTGTAGAGGATGATGGAGACGAACCAGGTCGGCAGGAACAGGTAGTAGAACGGGATCACGTCGACCATCTCGAGGCCAAAGCCGAAGATCAGTGACAGCGCCCAGGTCGCCAGTGCCGGCGTGTTGTGCTTCACGCCCTTGTAGCGCGCCCAGTAACGGCTGAAGCCGAGTTTCGGGAACAGGTGATGCTCAGCGAAGATGATCCCGCCGACCGGCACCAGCACCAGACCCGCATAGGTCAGCAGCGGCAGCATGCTGCGATAGACGAAGGGGAAGCAGCTGAGCACGGCAACGCAGATACCCACGGCCAGCGTCGCCTTGTTGCGCGACAGGTTCGGCATCGCCGACTGGGCGGCAAGGCCCGCGCGGTACAGGTTGGCGTTGGCCGTGGTCCAGCCTGCGACGACCACGATCACGAAGCCAGCGGCGCCAAGGGCGTGCAACGCCACTTCGCCCGGTTCCAGTACATCGATGCTGATACCGGCGACGGCAGCGGTGGCCGCGCCCATCAGGCCGGCGGAGATCCAGGCGACATAGTGGCCGAACATCATGCCGGTGCTGGTCGCAAGGCCGGAGCGCATGCGCTTGGCATAGCGCAGCAGCGCCATGTCGATCAGACCGAAGTGGGAGAAGGTATTGGCCGCCCAGGAGAAGCCGATGACTTCCCAGATGCCGATGCCCGCTTCGCCCTGGGAGTTGATCCCGGTGAAGACGGTACTGCCGGCGACATCAATGAAACTCGAGAAACTGTTCAGGCTGGTTTCACCGGTGACGGACTCCGCCAGTTCCGGCAGCAGTACCATGCCGCCGACGGTGAACATCAGCATCAGCCACGGGGCACAGATGCTGGCGAATTCGGTCAGGGCATTGAAGCCATAGACCGCGACCAGTACCACGATGGCCGCCACGGCCAGTGCCAGCAGGATGAACTCGAAGCTGGTGGGGTAGGCCTGGGTCTGGGCCGGAATGTCGAACAGCAGCCTGACCGCCGTGGCGGAAACGGTGATCATGGCCGCCGATATGGCGGTGAATATGACCACGTTGGCCCAGTTGTAGAGCCGTGACATCGAATCACCGGCAATACGGTGAAGATAGGTGAAGAGGCTCAGACGGGTCTCGATCGCGATTGGCGTCGTGATCAACCAGAAGCTGAGCACTGCGAGGCCATTACCGATCAGCAGGCCCAGCAGGATATCCCAGATACCGGCACCGAGCGCCACGAAGGTGGCACCGATGACGAACTCGGTCGCGGCAACGTGCTCGGCGGCATAGAGACCGGCAAAGTGCGGCCACCGGTGCAGTTTATGACGTGGTACCGGCAGTAGCTCATCGTCCATCTGGGCGATCTGCCGATCCAAATCTGGCGCAGTACTGGCCATGATTGGCTCCTGTTTTTTTACGGCTTGTCTTGCTGCTCCTACCCGAGATGTCACGCAGTCGCCTTGGCGATCCTGTCGGCGATGACGAGGGTAGATCGTCTATTATCGATCAAATGACTCATGTGTGGTGCAAATGATCGGTGAATGGTCATCAAAACGCAAAGCCCGCGTGCTTGAACTTTGGGCTATGTCCTTTAGTGGTTATGGCTATTGAGGTCATGAATGTGCTGAAGGCCGCATGAAAGCTGGGCTTGCGTAGAGGTGTCTCGATTCAATGACACGATTCAGCAAAATGGATTTTTCCGTTCTCACACCCCGTTCGGCGCCTGAAGCATTGTGTCCTGGCTAAAACGGCCAACGATCCAGGGCCAGATATCTCACATCTCTGAGGGTGAGCTTGCACCGATATGGTGCGAGTGGCGTACCAGGCATCGTCGCCTTTTTGCCATGCCTCAGCAGTCTCCTGATCGAGGCTCGAGAGTCGAAAGGGGAAAAGGGATAACGGGAAGGGAAGCGGAAAGGGCAGCAAAAGTCGAGTCGCTGCGAGAGAGCACTATAGAGAGCGCTATAGAGGTGGCGACATATGAAGGTGGGTGTTGGTCAGTGGCGACATCGGTTTCGGCATAATGCGACGGAAAGTGCATGAAATAACGACAAAGAACGAGAAAAATGAGACATCTTGCGGCGTTCCTCAGTTCTCGCTAAGGTTGCGCAACACTGTTTCCTAACCAGGAAGCCCTCAACACGACTCCCGGCGCCTGATTGGCGACGGGGCAAGGCGAGGAGGCCAGCCATGCGAACGCGCACACTGACCATTCTGATGATGATATTCACGCTGCTGGGAGCCCCGCTGGCTCAGGCAGGACCGCACGATAGAGGCCACGGGCATCATGACCGTGGGCATGGCCACCACGACCGCGGCCATCACGGTAAACAGCACAAGAAGCACCACAAGCACCACAAGCAGCAGCGCCACCATGAACGCCGCCGTCATGAGGCGCGACGCCATCACCAGTGGCGCCGTGGCGACCACCTGCCGCGTCATTACTACTCCGATAGCCGCTACTGGGTGAAGGACTGGCACCATCGTCACCTCTCCAAGCCGCCGCGCGGGCATCGTTGGCTGAACATCGATGGGCGCTATGTGCTGGCCGCGGTGGCGGGTGGCGCGATCACGGCCATCATTCTCAATCGCTGATTCCAGCCGCGTGTTCATACGTCAGTAAGTCAGCAAGACCAAAGACAAGGGCCTCCAGTGAGGCCCTTTCTCGTGCTTGTCGTTCACGTTTTGACATGGCGAGGCTGCCAACGCACGTCAGGCCCGGGCAGCATTCTCAGGCGTAGGCGCTGCATACCCAGGTCATGGTTGCCGGGGTGTCACCGTTGTAGGTGATGGCGTGTCCGAGGGTACTGTCGAAGGCCAGGCTGTCACCGACCTTGAGCTGGATGGGGTCGTAGAGTTCGGTCCAGACCGTCACCTCGCCGCTGGTCACGATGATCTGTTCCTGGCCGGAATGTTTTTGCAGGCCGCCGAACTCCTCGAGACTGCGATTGAGCACGGTGGTTTCCAATACCATGTATTCCTTGGATGCCACGTTGTTGCAAAGCGGTCGATAGCGGTAGTTGGGCGTCTCGATGACTTCTCCCTCCTGCGCTCGCGTCAAGGCGAGCCAACCCCGAAATGACGTGTCCTCCGTGTGATAGAACAGCTCGCTGACATCCACGTTCAGGCCCTTGGCGAGATTCACGATCGCCTCGAAGGTCGGTGAGATGCGTCCATTCTCGATTCTCGACACGCTGGCCGCCGAGATTCCCGACGCGCTGGCCACGGCCGCGATGGTCAGCCCTTTCTCCTTGCGTAGTGCCTTGAGATTGTCACCAATGGCGCCTGCCTTGCGTTCTCGGTGCTTCAGGGCGATCGGCGTTTCCTGGTGGGGTGTCATGTCAGCGTGCTCCATCGTGTTCGTCTGCTGGGGTGGCGTCTGTTGCTGCCTATGCCGGTGTAGCGCAAGGGCACGAGCTTTCAGGTCATGCTGCGGCAGGGAGAGGCATGAACGCCATGATGGGGTCCATTTAGGGCTTCCATGAGCAAAATGTCGAGCCTGATATCCATATTTGACCCAATATTGCGTATATGCAATTGTGGGGGCGAATGCGCAATCGACAGTGGCCGCCCACTGGGCGTGTGCTAGGCCTCAGCCTGTATCAGGCATTCGCCTGCAGGTACGCATGGCATTGCACTCTAATTAAAATAATCTTGGGAAAACAATAATGTACAACTTCAAGAAACAGCTCCTCGGTATGGGTATCGCTGCCAGTCTGTTGGCGACTGCCACGACTCAGGCGGCGGACATCGAGTGGAAGATGGCGACTCCGTGGGGCGGTGGGCCCTGGCTTGAACGGGATGCCAAGACCTTCGCGGACTATGCAAACGAATTGACCAATGGTGACGTGAGCATCCAGGTGTTCCCCGGCGGCACCTTGGGTGGTGCGCTGCGTGTCACCAATACCGTGAAGTCCGGTGTTGCACAGATCAGCCATAACTACATCAACTACGACTACGGAACTGACCCGACGGCAGCACTGCTGGCCGGGCACTCCAGCGGCCTGACGCCGGAAGAATTCATGCTGTGGATGTACGAGGGCGGCGGTGTCGAGCTCTATGAAGCCTTCCGTCGCGAGGTGTTCGGCGTCGTGGCCTTCCCGTGCTCGACCCTGGGCACCGAGATATTCCTGCACTCGAGCAAGAAGGTGCAGACTCTTGAAGACTTCCAGGGACTGCGCCTGAGGACATCGGGTGCCTGGGCTGAAATCGCCTCACGCCTTGGGGCCTCTACCGTGGTGATGGCCGGCAGTGACATCTATACGGCGTTGGATCGCGGTGTGATTGATGCGGCGGAGTGGGGGAGTCCTGAGCTCAACAAGCCGACGGGTTTCCAGAATGTGGCGCAGTACGTCATCTTGCCCGGCATCCATCAGTCGGGCGGCATTCTTGAGTGTGAAGTGAATGTCGATGCCTGGGACGGCCTGAGCGAAGCCCAGAAGAGCCAGTTGCGTCTCGCGGGCAAGCTGAGCGTGTTCGAGTCCTGGCTGGATAGCTCCTTTGCCGATCTCAAGGCCTTCAAGGAGTTGGAGGAAGGCCCCAACGAAATCGTGCAGCTGGATCAATCCTTCATCGATGCCATCTACGAAGAGACCCGTGCCTGGGAAGATGAGAAGGCGGGCGAGAATGAGTGGTTCGCACGTGTGCTTGAGTCACAACGTACCTTCAAACAGAGCATGACGACCTGGCAGGATTACCGTTTGCCGATCGGGGAAATGGGGCGCTGAGTCCTCTTGAATGATGTCCCTGGCCCGGGCGATACCTGTATCGCCCGGGCTCTTTCCTTGTCGTCATCCTGGTGAGTTGCCATGAAAATCGTCGCTGTCATTGAGCGCCAGACCCGCTGGGCCGGGTATCTGGGGGCAGTCTTGATACTGCCGCTGGTGCTTGCGTTGGTCTATGAAGTCTTCAGTCGTTATGTGCTGGGAAAGCCCACCTTATGGGCGTTTGAAGTCAGCTACATGGTGATGGGCGCCATCTTCATGCTTGGCATGGCAAATGCCCTGCGTGTCGGCCAGCACGTCAGTGTGGATGTGTTGAGCCAGAATTTTGCACCGCGTCTCAGAGCTGGAGTTCATCTGGCCTGTTATGCGGTGTTGCTGCCGGTATTGATGTGGCTTGTCTGGGAGCTGTCGCTCTATGCGCTCGAGGCGTTCTCCAGCAATGAGCGCTCCGGGCGTTCTGCCTGGAATCCGGTGATCTGGCCGGTCTTTGGCGTGTGGTGGCTGGGCTTTGTCTATCTGACGCTGCAGGTGATCGCGGAGATGTTGAAGCTCTGGAGCACACTGCTGGGCCATGATCATGGCGCGGAGGTGTCCTCATGAGCGACTTCATTGCCCTCATCATGTTCCCTGCGCTCATCGCTCTGATCGTGCTCGGTTTCCCGATCGCGTTCTCGATGATCGTCGTCGCTACCGTCTTTGGTGTTGCCCAGTTCGGGGATGCCGCGGCCTATCAACTGCTGACCAAGATCGAGGATACGGCGTCCAACTCCATTCTGGCTGCCGTGCCCTTGTTCATCTTCATGGGCGCGATGCTCGAGAATTCCGGCATTGCCGAGCGACTGTTCGGTGCCATCCATCTGTGGACACGCCGGATGCCCGGCGGACTGGGCGTCGGCGCGGTCATCATGGGCACCATCTTCGCCGCCGCCAGTGGTGTCGTCGGGGCCACCGAAGCGGTGATCGGCATGCTGGCCGTGCCGGTCATGCTCAAGCATCACTACGACAAGTCGCTGATCTCCGGCACCATCTGTGCCAGTGGCTCATTGGGCACGGCGATTCCGCCTTCCATTACCGTGGTCATTCTCGGGCCTGTGGCCGGCGTTTCTGTCGGATCACTGTTCAGTGGTCTGCTGATCCCGGGCCTGTTGATGGCGCTGTTGTTCCTCCTCTATATCGTCGTGGTCTGTGCGCTGAAGCCAGCCCTTGCGCCGCGACTCAAGGAAGATGAGCAGCATCCGGGGTGGGGCAAGCTGCTCACCATTACCCTGAGTGCGCTGCTGCCGACCATGAGTCTGATTCTGGTGGTGCTGGGCACGATTCTGATGGGCATCGCCACGCCGACGGAAGCGGCGGCCTGTGGGGCGCTCGGCTCCGTATTGCTGGCCTTGGGGTATCGCAATCTCACGCTGTCCATCCTGTGGAACGCGGCGATACGCACACTCAACATCACCGCGATGATTCTGCTGATCGTGCTGGGCGGCAACATGTTCGCGGGCGTCTTCTTCGCCTCCGGCGGGATGGCCACCGTACAGTCACTGCTGCTGGATACCGGCTTGAGCCCGTGGCTGATTCTCGGTGCCATCCTGCTGATCGCCTTCCTGGCCGGTTTCGTGCTCGACATGATCTCGGTGGTCCTGATCGTCATCCCCGTGGCGATGCCGGTCATCGGCCTGCTCGGGTTCGATGAGATCTGGTTCTGCGTGGCCTTCCTGATCGTGATGCAGACGAGTTATCTGACACCGCCGTTGGCGCCCTCCATCTTCTATCTGCGTGCCATCACGCCTCCTGAAGTGACGCTGAAGCACATGTACAAGGGGGTGATGCCCTTCATCTTCCTGCAGCTGGTGGTGTTGGCGCTGATCCTGGCCTTCCCGGGACTGGCGCTGTGGTTGCCTGATGCCATCAGCGGACCGTCATGGAAATGATGGACACCTTATTGGAAAGGAATGAGTTCGTATGAGTGATGCAACACAGGAAGAGACAGGAATGGACGTCAATCTCGATCGGGCAGCGCTCAAGACGCTATGTCACGAGGTGCTGAGCCACCATGGGTTCAGTGAGCCACATGTCGATGCCATGAGTGACGCGCTGGTAGCGGCGGAAATGGACGGCTGTCGTTCCCATGGGCTCTATCGCCTGATGGGGTTCGTCGCGACACTGAACAATGGCGGTGTGGTGCCGGACGCCGTGCCGGTCGTCGAGGATACGGCACCCTCCATCGTCAAGGTGGATGCCAAGGGGGGCTTCTCGTCGCTGGCCTTCCAGCAGGGCGTGCCTGAGCTGCTCGACAAGGCGTGTGCCAATGGCATTGCCATTCTGGCCATCAATCATTGCGTGCATGGCACGGCATTGTGGGTAGAGATCGAGCGGCTGACGCGTGAAGGACTGGTCGCTATCGCCTGCAATCCGACTCAGTCGTACATGGCGCCGTATGGTGGCAGTCAGCCTCTGCTGGGGACCAATCCCCTCGCCTTTGGCTGGCCGCGTGAGGACGGAAACCCGTACGTATTCGACTTCGCCACCAGTGCCATCGCGCGCGGCGATATCGAGCTGCATCGTCGCCAGGGGGACAAGATTCCGCTCGGCTGGGGTGTCGATCGAGAGGGCGAGCCGTCACAGGACCCGACGGAAGTGCTGGACCATGGCGCGATGCTGCCCTTCGGTGATCACAAGGGCTCTGCGCTGGCGATCATGATCGAGTTGATCGCAGGGCCGCTGATCGGCGACATGCTGAGTATCGAATCCAGCGAACACGATCAGGGCAAGGGGAGCCTGCCGTATCATGGGGAGTTGATCATCGCGATAGATCCCGCGCGCCTCACGGGCGGCAGCACCCAGCAGCACATGCTGCGCTCTGAAAGGCTGTTCGAACTCGTGAAGCAGCAGGGCGCAAGGCTATCCTCCGAGCGTCGCTTCAAGGCTCGCCAGAAGCATCAAGAAGAGGGCGTCACGCTTTCGAGAGCCTTGTATGACGATATCCTCAAGCTGGCCTCATGAATCTCCGTGTAGACCGAGCAGCAGAGTGATCGCTGAGAGCACACCGCGGAAAGTCACAATTGCATGAAGAAGAACGGCCGCCTCTTGGGCGGCCGTTCTTGTATGAAGGTCTCTATCGTCGGGCTTGTCATCGGCGTTGTCTTCGGTGCTGCCAACCTCACGCCTGCCGATACTGAGCGCCCATCCAGTTCTGCCTGATTATGCGCACCACTGGTTGAGCCTGCTTTTCAGCAAATGAGCAGATGCTGATAGCGTAAGACGTATTGAGGGTGGCTGACGTCACCTGAAGGGCACGCAGGGGAGAGGCACATGACGCTTGAGATGACATCGCGGTTTCGTGGTTGCCTGTTGGGCGGTGCGGTGGGTGACGCCCTGGGGGCGGCGGTGGAGTTCCTGTCGCACGAGGAGATCCAGGCGCGTTTCGGCAGTGATGGAATAGCCGACTATGCACCGGCCTATGGTGGGCTGGGGCGGATTACCGATGATACGCAGATGACGCTGTTTACTGCCGAGGGCCTGCTGCGCAGTCATGTGCGTGGCTGCTTGAGAGGCATCACGACGCAAAGTGGTCTGGTCAGCAGCGCCTACGAGCGCTGGCTTTACACCCAGGGCGAACGCTCGCGGCAGGAGACCGAGCAGGAATGGTTGGACAGTGGCTGGCTGATCAAGCAACGCGAGCTCCATTCGCGGCGCGCCCCGGGCATGACATGCCTGTCAGCGCTCAAGCAGATGCGTGCCTACGGTGACAAGGCGCAGAACGACAGCAAGGGCTGTGGTGGGGTGATGCGTGTGGTACCTGTCGGCTTGTTCGCGCATGCGATGGGAGCCTCCCATGAGATGTGCTTCGAACTCGGAGAAGAGGTCTGTGCGCTGACCCATGGGCACGTCACCGGCCAGCTGACCGGCGGCGTGCTGGCGGTGATGATCCAGTGTCTGGTGGCGGGGGATTCGATGGCACAGGCACTCGCGCATGCCCTGCGTATTCTCGAGCGCAAGCCGGGCTGTGATGACACCCTGCAGGCCCTGGAGCAAGCCGGCGCCCTGGCCGAGTCCGAGACGCCGGCACCGGCCGCAGTAGTATTGCTGGGGCTGGGGTGGATCGCGGAAGAAGCCTTGGCAATCGCTGTCTACTGCGCGCTCACTGCCCGGGATTTCCGCTCTGCGATTCAGCTCGCGGTCAATCACGACGGAGATTCGGATTCCACCGGGGCCATCACGGGCAATCTGCTCGGGGCGCAATGGGGCGAGGAGGCGATACCGAGTGACTGGCTGGCGCCCCTTGAACTGCGTGATGTGATCGGCGAGATCGCCAAAGACCTGCACGACTGCCCCCGCTGGGAGCTCTACACCGATGGTGGGGGCAAGGATGAAAAGTGGGCCTGGGAGAAATACCCGGGCTATTGAGGCGCGGTGCAGCAGCATGAAAAAACGCGGAGCCATCTTCCAATGGCTCCGCGTTTTCGTGTCTGGACAACAATTTTCATCGCCCGTCGCGATGCAAGGGGAGCGTAGAGGAGCAGGGAGCGCTTGAAACAGGTGACTTGAGAGGGCATCCACGGGCTTCGTAAGCGGTTGATAATACTATGCTTATTACCAAAGTCGTAGATGAGTGTCTGTCCAGCTGGTCAGGTGAGTGACACATTGGTTCGTGATTGGAATCAATGCTGTTCCAGTGGAGGGATATCTCGCGTGGCGGGTTTCGTCCACAATGCGCTCATTCCACATTGCACGAAACGGCAGTCTGGATTCGGTCAATGGCTGGCGCCTGTCAAGACGCCTTCCACTTTTTTGAAGATGGCATGCATCCAACCCGTTGGCGCAAGCGTAAGACTCTACAAGCACAACGGTGAGGGTTTCAGCAGGGTAGAAAGACATACTGCTGACGAATGCCTTCCTCATGATCGCGACCAAAGTTGAAGCGTCTGGCAGCGGTACCGGAGCAGACCTGAGTGACTGATCGACATTCGATCACTGGCGACATGCACTTTCATGGTTGTACAGAAGTGATGCAAAAAGCTTGCAAGGGTTTTGCGTGGTGAGGGACTTCACCACTTACGGGTACCGAGGCAATGACAAGGCATCGCAATCTGGTTCTTTGATGGAAACAGTGAGCTGCCAGCGACACGGCTAGTGTGATAGCGAAATAATCATTAGTCTGTTAACAAGTTAGACGGGTGCAGCCGAGACTGCACACGACATCACAAGGGCAACATCGCCCAGGACAAGCAAAGGAAAATCATCATGAAAACTCTGAACCTCAAGACTCTGATCGCCGCCGCCGCGCTCGCTACCGTGAGCACTGCCTCCTTCGCAGCGGATGACAGCCCGGCCGCACAGCGTGTTCAGCAGTCCGTCAGCCAGGACGTCGTCGTCGGCACTGCCCAGCAGGCACCGACTGCCCAGGCCACCTTCGCCGATACCGGCATGAGCGTTGCCGCAGGTCGTGTCGAGACTGCCCTCAATCAGTCCGCCATCGAAGGCAAGGGTGTTGCCACCGTCAGCCGCGAGCAGGCCTTCGACAATGACGCCGGCAAGAGTGTCGCTGCTACCCGCGTTCAGCACGCCCTGAGCGACAGCAACGTCTGAGCCATTCAGTCGTCTTGCCCGGGCACTCACGCCCACTGACCACTTTGTTCATCGAGGAGAATCATCATGAAAACCATCAAGACTCTGATCGCCGCCGCCGCTCTCGCTGCCGTCAGCACCGCCACCTTCGCCGCGGATGACAGCCCGGCCGCCCAGCGTGTCCAGCAGTCCATCAGCCAGGACGTCGTCGTCGGCACCGCTCAGTCAGCCGCTACCCAGCAAGCCAGCTTCGCGGAAACCGGCATGAGCGTCGCGGCAGGTCGCATTCAGCAGTCCATCAGTGCCGATCGCATCCATGGTCAGTCGCACACTGTGGCCACTGCCAGCCAGGCATTCGATAACGATGCCGGCAAGAGTGTCGCAGCGACTCGCGTCCAGCATGCCCTGAACGACAGCAACGTCTGAACCATCGTCAAGCCTGACCTGGATTGCCGGGTCTGATCATCGCTTTGCTTTTTATCGAGGAGATACACCATGAACACTCTCAAGACTCTGATCGCCGCTGCCGCACTTGCCACCGTCAGCACTGCGTCCTTCGCCGCCGACGATAGCCCGGCCGCCAAGCGCGTCCAGCACAACGTCAGTGACAGCGTCATCCATGGCTCTGCCCAGCAAGCTCCGACCGCCCAGGCGACCTTCGCGGAAACCGGCATGAGCACCGCTGCTGGCCGTTTCCAGATGGCATCCGGAGACGACGAGATCCGTGGCCATGATCGCTCCATCCATCTGCAGGAATTCGATGTCGCCAATGATTCCGGCGATAGCGTTGCCGGCACCCGTGTTCGTCACGCCGTGAGCGACGTCAACGTCTGAGACGCCCGACGTCTGCGTCAGGCGCTTGCAGGCCAGGTGTCTGCACTGACATGACCTTTTTCGACAGGAGAACCCCCATGCAATCCCTCAAGTCTCTATTTGCCATTGCCGCATTGTCCGTTGCCGCCACTGGCGTGGCCTCTGCCAATGACAGCGAAGCCGATGCCCGTATCCGTGCCACCCTCAGTGATAGTGTGATCATGGGGCAGGCACAGCCGGTGACTCAGCAAGCCGCGCTGCATCACGATGACGCCGTGGAAACCGGCATGAGTGTTGCTGCCAGCCGCGTCCAGAAGTCCATCAGCAACGCCGGCATTCAGGGCACCACCCGTGCACTGGCGAGCGATTCGGCTGATTACGTCAACGATGCTGGCAAGAGTGTCTCTGCCACACGCGTCGAGCATGCCTTGAACGAAAGCGCATGATCTCTCGTCGGCGGATGAACATCCTCCGACTCTGCAAGACAGCCAAGGATGCCGATATGCCATCGACTTGCCCCTGTCAGTTGCTGAATGGACCCACTGACCATCGTGTCGCGTCATGATGGTCAGTGTCCCAGAGAAGAATACGTGAGAGAGAAGAACGCTTGAGCAAGTGTTTTGGCTGAGTGGAAGCCAGTGTGGAAGTGCGCACTCGTCGTCAACTGCAGAGCCCTTGCTCAAACGCTTTCCTGTCCTGAATGTCCTGTCCCGACATTCCCTGCCCGCCATTGGTGGGCTTTTTTTCGTTGCATGAAGGTAATCAGCAGCGGAGATCGGCAGCAGGGAGAGGCAGCCGGGACAGGCAGGTGGGACAGAAAGCCGGGTCATGCCGCGACCAGCTTGGCCTCCATCAGGGTTTGCACATATGGCGGCAGGTCCCCTGTGGCGAGGCTTGCGACATCTCCCAGATGCTCGGTGCGGCCATTGCGCAGCACCAGTACGCGGTCCGCGAAATGACTGACCAGCCCCAGGTCATGGGTGACGAAGACCAGGCTCAGGCCGCGCTCACGCTTGAGGCGTTGCAGCAGGCGAATGATGGCCGCCTGTACCGAGACATCCAGCGCCGAGGTGATCTCGTCACACAGCAGGATGTCGGGCTCGGCGGCCAGCGCGCGGGCGATGGCGACGCGCTGCTGCTCGCCCCCTGACAGCTGACTGGGCAGACGGTCGAGATAAAGCGCGGGCAGGCGCACCTCTTCCAGCAGCGACTGGGCACGCTGGCGGGCGCCATCGCCCTTGAGATCGAACCAGCGAGACAGCACCGGCGCGAGGGATTCGAACACGGTCAGACGAGGATTCAGCGCCGTGCTGGCATGCTGGAAGATGTACTGGATCTTCTGACGCTGCACCGGACGCCGCTCGGCGACCAATCCCGCCAAGGACTCCTGACGCAGACTGAGCTGTCCGGAGACGGGGGAGAGCAGGCCGGCCAGCGCCTTGAGGATCGAGGTCTTGCCGCTGCCGGATTCGCCGATCAAGGCCAGCGTCTCGCCTTGCTGGAGCGAGAATGCCACATCGCTGACAGTGAGCGCCGGCGTTTCACCGCGCAGGCGCGCCAGCCAGCCGGGCATGCGATAGCACAGGTTCAGCGACTCCACGGCCAGCAGCGGCGCGATGTCCAGTGACGTGGCTGACTGCGAGTCGTTCTTTACGCGATCGGCCCGCTCATCGGTTGCTGCGTTACTTTCCGCACTTTTCGCACTTTCTCCGCTCTCGGCATGCGCTCTGCCCACTGATTCATGACCCTCCAGCGCATGATGGCAGGCGTAGCGCCCTTGCCAGCTCGGCACGCTGTCACGGCACGTCTCACTGGCGCGCGGACAGCGCGGTGCGAAGGCACAGCCCTTGATGGTGCTTCCCACCAGGGGCGGCGTGCCTTCCAGCGCGGCGTCAGGTCGATAGCACTGACTGCCCGGAGTCGCGGCCAGCAGCGCGTGTCCATAGGGGTGGCGCGGGCCGTTGAGGAAGTCGCGAGTCGCGGCGACCTCCACCAGCTGACCGGCGTACATCACCGCGACGCGGTCACACAGGTGAGATACCGCGCCCAGATCATGACTGACGAAGACGATGCTCATGCCCAGCTCAGCGCGCAGCGAGGCCAACAGCGCCAGAATCTCATTCTGGGTGCTGGCATCCAGGCCGGTGGTCGGCTCATCCATCACCAGCACTCGTGGGCGTTGCGCCAGGGCCAGCGCCAGACTGGCGCGTTGCTGCTGTCCGCCGGAGAGCTGGTGCGGATAGCGCTGCATCAGTACTTCGGGGTGAGGGAGGTGGACGCGTCGCAGCCATGCCACGGCCTGCTGTTCGCGTGCCGCCTTGCCTTTCACGCCCTGTGACAGCAGCGTCTCGCACAGCAGGCTGCCGAGCGTGAGATGGGGTGTCATGGCCTTTTCGGCATGCTGGGACACCAGCCCGAGCCTGAGTTCGCCCAGCCAGCGCCCCGGTTGATGATGAAAGCTCAGCTGGCGGTGCTCGTCGTGAAGAGGGTCATGACTTGTAGAGGCAGTGGCAGAGGTGGAGGCAGTGGCAGAAGTGGAGCCAGAGGCGGGCGCAGGTAAGGCGACACTCACCTCGCCAGTGCGCACCAGGCTGCCCCGACGCAACAGACCCAGCATGGCCGTGGCCAAGGTGCTCTTGCCGCTGCCGGACTCGCCCACCAGACCCAGAATCTCGCCCTGGCCCAGGCTCAGGTCGATACCGCGCAGCACGGGTCGCCAGGTCTGCTGGCGATCATGAAAGCCGATGTTGAGATCGCGAACGCGGATCACGGCGTTGTCCGTCATGGCGTCACCTTTGGAGTTCGGAATCATTCGGGGCGCCCCGCACGGTCGATGCCCAGTGTCTTGGCCAGGGTGTCGGCGACCAGATTGATTGCGATGATCAGGCTGGATAGCGCCACGATCGGCGGCAGCACGGCCCAGGGCGCAAACGACATGAAGCCGCGGCCATCGGCGACCATCAGCCCCCAGTCCGGGGTCGGCGGGGAGACGCCGAAGCCGAGAAACGACAGCGAGCTGAAGGCCAGCAATGCCCAGGACCAGCGCATCGCCAACTCGACGAGGATAGTGTCGAGCACGTTGGGTTTGATCTCGCGCCACAGCAGGCGCATCAGACTGTCGCCGCGCAGTCGTGCGGCCTGTATATAGTCAAGGCACAGCACTTCGCGGCACGCCGTGACCATCACGCGCACCACCGCCACGCCATAGAAGATGCCCAGAGTCAGGATGAAGACCAGTGGGCCGGGGCCCATCACGCCGATGACCAGCAACAGAAACAGTAGCCAGGGAATCGACAGCAGGGCGTCCACCAGGCGCATGGCGATGTTCTCGACCCGCCCGCCGATGATGGCCAACAGCATGCCGCAGGCACTGCCCCATACCACGGCCAGCACGGCGGCCGGCAGCGAGGTGTAGATGGCCTCGCGGCCCCCGGCCAGGGTGCGGCTGAGGACATCGCGGCCGAGCTGGTCGGTGCCCAGCCAATGTTCGGCACTGGGGGGCAGCAGCGAGGCGAGACTGTCACCCGCGGAGATGTCATGGGGCGCCAGCCAGCGGCCAGCGACGGCCAGCAGAAGATGCAGGCCGATCAGCACCAGGCCCAGGCGGCCCTGGCGGTTGGCCCACAGCAGCGCCAGGGTGTGTTGACCCGGCAGGCTGGCCAGGGCCAGTCGCGGGCCGCGTGCGGTCGTCGAGGAAGAAGCGTTCATGAGTGACTCAGGCTGTCTTGAGTTTGGGGTTGAGCACGATGACCAGCATGTCGGCGACCAGATTACACAGCACATAGGTGACGGAGAGCACCAGCGCGCAGGCCTGCACCACCGGCATGTCGCGGTCATTGATGGCCGAGATCATCAGGCGCCCCAGCCCCGGATAGTTGAAGACCTGTTCGACGATCACCACGCCGCCCAGCAGCCAGGCGATGGTCATGGCGGCCAGACTGATGGTCGGCAGCAGGGCGGCCGGCGCCAGATGACGGATCACCAGTCGCCAGCGCGGCAGCTGGCGGATACGCGCCATGTTCATGAAGTCGCTGTCCATCACGCTGATGGTGTTGGAGCGGGTCATGCGCATCATGTGTGCCATGGCCACCAGCGCCAGCGTGATGGCGGGCAGCCAGACACCGGGCAGCAGGTTCCACAGGCTCTCGTTGGCACCGGCCACGGTGATGGCAGGGAACCACGGCAGCCAGATGGCGAAGGCCAGGGTCAGCAGGGTGGCGCTGATGAATTCCGGCACCGTCATGGCGATCAGCACCAGGCTGGAGAGGCTGGAGTCGATCCAGCTGTCGCGCTTGAGCGCCGCGATCAGCCCCAGCAGGATGGCCAGCGGAATGGCCATCACGGTCGCGATGCCGCCCAGCATCAAGGTGTTGGCCAGACGCGGCATCAAGGTATCGCTAACCGGTGCGCGACTGGTCAGCGAGGTGCCGAAATCACCACTCAGCAACTGCCCCCACCAACTGACGAAGCGTGTCGTCACCGGTGTGTCCAAGCCAAGCTCGGCGCGACACTGGGCGAGATTGATCGGTGTCATGCTGCGTCCCAGATAGTTGACGCAGAAGTCGCCGGGCAGCATCTCGATCACCCAGAACACCACGCAGGCCACGAAGACCAGCGTGAAGCCGCCATACAGGCAGCGCTGCAACAGCATTGCCCACATCTCAGTTCACCTCTTGAAGGTCGCGTGCCCGCTGTGGCGTCGAAGCCTCACCGAGGGGCGGCAGGCCCAGCACCTGACGCAGGCGCGGGTGGAGGGCCAGTGACTCGAGCTCAAGGCGCTCGCCCGCAGTGATTGACGGGCCATGCAGAATGGCGAAGCGCTGATCCGACGTGGCGCCGGGGCCGAAACCGTGCGTGGAGACATAACCGGGCGCCGCCACCAGCTCTGCGTGATGGGCATGCTTGCAGGCGGGTTCGAAGCTCATGCCCGGCGGCGCCTGATAGAGCTGGATATGCTTCACATCCGGGGGCAGGAAGTCGGCCGCCGCGAGCGGCGTGACGCCGAACTCGGCCAGGCGCGCGGCCTGCTCGCGTTGGCGTTCGTCATCATCACAGGCCACCAGCAACAGGCCACCATCACATTGCAGCGCGACATCCGGTAGAAGGCGGTCTGCCACCAGCGCCCGCTGGACCGGGGCATGGCCATGATCACTGAAGACACACAGGTGATAGGCCTCGCGCTTGTTGATGGCCTCAAGGCCGGCCAGCAGGCTGCCAAGCTGGGCATCGACCATCATCAGGGCCCCATCGACCAGGGCGTCATCATTGCCATGCACATGCAGGCAGTAATCGGGGGTGTTGAGTTCGAGCAGCACCAGCTCTGGCGTTTCGCGCTCGATCAGCGACAGTGCCTCGTTGAGCAGTTGCTGGTCATTGCTCATCGCGCGCATCAGGGCGTCATTGCGGGCATCCCAGTGATTCAGACGCGGCGCGGTCATGCCCTTGGCGCGCAGGTCGCCTTCCTTCCACCAGGGCGACAGATACCAGTCGCAGCTCTCGGGGCGGGCCAGCCCAAAGCCGAGGCTGGCCACCCGCAGTCCTGCCGCGCGCGCGGCCTCGAGCAGGGTCTCGCCACGCAGGTCCTCGACCCTTGCTGGACGAAAATGCCCTGCAGTGGCGCTGGCGCCTGAGGCGTGACTGTCGCGATCCGTCTCAGCGCCGGGGCAATGGATACCATTGGAATAGATGCCGTGCACCTGGGCCGGTTGCCCGGTCAGGACACCCGCTCGCGCGGGCATCGAATTGGCATTGGTATCGGCACCCAGGCGCTCGATCAGCAGGCCGTCTCTGGCCAGGGCATCGAGATGCGGCAGGCGCGCTCGCGTCTCGGCGAAGCGCTGACTGCTGATGCCGTCCATCAGAATCAGGATCAGGCCAGGGCGGGACATCAGCTCTCTCCCTGCTTGTCGACCTGGTGCCAGCGAATCGCGAAGTGTTCGACTGCCGGGATATGCACCTCACGCTTCATGACGCGGTTGTTGTTGAGGTGGAAGGGGATCAGCGTCGCGCCGGTCTCGGTCAGCAGCGCCTGGGCCTGGTGATAGAGCTCGGTGCGAGCTTCGTCATCCAGGGTGGCGCGCGCCTTGGCGAGCAGGGCATCGAATTCGGGGTTCTTGTAGGCCGACTCGTTCCAGTTGGCTTCGCTCTGGAAGATCTCGTTGAGCACCTGATCTGTCGGGCGCTGGCCCCAGGCCGCGGTGAAGGCCGGCTTCTTCATCCAGGCGGTGTTCCAGTAATCCGCCGCGGGCACGTTATGCACGTTGACGGTGATGCCGGCCTCGGCTGCCTGACGCTGGTAGAGCTCCGTCATCGGGCGGAAGTAGTTGTCGACGCCGCTGGTGTAGACGTCGATCTCCAGCCCATCGGCATACCCCGCGTCGCTCAGCAGGCTGCGAGCGGTGTCGAGGTCCTGCGGGCATTGCTGCGCCAGCTTGTACTGATCGCCATTCCAGACCGGGTTGTCACAGGTAATGGTGGCACCGCCCTTGCCGAACAGCAGGTTGACCATCTCTTCACGGTCGGCCACCAGACGCAGCGCACGGCGCACGCGCACATCCTGGAAGACCTCGTCGTCGGCGCGGAACACCATGCCACGCCAGTCGCCGGTGGCGATGGAGTCGTAGTGGTAGGCCGGGTTGCTGGAGAACAGGCGCAGCTGCTGGGCGTTGACGCCATTCCAGCCCGACCAGTCAATCTGGCCGGCCAGCAATGCCTGGGTGCGGGCGTTGTCATCGGGAATGCCGATCAGGTCCATGCCATCCAGCTTCGGTGCGCCTTCCCAGTAGTCAGCGAAGGCTTCGAAGGTGGTGGTGCCCTGCGGATCGAATTCGACCAGCTTGAAGGGGCCGGTGCCGATGCCCTGCAGTGAGGTGTCGTCATCAAAGCCGACCGGCACGATCTTGGCGCGGTAATCCATCAGCAGAATCGGCAGGTCAGCATGGGACTGGCTGAGACGGAACACGATCTGGCCGGCCTCATTGACGCTGACATCCTCGATGACTGACAGCGCGGCACGTGCCGGGGCATCGCGCTCGGGGTCGAGCAGACGCGTGAAGCTGTAGATGACGTCATCCGCACTCAGCGCCTTGCCATTGTGGAAGCTGACCCCGTCACGCAGCGTGAAGGTCCACTCATCGGCAGCGGGGTTGGCCTGCCACTCGGAGGCCAGGTCCGACACCGGCTCGCCCTTGCTGCCCTGACGGACCAGGCGGCTGTAGATCAGCTGGTTGGCCGAGTAGAAGCGCGTCGGGGAGATGGGGTCCAGTGACTCCTTGCCACTGAACTCGACCCAATGCGGAGTGCGCAGTGTCTCGGCATGGGCCAGCTGGGGGACGGCCAGTTGGGCGAAGGCGGCAAGGCCGATGGCGGCGATCAAGGGCTTCTTCATGTCAGGCTCCAGGCAAGGGCAGCGGTCAGGGACGGTAGTCAGGGACAGTGGTCAGGGGCGGTCGTCAGGTACGGTCATCAGTGACAGCAAGCAGGTTCCGCAAAACCGGGTCAGGCCGACAGGCAGGCCGTTGGTTGGCTCGTGGCGCAGCCCGCCGGGACGGTCGAACTGCGTCAACGCTGTCGTCTTGAGGCGTCATCTTTGGCGCAGATGATGACGTTTCCGTGACAGATGCCAGCCGTTGGCCGCAACAAAAACTGCGACTGTGCCTTAGAAATTCTGAGGCTCGCGTCTTCCTGCCCGTGCTAGCGGGGCTGGGAGGGCATCTCGCTGGTGACAGGATTGGCCTGAGAGGTGTGCATGGTGCTGCGCAACCAGGCACAGAAATCGTTGACCGCCGGGGCATGGCGGCGTTCTGGAGACACCAGCAGGTACTGGCTGCTGGTACTGGGCATGCGCAAGGTGTGCGCCAGTTGCAGGCGTCCGTTCTTGATCAGGTCCATCACGAAGGACTGGCGGACGAGCAGGAAGCCATGCCCCTCGAGTGCCGCGGCAATCGCCAGACTGGCATTGCCGAACTTGAGGCCGGCCGGCGGGATGTGGCCGCGAAACTTCTGCAGCCGGAACCAGTCCAGCCAGCTTTCGCGGTAGCCGATGCACTCGATTCGGGGCGCGCGGGCCAGCTCGTCGAGTGGGCTCGCGGGCGAGGCATTGGGGGCGAGGGAGTGGTGCAGGAAGGTGGGGCTGGCCACGACGACCCACTGCTCATCGGCCAGTTTCTCGTACTCGCGCCCACACCAGCCGCCGTAGCCATTGATGATCTCGATATCGACGTCGGGCTGCTCGTCCGGGAGTACCTGGTTGTGCGGCAGCACCGTGACCTGGATGTTCGGATGCAGGCGCTGGAAGTCCTTGAGTCTGGGGATCAGCCAGTATTCGACGAAGCTGTGATTGGAGCGCAGTGTCAGGCTCTGCTGCTCATCGTGCTGGAAGAGGGTGGCGGTACCGCGCTTGAGGGTCTCGAACACGCCACTGACCAGCGGCAGATAGGCATGCGCCTCATCGGTCAGCTCGATGCGATTGCCGCGGCGCACGAACAGGCTGACCGCGAGGAAGTCTTCCAGCTGCTTGACGCGCTGACTGACGGCACCCTGGGTAATGCACAGTTCGGCGGCGGCGCGGGTCAGGCTGCCGAGGCGTGCGGTGGCCTCGAAGGCGGTCAGGGCATTGAAGGGGGGAAGGCGCTGAGCGAGGCGCTGGGAAGGGTGATAGGCAGGACGCGACATGCAGAACTCCAGCTTGACTGAGCCAGTCGCCGCATCGGCGGCTGGTGCTGAAGCCATGACTGCAGATCCTGCCGCGGCACGCGGCCGGGCGCTCATTCTTGCAGCCGTGCATGACGATGACGTGACAGTCTGCGCGCATAAAAACTAAGACTCGCCGCCAGAAAGTCTCGCTATGGTCACGGGTCTGCGTTCACTAGCATGGCGGGCATCCACTGGCGGATCGCTCGTTTGACATGAGCGTTTGCCACACCCGTTCGTCATGCCGTGCCTTGCGGCTTGTGATCGCACTCGACAGACAGGAAGACTCTGCATGCCTCGCCTCGCGTTTGACGCCGAACAGCTTCACCTGACTCTGGATGATGGACAGACCCTTGCCCAGCATGTGCTGTGGCTGCAAGACCATGACCCCGCCCGTCGCCATGCCAATGGCCAGCGTCTGGACAGTGTGCTCGACCTCGACTGGGACGCCGCCATCAGCGAAGCGGCGCTTGAGGAGGGCGACGTCCTGCGAGTGACACTGAGCAATGCACGCGAGATTCGCTACGGCGTCGATGAGCTGGCCGCCTTGAGCACCGGCTTCCCCGATGAGCGCAGCAGCGCGCACAAGACACTGTGGCAGGGCAGCGAGTTCTCGGTCGCCCGGGTCGAGTGGGCCGATGTCATCGCCGGGGGAGAGGCACGTCGCAAGGCGCTGGCCTCGGTCCGTGACACCGGGGTGGTGTGCCTGCGCGGCGTGCCTATCGAGCCGGGCAAGGTGCTCGAGGTGATCGAGCAGTTCGGGTATGTGCGCGAAACCAATTACGGCAAGCTGTTCGATGTCCGCACCGAGGTCTCGCCGAGCAATCTCGCCTTCAGCAATCTCGGACTCGGGGCGCATACCGACAATCCCTATCGTGATCCGGCGCCAAGCATCCAGCTGCTGCATTGCCTGAGCAACGAGGTGGAAGGCGGCCAGACCCTGCTGGTGGATGGCTTCGCCGCCGCCGAGCGCCTGCGCGAACTGGCGCCCGAGAGTTTCGCGCTGCTGACGCGCACGCGGGTGCCGTTCCGCTTCCATGACGCGGACCATGCCGATCTCAGAAGCTGGGTGCCGTTCATCGAGACCGACCACAAGGGCAACATCCGCCAGGTGCGTTACAACAACCGCTCCATCGCCTCGCTGCCGCTGCCGCTTGAGGCGCAACGCGCCTTCTATCGTGCCTATCACGACTGGGCGCGCGTGATCGGTCAGCCGGAGCAGGCCACGCGCCTGCGCCTTGCTCCGGGGGACTGCCTGCTGTTCGACAACAGTCGCGTGATGCATGCCCGTACCGCCTTCGTGGCCGGAGGCAATCGTCATCTGCAGGGCGCCTACGCCGATCTCGACAGCCTGTATTCCACTCTCAACCTGCTGGAGAACGCCCGATGATCACTCAGCCTGCCAACGCCGAGGGCATCGTCGGCCTGATCGAAGACATCTTCGCCCTGCACGGTGCGGACTCCTATCTGGGCGAGGAGGTGACCATGGCCGAGCACATGCTGCAGGCGGCGCATCTGGCCGAGCAGCAGGGGGAATCCGAGTCGGTGATTCTGGCCGCCTTGCTGCATGATGTGGGGCATTACGCCAATGCGCTGCCGCCGGAGGTCTTGATGAACGGCCAGGACAACCGTCATCAGGTCAGCGGTGCCGACTGGCTGGCGCGCTTCTTCCCGGCCGAGATCGTCGAGCCGGTACGCCAGCACGTGGCGGCCAAGCGCTATCTGGTCGCAGTGGAGCCGAGCTATCGCGCCTGTCTGTCACAGGCCTCGCTGGATAGCCTGGCCCTGCAGGGCGGGGCGATGGAGCCGCACGAGGCCGCGGCCTTTGCCCAGCTGTCCCAGCTTGCGGCCATTCTCAAGGTGCGGCGCCTGGATGATGCCGCCAAGGTGGCCGGCATGCAGACGCCGGACTTCGCTCACTACAAGCCGATGCTTCAGCGCTGGGTGCTGGCGGCGGGATGACGGGCTTTCCGGTGCCTCAGCCCTGTTGGACATCCCAATAGGGCGGGCTGCCGAAGTATTCGGAGAAGTAGTCCAGGAAGGCGCGCACCTTGGGGGCCAGCTGGCGGTTGCTGGGATAGACCGCCCAGATGCCGGTCTCGCTGATCAAGGGCGTCTCGGGCAGTACCTCTACCAGGCTGCCTTCGGCCAGGTGGCGGTAAATGCTCCATGTCGAGGACAGGGTGATGCCCAGGCCAGCAGCGCAGGCGTCACGAACGGCTTCGCCATTGTCGGTGCGGATACGCCCCTTGACGCGAATCGGCTCGACGCCGTTCTCGCACTGAAAGCACCACTGGTCCATGCCGATCAGGGTCAGGCATTCGTGTTCGTGCAGCATCGAGGGATGCGTCGGCGTGCCATGGCGCGCGAGATAGTCCGGCGAGGCGCACAGAATGCGCTTGTCCGGTGCCAGGCGCCGCGCGATCAGGCTGGAATCCTTGAGGGCGGAGTTGCGGATGGCGATATCAAAGCCGCCCTCGACCAGATCGACGATGGTGTCGGTCAGGCGCAGGTCCAGTTCCAGATCAGGGCAGCGCTCGAGAAAGCCAGCCAGGCCCGGCACCAGGTGCATGCGCCCGAAGGAGGCGGAAGCGGTGATGCGCAAGGTGCCGCTGGGGGAGGTCGTGCCGATGCCGACGGCAGCCCGCGCGGCCTCGGCGCTGATCAGCACCTCCTCTGCATGGGGGAGAAAGGCGCGACCTTCTTCGCTCAGCGCCACATGACGCGTGGTGCGATGCAACAGGCGCACCCCCAGACTGTCCTCGAGCTTGCGCAGGTGAGAGCTGGCGACGGCGGGCGACAGCCCCAGGTCCTCGCCGGCCTGACTGATGCTGTTCACGGCGGCCAGACGGACGAACAGCTTCAGGTGCTCAAGATTCATGCGGGTGTCCTCATTTGCGTCGATGTGCGTGGCTCCCGATGGCGAGAGGCACGCCAGCAACGGCTTGGCGCAATGTTCGTGACGTTCAATACGCCCAATACGTCCAACACATCCATTACTTTCAATAAAATCAATAAACTGATTGTAGTTTATCGCCGTTTATCATTCAGGCCCATGACAATTATGCTGGCTCCACATCCACGCAGGAGACAGACTCATGAAAGCGATGCTCGTCAAATCATTCGGTGGTCCCGAGGTGTTCGAAGCGGCGGAAATCGCCAAGCCCCAAGCGGCGGCAGGTCAGGTACTGGTGCGCATCGCCGCCACCAGCATCAACACCGTCGACACCATGATTCGCGAGATGGGCCCTGAGCTGCCGCTGTCTCCGGCACTGCCGGCGCTGCTGGGCATGGACTTCGCCGGTACCGTCGAAGCCGTGGGCGAGGGCGTCGAAGGCTACGCCATCGGGGATGAAGTCTATGGTTGTGCTGGTGGCCTGGCCGACCTTCCGGGCACGCTGGCCGAGTATATCGCCGCCGATGTCCGCCTGATCGCCCACAAGCCGAAGTCCCTGAGCATGGTGGAAGCCGCGGCGCTGCCGCTGGTCGGCATCACGGCCTATGAAGGTCTCAAGCGCGCCAACATCGAGGCCGGTCAGAAGGTGCTGGTTCACGGTGGTGCGGGTGGTGTGGGTCACATCGCCATCCAGCTGGCCCGTCACTTCGGTGCCAATGTCGCCTCTACCGTCGGTCGTGATGAGCACGAGACGCTGGTCGAAGGCCTGGGTGCCAGTGCCATCAATTACCGCAATGAGCAGGTCGCCGACTATGTGGCCAAGCACACCGACGGCAAGGGCTTCGACATCGTGTTCGACTCCGTCGGCGGCGCCAACCTGCCGACCTCCTTCGAGGCTGCCGCGCTCAATGGCCATGTCTCGACGACCGTGTCCTTCATGGAAATCGATCTGACCACCGCGCACTTCAAGGGCCTGTCACTGCACGTCGTCTTCATGCTGATCCCGATGCTGCATGACTTCCGTCGTCAGCAGCACCACGAGATTCTGGCCGACATGGCGCGTATCGCCGATGCCGGCGCGCTCAAGCCGATCATCGATGATCAGGTCTTCCCGCTTGAGGAAGTGGGCCAGGCCCACGCCCGTCTGGGCAGCGGCAAGGCAACCGGCAAGGTCATTGTTGAGGTCTGATAGCGAGACCTGATAGCGAGGCTCGCCAGCCATCCAGGCGGTAGTATTTTGACACTACGCTGGCACAGATGAACGACAGGGTGTGGCCATACGGCACACCCTGTCGTTCGCGTCTCAAGCGTCGTGTGACATTTCAAGGAGAGAGCGCATGAAAACCATCCTTATCACCGGTTCTACCGATGGCATCGGCCTGGTCACGGCCAAGGCCCTGCTGGGGCGCGGCCATCGCGTGCTGATCCACGGGCGTAGCGAGCAGAAGGTCAATGGCGTCGTCGCCGAACTTGCAACGCTGGCAGGGGCTGAGCGTGTCGCCGGTTTCGTGGCCGACCTGTCCGACCAGGCCGCCATCGATTCACTGGCAAGCGAAGTGCTGGCGGCCAACGCCAGTCTGGATGTCCTGATCAACAATGCCGGTGTCTTCCAGGCGCCCAGCGTCGTGACGGCTGACGGTCTCGACCTGCGCTTTGTGGTCAATACCCTTGCCCCGTATCTGCTCACCCAGAAACTGGCTTCGGCACTGCGTCCGGCCGGGCGGGTCGTCAATCTGTCCTCGGCGGCTCAATCCTCCGTGGACCTGAAGGCGCTGACCGGAGAGGTCGCGTTCAACGACCACTACGCGGCCTATGCCCAGAGCAAGCTCGCGATCACCATGTGGACCCACACGCTCGCCCAGGACTGGGAAGGCCAGGGGCCGATCCTGATCGCGGTCAACCCGGGCTCTCTGCTGGCCAGCAAGATGGTCAAGGAAGGCTTCGGCGTGCCGGGCAAGGACCTGGGCATCGGTGCCGATATCCTGGTGCGTGCGGCACTGGATGAGGAATTCGCCGGCGCCAATGGTCAGTACTTCGACAACGACGCCCAGCGATTCGCACCGCCGCACGCCGACGCACTCGATGATGCGCTGTGCCGTGAAGTGGTCGCGACGATGGAGAAGACGCTCGGCTCTCTGGCTGGCTGAAGCGCCGGGAACCGCTGTCACGCTGCAATATGACGCCCCGCTCATGCTGATCTCTCAGCGTGGGCGGGGTGTCGTCGTATTCAAGGGCATGCTTTGAATGCCTATAGGCGATCGAGTCGCAGCAAGCGATATTACCCGCCGCTGCCTTTTACTCATTTGCTAAAAGCGCTTCCGGTCACTTATGCGATCACGGCGATATGGGGTGAGTGGGGGTGTATGTGACATTCTCACCAAGCTTTGTATGATGTTGCGCATGCATCATGCTGTCGCTCGCTTTTTGCAGCGTGGTTTACTTTGAATGATCACAGGCGTCGCTGGCGGGCACTTGGTTTACTGAAAGGTATGGGACATTGGCAAACAACACGTCATCTGGCGCAGACGACCAGACGGTCAGGACGGCGGATAACATTCATACCATGGAAGACTTCGCGGCTTTCGTGGGCTTGTCACGCCCTACAGTGTCCAAATTCTTCAAGGACCCAGAGTCGGTCCGGGCTACCAGTCGGCTGCGCATCGAAGCCGCTATCGAGGCGTCGGGCTTCACCCCCAGCCTTTTGGCCTCGAATCTCAAGCGGGACAGAACTCGCATCCTCGGGATCATCGTGCCAACCACCATCGATCCTTTCTACATGGAGCTGGTGCGTTGCCTGGAGGAAATCGCCAATCGACTCGGGTACTTCGCCTTTGCGTTGTCGTCCAACGGTGAGACGCAGCTGGAGTCCGAGGCGATCAGTCGGCTTGAATCTTTGAATATTGCAGGTGCCATCGTGATTCCGGTAGGCGCAAGTCATCGCGGTGGCAATGCGAGACTTAATGCACTGGAGAAGCGTTGTCCGGTGGTCTATGTCGATAATCTACCTTATCAGGGGGCGTCGCTGGTCGGTACGGACAACACTCAGAGCATCGGCGTGATGGTGGAGTATCTCTGTCAGACGGGACATCCACCATGTTTTCTGCCCATGCCGTATATCAACCAGAATGCCTTTGATCGCCTTGCAGCCTATGAAGACGCTATGGCCAAGGTGAGAGAGCCTGCACGTATTCTCGAGGCCAGTGATGCGAACAGCTGGGATTTCGAGAAGTACGGTCATGAGTCCGCCATGCAGTTGTCACGCCAAGGGATGGTGGGTAACACCATCCTGTGTGCCAATGATCGAATCGCGCTGGGCGTATTGCTGGCGGCCTGGGAAACCGGCTTGAGTGTCGGACGTGGAGAAGAGGCTGACTTGCGTGTGGCTGGCCACGATGACCACCCATTCTCCCGCTACGCCTGCCCACCGCTCACGACTGTCTCCCAGGATGTCTCTCAGATTGCTCGCCAAGCCATGAATCGTTTGATGGCTACCCTCGAGTCCAGTGTCGAGGGCGGGGGTTGCCCGTTGACTGGTGTCAGCCTGTTGCCGGGCAAGTTGGTGGTAAGAGACTCTGCTTGACGGCGTCACCGAGCGCCCCAGGCATTCATCTCAGATCTTGTTGGGCGCATGGTGGTACGCAAACTCCCTGCCTCATTGCCTGTCTTCATTCTCCTGCAGCTATCGAAAAAGCCTCGCCGATTCCGGCGGGGCTTTTTCGATGGCGAAGAGCCCAACAGAGGGCGCCAGGCCGCTCTGGATAGTGGCATCGACCAATGTCGTGAACTCTCAAATTTTACACGAGTAAAGTTTATTGCTATATCTAGAGGTGCCAACCCTTGAAACTTGGCATTGAGGAGTCGTTGATCTCGCCGATCACACGCTGTCCTGCACTGCCAGAGGCAGTCTGAATGGCTGCCATAGCGCCAATAACAATCATAAGTTGTCATGTGAGGGATACATCATGAAGACCCATCTCAGCCTGCCCCTCGCGACTCTCGTCGCGACTTCAGCACTGACCAGTCAGGCACAGGCACAGACCGAACTGACGGTTGCCACTGTCAACAACAACGACATGGTGATCATGCAGAGCCTGTCGGCAGAGTTTGAAAAGCTCCATCCCGATATCTCTCTCGACTGGGTCGTATTGGAAGAGAACGTGCTTCGCCAGCGACTGACGACAGATATCGCGACGGGCGGCGGGCAATTCGATGTCATGACAATTGGCACCTACGAAGTGCCTATCTGGGCGGACAAGGGCTGGCTGGTCGCGCTGGATGATCTGCCGGAAAGTTATCAGCTGGAAGACATCCTCAAGCCGGTACGCGATGGCTTGAGCCTGAATGACAGTCTCTTCGCGTTACCGTTCTATGCCGAAAGTTCGATGATGTTCTATCGCAAGGACCTCTTCGAGAAGGCCGGTATCAGCATGACGGAGCAGCCGACCTGGGATGAGGTCAAGGGCTGGGCGGAGAAGCTCAATGATCCCGAGAATGGCGTGGCAGGTATTTGCCTGCGTGGCAAGCCGGGCTGGGGCGAGAACATGGCCTTCGTCTCCACACTGGTGAATACCTACGGTGGACGCTGGTTCGATATGGACTGGAAGCCGGAGGTCAACAGTGAAGAATGGCGCCAGGCCGTCAGCTTCTATGTTGATCTGCTGCAGAAGTATGGCCCGCCGGGATCCAGCTCCAATGGGTTCAATGAGAATCAGGCACTCTTCTCGCAAGGAAAATGCGGTATCTGGGTCGATGCGACATCCGCGGCTGGGCGTATCTATGACAAGAGTGAGTCCAAGGTCGCCGATAGCCTGGGCTTCGCTCCCGCACCTGTCGCGGTGACGCCGAAGGGGTCCCATTGGCTGTGGGCATGGTCGTTGGCAATCCCCGCGTCATCCGAGGCTTCTGATGCTGCGAAGACCTTCATTACCTGGGCAACCTCCCAGGACTATGTCGACCTGGTTGGTGAAACCAAGGGCTGGACCAGCGTCCCGCCGGGCACGCGTCTTTCC
The DNA here is from genome assembly GCF_046566945.1 of Cobetia sp. SIMBA_158. Lineage (NCBI taxonomy): Bacteria > Pseudomonadati > Pseudomonadota > Gammaproteobacteria > Oceanospirillales > Halomonadaceae > Cobetia > Cobetia sp. SIMBA_158. The sequence continues at coordinate 42,136 of NZ_JAWJYL010000007.1, forward strand.
ACTTATAAGAACCCGGCCTATCAGCAAGCAGCGCCTTTCGCTGACTTCGTGGTAGATGCCATCCGTGATGCAGATCCTACTGACGCGACCTTGAAGGAAGCACCGTATATCGGGGTTCAGTTCGCGGGGATTCCAGAATTCCAATCCATCGGCACCGTAGTTGGTCAGATGGTGGCATCGGCTCTCGCCGGTGACAGTAGTGTCGAAGAGGCACTGAATTCTGCTCAGCGCTCGGCTGAGCGCACCATGCAGCGCTCTGGTTATTGAGTGTTGCACTTACGTCAGCCATGAAACCGGCTTGACCGAAATGTATTGAAGCATGACTCGGGGCCGGCGCGGTATTGCCGGCCTCGCTTTCGAATCACGCCATGAAATTCCGTGGTCGTCTCCCTGATGGATGGGCTTCGACTTGGATGCAGTGAATGGCATGGCATCACTACCAATGGGAAATTGCATGTTCGATATCGTGACCTGTGGGGAATTGTTGGCTGAGTTTGTCGCGGAGTCGACAGGTCAGCCCTTCGATCGTACTGGTACCTACCAAGGGCCATTTCCCAGTGGTGCACCTGCCATCTTTGCCAGCCAAGCCGCATTGATGGGCACCAAGGTGGCCTATGCCGGACGGGTAGGACGTGATGGTTTCGGCGACATCATCATCAACCGCCTGCGCACCAACGGTATCGATATCGAGGCCGTTGAACGAGATGAGGAATATCCCACCGGTACTGCCTTTGTCAGCTATCAGGCCGATGGCGATCGCAACTTCGTCTTCAATATCACACACAGTGCTGCGGGCAGGTTCGAACTTGATTTTCTGCAGGCAGAACGCTTGTCCGACTGCCGATACTTTCACGTCATGGGGTCTTCACTGACCTCTGACAAGGCGATCGAGATCATGCTTGGCATGGCGAAGCGCGTGAAGGAGAAGGGCGGCAAGATCAGCTTTGATCCCAATATCCGTTCGGAGCTGATGGCGCTGGACGCCACGCGTGAGGCCATCCTCACACTGGTCAATCTCTGCGATATCTTCCTGCCTAGCGAGGCTGATATTGCCTGGCTAGCTCAAGGTACGGCAGAAACCGAACGCGACACCATTGCGCGTCTGATGCAGCACAACGCGATGGAGCTACTGGTGATGAAGCGTGCCGCCAAGGGGTGCCAGGCCTATTCCGGCGAGACCGATCTTCTCGTTATGAGTCGTGAAGTCGCTGAAGTGGACCCGACCGGCGCTGGTGATTGCTTCGGTGGTGCTCTCATCGCGGCATTGGCTTGCGGCGAAACGCTCGAAGACGCATTGACGCTTGCCAATGCCGCAGGTGCTCATGCAGTGACGCATCTAGGGCCCATGGAAGGATGTGCGCCCCGAAAGATTCTGGAAGCAATGATTGAAACGAACAAAGGTGCCCTATGAGCAGTCAGGTTCTCGACAAGCTATGTGAAATGAACCGCCAGCAATCCATTGGCGGGATCTATTCCGTGTGTTCTGCGCATCCTTTGGTGCTGGAAGCCTCGTTCCTCAAGGCCATTGAGCATGGTACGCCGTTGTTAGTGGAAGCGACCTGCAATCAGGTCAACCAGGACGGCGGCTATACTGGCAAGACACCGCAGCGTTTCCGCGATGATGTGCTCGCGATTGCGAAAACGATGAACTTCCCGACCGAACGCCTGATTCTTGGTGGCGACCATCTTGGCCCGACGCCTTGGTTGAAACTACAGGCCGAAGAAGCGATGCAGAAAGCTGAAGCCATGGTGGCAGCCTACGCCGCGGCAGGTTTCGAGAAGCTGCACTTGGATGCCAGCATGCCATGCGCAGATGACCCTGAAGTGCTCAACGACGCTATCGTCGCAGAGCGCGCGGTACGTCTATGTCGCGCAGCGGAAGTCGCAGCCGCTGAGGCCGGTGGTGCCGAGACCCTGCGCTATATCATCGGCACGGAAGTGCCGGTGCCTGGTGGTGCCCATGAAGAAATTGATGAGCTTGCGGTGACGGGTGTCGAAGACCTCAACACAACGATTGAGATGCACCGTCAGTGCTTCATGGATGCTGACCTGAATGCCGCCTGGAAGCGCGTGATTGCGGTTGTCGTACAGCCAGGCGTCGAGTTCGGCAACACGGAAGTCATCGACTTCATACCGGAGAAAGCGGTCGATCTCAGCCAAGCCGTGCTGGACCACCCACGTCTGGTGTTCGAAGCCCACTCCACGGATTACCAGACTCCGATTGCCTACCAGCAGTTGGTCAAGGATCACTTCGCGATCTTGAAAGTCGGTCCTGCGCTGACCTTTGCGATGCGTGAAGCGCTGTATGCGCTGGAAAATATCGTCAGGGAAGCCCCTGAGCTCAAGACCGTCGAGCTGCGTGCAACGTTGGAAAAAGTCATGCAAGACGATCCCAAGTACTGGAAAAGCTATTACTCGGGGTCTGACGCACAACAGCTGCTGGAGCGTCACTACAGCCTGAGCGACCGTATCCGTTATTACTGGTCGCAGCCTGAAGTGATCGAGCAACTCGAGTCGTTGCTTACCAGTTTCAAGGAAGCCACACCGCCCTTGACGCTGGTAAGCCAGTATATGCCCAAGCAGTATGCTGCTATTCGTGAAGGTGAACTGAGCCTCGAACCGAGAGCCATGGTTCAGCATTACGTTGGTGGTGTCATCGAAGATTATTCCAAGGCCTGTTTCTAGGACTTGAGGTAATGAGCAAGCCGTAGTTTTTATTCTCAGGAGTTGTCATGACCACGATGCGTTTCGATTATCAAGACAAGGTAGTGCTGATCACTGGCGCCGCCAATGGTATTGGCAAGCAGATGGCCGAGCATTTCGCTGAAAGCGGTGCAAGCCTGGTGTTGGTGGACAAGAGTGACGCGGTCGAAGCACTCGCCGCCTCCCTAGGTAGCCAGCACATGGCTGCCGTCCAGGACGTCACTGATGAAGCCGCGACCGATGCCTTGATTGAAGCCGTTGTCGCACGCATGGGCCGTATCGATATTCTGGTTAACAATGCCGGTATCGGTCCGCTCGCCAAAGCAGAAGAAATGACCACTGAACTGTGGGATGTCACCCAGGCCGTCAACGTCCGTGGCGTGTTCCTGTTCTGTCGTGCCGTAGGTCGTCAGATGTTGGCACAAGGTAAAGGTCGCATCATCAATCTGGCCTCCCAGGCGGCCAGTGTAGGCCTCGATGGTCACCTGGCCTATTGCTCCAGCAAGGCTGCCATCCTGGGGCTAACCCGTACTCTGGCACTGGAATGGGGCCCGAAAGGCATCACTACCAATAGCGTCTCTCCGACCGTCGTCGACACCGAACTGGGTCGTTACGGCTGGGCCGGTGAGAAGGGCGAGCGCATGAAGGCGCTGATCCCGACGCGTCGCTTCGCACAGCCGAGCGAAATCTCTGCCTCCATCATGTTCCTGGCCTCCGAAGAAGCCGCCATGATCAATGGCGCAGACCTGCTGGTTGATGGTGGCTATACCGCGGTCTGATGATCCGGCAGTACCCAGCAAGATTGCAGTAGATGTGAAAAAGGCACTGTCGATGACAGTGCCTTTTTTTGCTTCGTATCTCTTCAGATGGTTTTATTTCTAGGGCCTGGGATAGACATGTCCAGGAAGCATCTCTTCAAGCAACATGGCAGCATGCATCACTTTCATGTCCTGGAATTTTCCTCCCACCAGATGCAGTCCGACAGGCAGCCCATTGTCATCCAATCCGCAGGGGAGTGATGCCGCGGGTTGTTGGGTCAGGTTGAAGGGGTAGCTGAACGGCGTCCAGTCCATCCAGTCAGCGTATTTCTCGCCGGGTGGGACGTTGTGCCCAGCGGCAAAGGGTGAAATGGGCAGGGTGGGGGTAACAAGCAAATCCCATTGCTCGTGGAAGGATTGCATGTGTGCGCAAAGTGCAGTCCGCTCTCGTCTTGCCGCCAGATATTGCGACAAGGAAATGTTGCTGCCTCGCTCTGCAATATCCAGCAAGCCCGGGTCCATTTGATCTCGCTGGCTGTCGGTCATCTTTTCGACCACCTGGGTGGCACCCGCGAACCACAAGGTATTGAAGATATCGAGGGGACAGGCAAACCCGGGGTCTATCTCGATGACGTCAGCGCCCAGTCTCGAGAGTAGAGCGACCGCTTCGTCCACTCGCAGGCGTATGTCCTGTGCAACGTCGACATACCCAAGCGTCGGGCTGTAAGCGATTTTCCATCCTTCAAGAGACAATGGGAGTGGCGCATTCCAACGAATGCCATGTGGATTGCCGAGCAATCCGTCTCGGGCATCCGGTCTTGCCATGCTGGCAAGCATCAGGGCGCTATCGGACGCCGTCCGCGTCATCGGTCCCAGGTGTGAGAGTGTCGACATGGCACTGGTCGGCCATTGAGGTATCCAGCCAAACGTGGGTTTCAGGCCGAAGGTGCCGGTAAAGCTGCAGGGAATGCGGATCGAACCGCCCGCGTCACTTCCTTGATGGAGCATGCCCAGGTTGAGTGCGGCCGCTGCTCCAGCCCCGCCTGAGGATCCACCCGACGTCAGCGCAGTATTCCAGGGATTGCGGGTCACGCCGTGCAGCGGGTTGTCCGTCACTCCCTTCCAGCCGTACTCCGGTGAGGTTGTCTTGCCGAGGAAGACGGCGCCTGCCTTGCGCAGGCTCGCGGCGACGGGGGCATCGACGTCACTCCCCCCGTCGGATGATGTGGTGGCGGAGCCGTACCGGGTCGGCATGTCCCGGGACAGCGTCAGGTCCTTGAGTGTTGTCGGCACACCGTCCAGCGGGCCGCAGGGCGAGCCGTTCATCCAGCGGACTTCGGCGTCTCTCGCCGCCTTCATTGCCCCATCATGGGCGATGTGCACGAAGGCATTGACCTTGGGGTTGAGCGTGTCGATACGCTCCAGGCAGTCCCGGGTCAGCTCGACAGGGGATAGCTCGCCCTGGCGAAATAGCGTCAGGGCGTCAGTGGCGGTCAATTCAGATAATTGCGTGGGAAGAGAGGCTGGGGTCATGTCAGATCCTGTCCATTGGCTATCAAGTGCCGGCTATCAGGTACTGTGATTAGGTAATCGCACGTGGGACGTTCTCGGCACGTGAGACGTGCTCGGCAATGAAAAGGGCCTGCGCAATGCAGGCCCTTGTCGCTGGTCAGCGGGCTTCGATCACCTGAGGTGAGGGAGCCACATCATCTTCCAGCTGCTCTGGGTGATATTCCGCGGTGTAATCCCGACGCGCCTGCGCGAAGCGTTCCACCACATCGGCATCCTTGCGCTGCAAGGCGAGGCTGATGATGACGAAGGCTGACGCATTGAGGATCAGGCCCCAGATGCCGGCATGCAGGCCAAGCGGGTTGCTGACACTGGCGCCGTAGGACAGCCAGAGAACGGTCACGATACCCAGGATCAGGCCCCAGAAGGCCGCTTGCGGGTGCGCCTTGCGCCAGGTGATGGCGCCCAGTGTCGGCACGATCAGCTGAGCGGTGCCCGCCAGTGCCGCTATCCCGATGGTGACGAGCAGTCCCGGAACGGTCAGTGCCAGGATGTAGGCCGCCAGAGAGAAGCCGACCAGAGACAGTCGCCCGATGTGGACGATGCGCTTCTGATCCGCTTGCGGGTTCACGTAGCGCTTGTAGATATCCATGGTGACGACGGTCGATACCGCATGGATCTGGGAGTTGGCGGTGGACATCGCCGCTGCTGCGCCAGCCGCCATGATCAGTGATGCCAGCAAGTAGGGTGCATAGTTCATCAGCATGACAGGCAGGATCTGGTCAGCATTCTCCAAGCCAGGCTCCAGCAGTACACCGGTATACCCCGTGAGTACCGAGCCGAAATAGGCGAAGGCGGCGAGCCCCAGCAGGAAGGGCATCAAGCCGAACAGCTTGCCGCTCTTCACCGAATACATGCGCAGCCAGATCTGGGGACCCATGAAGGCACCGATGGCCACGATCACGAACAGCGAGAACCACATGGAGTAGCCCATGTTGCCATTCGGCCCCGGCAGCGTCAGATGCGCGGGCGAGTCGCTGGCGAGCTGAGCGAACATGCTGGTCGGGCCACCTGCCTGGCCGGCGATGTAGTAGCCCGCATACATCATGCCGAAGAACAGCAGCGCCCCGTAGATCACATCTGTCCAGGCGATGGCGCGAATTCCGCCGACCCACACATAGACGATGATGATGAAGTAGAACAGTAGTGCGGCCAACCAGAAGGGCACGACGCCACCGGAGGCGACCTCGATCAGGTAGGCGCCGCCTGTCAGCTGGATCTGCAGGTATGGCACGGTAAAGATCAGCGTGATGACGGCGACGAGGACTCTGAGTGCTTCACTGTTGTAGAAATCGCCCATCAGGTCTGATGGCGTCAGGTAGTCAAAGCGCTTGCCGAGATACCAGACGCGCTTGCCCACCCAGTAGTACATGAAGCCGAAGAGCAGGTTCCACGCAAGCGCGGTGAGATAGATCGGGCCACTGGTGTAGAAGGTGGCATTCGATCCCAGGAAGGCAAAGGCGCTCCACCAGGTGGCCGCCACCGTGAAGAACACGGCAATGCTGCCCATGGCCCGCCCCTGAACGAAGAAGTCTTCGCTCGTCGTCTGGGACTTGCGGGCTGAGACGAGCCCGACGATCAAGGGAATGATCATGAAGGCCGCGATGATCAAGATGCTTCCAGTCATGGTGAGCTCCTCAGCGCTTGCCGCCGGTGGAAGGGGCTCTGGCGCTACCCCAGTTGGTCAGGTAGGCATACAGGAACACGGCGGTGAGGAAGCCCCACCACACCAGGTTCCAGACGAGGAAGAACGGAACTCCCATCACCATGGGCTCGATCTTGTTGGCCATCAGCATCAATGGACTCTCGAGCATCAAGAATCCCAGCAGCATGCTGCCGTAGATGGCGACCTTGCGGGTCGTGAAGCGCTTTCTCATTGCATTCCCCTTTATTGTGGTTGGTGGGGCGGGTTGTGACCTGTCGTGTCGATGGCAGGGAACCAAGCATGGCAAAGCATCAATTATTGTATTTATGCGTATAAATTAACCAATAGGTGACAATCCCCCTACCGTCAAGGAAGTCACGGCGTTTTCGCTTTTCGCCTCACCCGCGACGCAGGCCCCCAAAATCTGGATAATGGCGGCCATCGCGTAGCCGTCTGACTGGCGTGCTGGCGCCCACACTCTTCACAGCGGTGCATCGTTCATGGAAATAAAGGTCAACTTTCTCGACAACCTGAGGCTCGAGGCGAAATTCGACGACTTCACGGTCATCACCGATCAGCCCATCCGCTACAAGGGTGATGGGTCGGCGCCGAGCCCGTTCGACTACTTCCTGGCGTCCTCGGCGCTGTGCGCGGCGTACTTCGTGAAGGTGTACTGCGTGGCGCGGGACATCCCGACCGAGAACATCCGCCTGTCGCAGAACAACATCGTCGACCCGGAGAATCGCTACAACCAGATCTTCAAGATCCAGGTGGAGCTGCCGGAAGACCTCTCCGACAAGGACCGCCAGGGCATCCTGCGTTCCATCGAGCGTTGCACGGTGAAGAAGGTCGTCCAGACCGGCCCGGGCTTCGAGATCGAGACGGTCGACAACCTCGACGAGGACGCCCAGGCATTGCTGATGGCGGAGCCGCCAGAAGGGCAGAGCACCTGGATCGAAGGCAAGGACCTGCCGCTGGAGCAGACCATTGCCAACATGACGGGCCTTCTGAATGATCTCGGCATGAAGATCGAGATCGCCTCTTGGCGCAACATCGTGCCGCACGTCTGGTCGCTGCACATTCGTGATGCCGCCTCACCGATGTGCTTCACCAACGGCAAGGGCTCGACCAAGGAGAGCGCGCTGTGCTCGGCACTGGGCGAGTTCATCGAGCGCCTGAGCTGCAACTTCTTCTACAACGACCAGTTCTTCGGCGAAGCCATCGCTGACAGCGAGTTCGTGCACTACCCGAACGAGAAGTGGTTCCAGCCGGGCCCGAATGATGAGATCCCGGAAGGCGTGCTGGATGACTACTGCCTGGAGATCTTCAATCCGGACGGCGAGCTGGGTGGCTCCAATCTGATCGACACCAATTCCGGGCGTGCGGATCGTGGCATCGTGTCCCTGCCGTTCACTCGCCGTTCGGATGGTGAGACGATCTACTTCCCGTCCAACCTGATCGAGAACCTGTATCTCAGCAACGGCATGAGCGCCGGCAACACACTGCCGGAAGCTCAGGTGCAGTGTCTGTCCGAGATCTTCGAGCGTGCGGTGAAGCGCGAGATTCTCGAGCAGGAACTGACCCTGCCGGACGTGCCGCAGGAGGTGCTGGCCAAGTACCCGGAAATCGTCGAAGGCATCGAGGCACTGGAGGCCCAGGGCTTCCCGATTCTGGTCAAGGACGCCTCGCTGGGCGGCCAGTTCCCGGTGGCCTGCGTCACGCTGATGAACCCGAAGACCGGCGGTGTCTTCGCCTCCTTCGGTGCGCACCCGAGCTTTGAAGTCGCCATCGAGCGCAGCCTGACCGAGCTGATGCAGGGCCGCAGCTTCGAAGGGCTCAACGACTTCATGCCGCCGACCTTCAACTCGCTGGCCGTGTCCGAGCCGAACAACTTCGTCGAGCACTTCATCGACTCCTCGGGTCTGGTCTCCTGGCGCTTCTTCAGCTCCAAGACCGACATCGAGTTCGTCGAGTGGGACTTCTCCGGCAGCAATGAAGAAGAAGTCGCCAACCTGTTCGGCATCCTCGATGAGATCGGCAAGGAGTCCTACATGGCGGTGCATGAGGATCTCGGTGCGCCGGTGTGCCGTATCCTGGTGCCGGGCTATTCCGAGGTCTATCCGGTCGAGGACCTGGTGTGGGACAACACCAACATGGCGCTGGATTACCGCGAGGACATCCTCAATCTGCATCGTCTCGATGATGAGCAGCTGGCGGACCTGGGCGAGCGTCTCGAAGAGAGCCAGCTTGATGAGCACATGGACATCAAGACGCTGATCGGTATCGAGTTCGACGAGAACACCATCTGGGGCCAGCTGACGATTCTTGAGCTGAAACTGATGATCAATCTCGCGCTGGGCCAGCACGAGGACGCGCTGGATCGCGTCGAGATGTTCCTGCAGTACAACGACAACACCGTCGTGCGCGGTCTCTATTATCAGGCCATGAAGGCGGTGCTGGAGATCACGCTGGATGACGAGCTGGAACTCGAGGACTACCTCTACAACTTCCGCCGCATGTTCGGTGAAGACACCATGGCTGCCGTGGTGGGCTCCGTGCAGGGCGAGGTGCGCTTCCATGGTCTGGAGCCGACCAACATGCAGCTGGAAGGGCTCGATCGCCACCTGCGTCTGATCGAAAGCTACCAGAAACTGCACGCCCATCGTGCTGCCCTGGCGGCCAAGCAGGGCTGATGCTCGCCTGCTGAATCCCGTGGCATGACAAGAACGGCCCCTCACTGGATGGTGAGGGGCCGTTTTCGTAGCCGGGCTCTTATTTTCTGTGCTCATGGCACATGGCTCAGGACTTAGCGCAGCACCTGCTGCCCCTCCGCCAGACGCTGACAGCATTCAATGATCTGCTCGCGGATCCAGCGATGCGCGGGGTCCTTCTGATAGCGGCGATGCCAGCTCAAGTGGAAGGGGAAGGAGGCGAAGGCGACCGGCGGTGCCACACGGGTGACAGCAAACTGGCGGCAGAAGTGCTGGCATAGCCCGGTGGGCAGGCTCGCGATCAGTGGCGAGCGCTCCAGCAGGGAGGGCACGGCCATGAAGTAGGTGACCGCCAGGGCCACCTCACGCTTGAGCCCCTGACCCTCGAGCTGCTTGAAGATGCCGCTTTTCAGGCGGGTATGTGGCTGTACCAGCACATGGGCGTGGTGCTCGAAATCCGCCTTTGTCATGCGGCCTTCATCATCCAGACGCTCCAATAGCGGATGCCCGTTGCCGACCAGGCAGTCGATGCCTTCCGTGATCACTTCCCTGACCACCAGATTCTCGGGCGGATCGACCTGACGCCCGAAGGCGAGGTCCGTCGTGCCGCTCATCACGCCGGCTTCGCTCATGTCCTGCGAGAGACGGCGCACCTGGAGGGTGATGCCCGGCGCCTGTTCACGCAGGATCGTCGCCAGTTGCGGCAGTATCAGCACCTCGAAGTAATCGTTGGCGGCGATCTCGAAATGACGGCTTTCGGTGGTGTGGTCGAAGTGCCGCTCGCTGTTGATCAGACCATCGAGGTCGGTCAGCGCCGCCTCGATGGTCGGGAACAGGTGGTCGGCCTTCTCGGTAGGGCGCATGCGCTGGCGGTCGCGGATGAACAGCGGATCATTGAACAGCTCGCGCAGCCTGGAGAGCGCCGCGCTCACCGAGGGCTGACTCAGGTGCAGACGCTCGCCGGCGCGCGTGACGTTCTGCTCGAGATACAGCGCATGGAAGGTGCGCAGGAGGTTGAGGTCGTAGTTGAGCTTCATGATGACTACCAGAGCAGGCGGAGTGTCGCGGCTGCACTCGGGCGAGTGAGCACTATTTGTCTGGATGATAGCAGCTATCTGTACTATCGATTATCACGATGGCAAGTTCAGGCGGTAGGGTAGTGATCAGAACACGACGAGTGATCCAAGCGACCCACAGGAGTGAGCCATGAGTGATGTTAAGCGGACGCAAGCCGAAGAGGAAAAGATCGTGCTAATCACCGGCGCCTCCAGCGGTATCGGTGAGGCCACCGCCCGCACACTGGTGAAGGCCGGGCACAAGGTCGTCGCGACCGCCCGTCGCAAGGAACGTCTCGATGCGCTGGTCGATGAACTGGGCAGCGACAAGGTGCTGGCGATTGCCGCCGATGCGACGGACTACGATCAGCTTGCCAAGGTCGTCGAGCAGGCCGTCGCCCAGCATGGCCGTCTGGATGTGGCGTTCGCCAATGCCGGTACCGGCGTCAGCCAGGCAGGCACCGAGAACGGTGATCCCGAGGAGTGGAAGCGAGTCATCGACATCAACATCAATGCGCTGCTGTGGACCGCCCACGCGACCCTGCCGCACCTGAGAGAGAGCAAGGGCCACTTCATCCTCACCAGTTCCGTGGCCGGCCGCGCCAATCATGCGGGCTCCATCTACAGCTCCAGCAAGTGGTTCGCCTACGGCTTCGGCCAGAACCTGGCGATGGAAATGGCCGAGTGGCAAGGCCGCTGCACCACCATTACCCCGGGCATGGTCAATACCGCCTTCTTCGATGAGCCCAAGCCGGACAAGCTGGACCCGCAGGATGTGGCGGATGCCGTGCTCTACGCCATCAGTGCTTCGCCGCGTGCCAATATCCGCGAAGTGCATCTGATGCCGACCTATTGAGCCGATTTCCGGCATGCGAGTTGGCGAGTGAATGGGTCGATGAGCACGCTGGCCCAAGGCAACTATTTGTGTGTGCGATAGTGGCTATCCGGACTATCGATTATGACGATGGTGGCGTGAGCAGTAAGCTTCATTCAACACAGGGCGAGCATCACGTGGTGAGCATCACGTGGTGACCATCACGTCGCCGACATCTTTCGTGAAGTGACCGTTGCGGGCTATCCCGCACGTTGAGGAGAGCATCATGAGCAAGGTTCTGGTAGTAGTGACATCCCACGATACGCTGGGTGACACGGGCAAGAAGACAGGCTTCTGGCTGGAAGAGCTGGCGGCTCCCTACTACGTCATGAAGGACGCCGGCATCGAGGTGACGCTGGCCTCTCCCAAGGGCGGTCAGCCGCCGCTGGATCCGGCAAGCCAAGGCGATGATTTCCAGACGGATGCCACGCGCCGCTTCGACAAGGACGCCGCTGCTCAGCAGGACCTCGCCACCACCGCCGTGTTGGCAGACATGAAGGTCGAAGACTTCGACGCCATCTTCTACCCGGGTGGCCACGGCCCGCTGTGGGATCTGACCAACGACGCGGATTCCATCCGTCTGATCGAGCAGTTCCATGCGGCTGGCAAGCTGGTCAGCTCCGTCTGCCACGCCCCGGCAGTGCTGTTGAACGCTCGCAAGCCTGACGGCACTCCCTTCGTGGATGGCGTGCGTGTCACCGGCTTCACCAATGGCGAAGAAGAAGGCGTTGGCCTTACCAATGTCGTGCCGTTCCTGGTCGAAGATGCCCTGCAGCAGAAAGGCGGCATCTATGAGAAGAAGGCCGATTTCACCTCCTTCGCGATTCAGGATGGCTTGATCATCACCGGTCAGAATCCGATGTCTTCCGAAGGTGTCGCTGAGCTGCTGATCGACAGCCTCAAGAAGTAGATCGGGCGAGTCAAGGCAGCATGAAAAACCCCGCGACCGGGTCACCGGTCGCGGGGTTTTCGTCTTTCAGGTGGCGGGTCTCAGCTGCGCCCGGCTGGTTCAGTTGTTCTGAGTCAGTCGCCTGTTTCAGTAGAACAAGCCAGTCGCCATCAGCTATTCGAGGCTTTCGCTGCCCGCGCAAGCTGGGTCACGTAGGCATCGAGCACTTCCGGCATCGAGAGCGGTGTCGGGTTGGCCGCCGTGCCCATCGGGTCATTCTCCAGCAGGATGACCCTGTCGTTGCTGAAGGTGGGCAGGTCATTGTCCGCAAGATGCTGGTTGAGGCGCTCAATCAGCGCCTGGCCGCCATAGGTCAGGATGATATCGACGTCGGCCAGCTCCGCCAGTTGTTGCGGGGGCACTCGCCCGCCAATCTTGCCGTCGCTGGCACTCGCCGTCACGAAGGACGGGGAGGTCAGCCCCAGCTCGGCAAGGAAGCGCCCCCGGGCATCGTTGTCGTTGTAGAAGGCGATTCGGGTCGGGTCTTTGGGGTCGATATAGCGCAGGGTGATGGCCGACTTGCCCTTGATCTCCGGGTGGGTGGCGATGTTCTCGGCGACCTGGGCCTCGAGACGCTCGATCAGTGCTTCCCCTTCGGCGGCCATGCCCATGCCGGCACTGTCGAGGCGAATCATGTCGCGCCAGCTGGAAGACCAGCGCGGGCCGGGGCGCGCCACGACCGGCGCGATCTTGCTGAGCTTCGCGTAATCGTTTTCGCTCAATCCTGAATAGGCGGCGAGGATGACGTCCGGCTGACTGGCGGCCACGGCATCGAAATCGAGGGTCTTGCGCTGATCGAACAGGTTGGCCGAGTCGGCCCCCAGCGCTTCCAGGCGCGCCTTGACCCACGGCATCATGCCGTCGCCGTCATCATCCCCGAAGTCCTGACGGGGGAAGCCCACCGGTACCACGCCCAGTGCCAACGGCACTTCATGATTGGCCCAGGCGACGGTGGCGATACGTTGCGGCTTGTTCTCGATGACGGTAGTACCGAAGGCATGTTCGATCGTGAGCGGATACTGCGCCGTTGCCTCGGCGGAGGCGGCAGATGTTCTGGCAGACGATGTGTGTGCAGTCGCTGACTCGTGTGCCTGTACGGCAGGCGTGAGGCAGGCAGCCATGACGGTGGTCAGGCCGATGGCGCAGGAAAGTCGCGTGAGTCGCAAGGGAGACTCCTTGTGTGATCGGCTGGCGGCAGACGCCGCTGGCCAGAGACGAGATGACAGCCCCTGGCGGGGAGGGGCTGTCGGTGGGTAGGCAAGCGTTACGTGTGGAGACGAGTGTCCTGTCGGCAGGGCGGGCCCGTGCTCAGAAGTCGTAGGTCATGCTCAGCAGCGCACTGCGCGGCGCGCCGTAAAGGTACTGGCTGTAGAAGCCCTGCTGCGTGTAGTACTCCTCATCGAAGAGGTTGGACACGTTGAGCTGGGTGCTGAAGTTGTCATTGAAGCGATAGCGCGCCATGGCGTTGGCGAGGAAGACATCGCCCTGGCCGACCTTCTCGGTGCCGGTGGGCGTGTCGGTATCCTTGTAGGTATCACCCTGCCAGTTGCCACCAGCGCCCAGCGTCAGACGCGACCAGTCGCCGGGCAGCTGCCAGGTGGCGTAGACCTTGGCCTGCTGGCGCGGATAGCTGGTATTGAGCTGGGTGCCATCGGAGTCCTCGGCGTCCACCAGTGCGTAGCTGGCGGAGAGATTGATGCCCGGTGCGACTTCACCGGCCACTTCCAGTTCGAAGCCTTCGACCACGGCGCCGTCGGACTCGGTGTAGGCCTGATCGGTGGTGCCGGCGACATAGACGCCGGGGATCTCGACGGCCAGATTGTCCTGCTCGCTGCGGAAGACGGCGAAGGACACGTCAGCGCGGTCTTCGAACAACGCCGCCTTCAGGCCCGCTTCATAGCTGGTGCCCTCGAGCGGGTCGAGCAGGGCGCCATCGGGGGCACGTTCGCTCTGGGTGTTGAAGATCTGCGTGTAGCTGGTATAGGCGGTGAGGTTGTCGGTAATGTCGACGATCAGGCCGGCATAGGGCGTGAACTCGTCGTTGTATTCATAGCTGCGCTCGCCACGGTAGTCCTGGTCGATCTCCCAGTCGGTCAGGCGGGCGCCGATGATCAGGTGCACGGGGTCGGCCAGCGAGAAGCGCGTCACGGCGTAGAAACCGCTCTGCTCGGTTTCGGTGTCGTCGGTCAGGCCCCATTCGCCCCATTCAGGCTCGGCCAGCGCCGGGTCATCGCGATCGGTGAAGCTGCCCAGCGCCGGCACGGCGCTCGCCGGGGTGCGGCTCCAGATCTCGTACTCTTCCTTGAGCTGCATGTAGCCAAAGCCCAGCTGGTGCTCACGACCGAGCAGCTCGAAGGGGCCCTCAGCGCTCAAGTTCAGGTTCTTCTGGGTGCGATCACCGCGATAGTCGACCAGATAGGAGGTCGTCGGATACTCGCGATTGCTGTCGTAGTAGAGGATGCCGTTCTCGCGATCCACATAGCCGCCACGGTAGTTGTAGGTCAGCCCGTAGTTGGCATCGCCATGACTGTAGGCGGCGGTCGCCTTCCAGCCGTTGGCGAAGTAGTGGGTCAGGTCGGCGAAACCGCGCGTGTTCTCGGTGAAGAAGTGCGCCCATTCGGTATTGTTGGCGACCGACTGATCGAAGTCGGTGCGCGTGCCGTCGGTGTAGTAGAGCGGCACGCCCAGATAGGCGCCATCCTGGTCGTAGCGCTGATACTCGACCCCGACGTTCAGCTCGGTGTCAGGCGTCAATTCGGCGGCGATCACCCCGTAGAGGGTCTCGCGGTCATTCTCGACATCATCCATGAAGCTGTCGGAGCGGTCCTTGGCGGCCACGAAGCGCACGCCGACCTTGCCGGCATCATCCAGCGGCGTGCTGACATCCACCACGCCACGTCGTCGGTCCCAGCTGCCGACAGCGCCTGTCACGCTGGCCGCGGCTTCGTCCAGCGGCTTCTTGCGCACGAAGTTGACGGTGGCGGACGGGTCGCCGACGCCTGTCATCAGGCCGGTGGCCCCGCGGACCACCTCGACGCGATCATAGATGGCGGTGTCCCACTCGGCGTCGCCGAACGGCCAGAAGCTGCTGGTGTTGCTCTGTTGGCCATCGAACTGGAAATTGCGGATGGTATAGCCGCGCGACTGGAAGCTGGCGCGGGTACCGTCCAGGCGATTGGAGGACACGCCCGGCAGGCGGTTGATCGCCTCCGTGGTGCTGGTCAGCACCTCATCATCCATCTGCTGGCGGGTCAGAAAGCTGACAGACTGCGGTGTCTCGCGTGGCGACAGGGTCAAGCCATTGGCGCTGGTGCTGGAGTCGACCGTATACGCCTGAGTCTCTTCCGTGGTGCCGCCTTGCGCCTCGCCGACGACGGTCATCGCCTCAAGCGTGCGAGTCTCATCCGCGATAGCGGTGGCACTGAGCAGTGACGAGGTCGCGAGCGCAATGGAGAGGGCGAGTGGCGAGCGAGTGAAACCTGGACGGCGGAGTGAGTGAGCCAAGACTGCGTTCCCTAGTTGTTTATAATAATCATTATTATTTACCCGCTGGCGGCACTTTTGTTTTGCGAAATGCCAGACACGCTTTGCGGGATGCCAAGAATGAAAATTTCGGGGAACTTCATGAGCCCGGCGTGGTGCTATCGGGCGATGGGTCTGGTCATGCGGCAGGCCTGAGACAGCCGCCGGGCCTCTCATACAGGCCATGCATGCGGGCCACGCGCGCGCTCCACGCATTCAGGCCACGCACGCAAGTGACATACTGAAACGCCCCGCGACCGTTCATCCGGTCGCGGGGCGTTTCGTTTCAGAACTGTTGCTCTTTGTCTTGTGGTGCAGGACGGCTCAGGGTTACGGATCAGAGGTTACGGCGCGCTCACTCGCGCTCGACCCACGCCTTCCAGCCGCCGTACTCGCTGATGTCCGTCATCGGCACGCCGCTGTCAGCGGACACCGAGCAGATGAAGCCTGCGACCCAGCGGCCATCTTCGAGTTCGATCTGGCCCAGTCCCAGCGGGAAGGGGATGCCGGCGAGGAAGCTGCCGACGCTGCCGATGGGCAGAGACCAGATCTCCAGCGCGATGCTGGTGCCGTTCTGCGGGGCACGCAGCATGGCCGGTTTGGCGGGTGTCGCGTCATCCAGTTGATAGAGGCGGTAGCTGGGTGCGCTGTGAGTGCGCGCGACCAGACGGGCATCGCGCTGGGTGAGCTGATGATTGAGCGGCATGCCGCTGAGGTGTGCGCCGCAGACGGCGATCTCGAGTCGGCCATTGGCCGCCGCGGGCAGCTGGCTTTCCGCGAGGCGCGCCTGAGGACGGGCGACGGCGCTGGCACCCAGCGGCAGCGCGAATTCGTGCTCGAGCAGACGCGCGATGCTGAGCAGCTGCAGGTCTTCGAAGGCCGGCGCGAACAGCGTCACGCCTCCCGGCAGACCCTGGCGATTGAAGCCCACCGGCACGGCCAGCGCGCTCAGATCCAGCAGGTTCATGAAGTTGGTCCAGGTGCCTAGCTCGGAATTGACCGCGATCGGCGCCTCGGCCAGCTCCGCCTTGGTCGGCAGGCGCGGCGTGGTCGGTGCCAGCATCACGTCCACCTGCGCCAGCAGCGCCTCGGCCTGACGGCGATATTCGGCCAGCTGATAGCGCGCATCGAAGGCATCGACGGCCAGCGGCGTGGCACCGCCGAGGGTGATCTCGCGGGTTACCGGGTGCAGCGCCTCGGGGTTGCGCTCGATCAGCTCGCGCACCGCGTGATAGCGCTCCGCCACCCAGGGGCCTTCATACAGCAGGCGCGCGGCGGCCAGCAGCGGACTGCAATCCAGCTCGACCAGCTCGGCCCCCAGCGCCTTGCACTGGCGCATCGCGGCTTCCATGTAGCCGCTGTAATCGCTGTCGGTATGCCATTGAGCACGCGGCGGCACGCCGATGCGCAGGCCAGTCAGGTCGGGCAGCACGCCATAGGCCTGGCCGTGAACGCTGAAGTCATGCTCGCGCGCCCAGCGGTTGTCGGCATCGAACTGTGCGGTGACGGACAGCACCTTCGCGGCATCATCGCAGCCCAGCGCGAAGATGGAGATGGTATCCAGCGTCGCGCAGGCCGGTACCACACCGCCTGCGCTGAGCAGGCCAAGCGTCGGCTTCACGCCGACCAGATTGTTGAAGCAGGCCGGAACCCGCCCGGAACCCGCCGTGTCCGTGCCCAGCGCGAAGCTGACCTGGCCCTGGGCGGTGACGACGGCGGAGCCACTGCTGGAGCCACCCGGCACATAGGCGGGGTCGAAGGCATTGGCCGGGGTGCCGTAGACCGGCAGGGCGCGTTCACCGACCAGCCCGGTGGCGAACTGGTCCAGATTGGTCTTGCCCATCGGAATCGCGCCTGCTGCGATCAACTGCTTGACCACGAAGGCATCATCGCTCGGCGTGTAGGCAAAGTCCGGGCAACCGGCGGTGGTGGTCACGCCGGCGAGATCGATATTGTCCTTGATCGCGAAGGGAATGCCGTAGAGCGGCAGCGACTCGGGCGCCACGTCGTCCAGACGTGCCAGATAGGGTTCCAGCTGCTGTGCTGACAGGCGGGTGATCCAGGCGGCGTCGGTCTCGGCCTGCGCGGCCAGCAGCTCGTCCACCAGTTGGCGCGGCGTCATCTCACCGGCCTGATAGGCCTTGCTCAGCGCCGTGATGCTCAGGTTGAGCGGGGTATGGGTCATCATCACAGCGTCTCCTCGGAGGACAGGGTCGATCGGGCGTTGTCTGGTGCGCTGGTATCAGCGGAATCCGTGGTTTCCACGGCGGTCGACAGCACGATCAGTGGTTGGCCGGGGGCGACGCCACTGCCTTCCTTGATCGGCAGGCGCACGACACGGCCGGCGGTATGGGTGCGAATCTCGACTTCCATCTTCATCGACTCGACCAGCGCCACCACCTGGCCGGCCTCGACGTCATCGCCCTCGGCGACTTCCAGCTTCCACAGGCTGCCGGTGACCGGTGTCTCGATGCCCAGCTCGTCATCACTCAGGCTGTCGGCTTCCTGCACCTCGTTGATCTGATCCTCGAAGGTGAACTGGCCGCGCGCATGCCAGTCGTCGATTTCCTGCTGGAAGGCGGCCTGGCGGCGTTCGCGGAAGGCATCGGTCTCGGCCTGGTGTTCGGCGATCTGCGCCTGATAATCGGCGAGACGGAAGCGCGTCTTCTCGATCTTGAGGTCGTAACGCCCCTGAGGGTGATCACGACGGATCTGCTCGAGCGCTTCATGGCTGACCGGATGGAAGCGCAGCTGATCGAACACGCGCAGCAGCCACGGGGTGGTGAAGTGTTCGGTGCGGCGATAGCGATTCCACATCTGCAGCGTGCGGCCGACGAACTGATAACCGCCCGGGCCTTCCATGCCATACACGCACAGATAGGCGCCGCCGATGCCCACCGAGTTCTCGGCGGTCCAGGTGCGTGCCGGGTTGTACTTGGTGGTCACCAGCCGCTGGCGCGGGTCCAGCGGCGTGGCCACCGGTGCGCCGAGATAGACATCGCCGAGGCCCATCACCAGATAGCGGGCGTTGAGTACCGTCTCGCGCACTGCCGCCTCATCGGCGAGGCCATTGATGCGGCGAATGAATTCCAGATTGCTTGGGCACCAGGGCGCGTCCGGGCGCACCGAGCGCTGGTACTTGTCGATGGCCTGCTGACACGCCGGATCATCCCAGGACAGCGGCAGGTGCACGGTGCGGGCCTCGATCTCGATGTCCTCGACATCCTTGAGCGCGACTTCGGCCTGTTCGAGATGCGCCATCAGCGTCTCGAGCGTCAGGCTGCGCGGGTCGTAATGCAGTTGCAGCGAGCGAATGCCCGGGGTCATCTCCATCAGGCCGGGCAGCGAGTGTTCCTTGAGCCACAGCATCCAGGCGTGGGCGCGGAAGCGCAGCGCGATATCCAGCTCCATCTGGCCGAATTCGATCAGCAGGAAGTCATCCCCGGCGCGGCGATAGACGATCTGCTCGCCGCCTTGTTCGGCGCTCAGGCGCTTGAGCACAGGCGAGTCATCGGGGCGCGGACGTTTTGCGGCGATGGCGCTCAGCGTGGCGCCGCTGGTCTCCGCCTGGCCCTTTTCCAGAGTGTCGAGCTGGCCACTGGCGAGGGCGGCGATCACGGTGTCCTGCTGCACCTCGATGGTGCGAGCTTCCTCCAGGGTCAGTGCGACGAAGCGGATGCGATCACCGGCGGCCAGCTGGCCCAGCTTCCAGCGCTCGGCACGCACCACGGTGGCCGGACACACGAAGCCGCCCAGCGACGGGCCGTCCGGGCCGAGGATGACCGGCATGTCGCCGGTGAAGTCGATGGTGCCGAAGGCGTAGGCGTTGTCGTGGATATTGGAGGGGTGCAGACCGGCCTCGCCGCCGTCGGCGCGCGCCCACTGCGGACGCGGGCCGATCAGGCGTACGCCGGTGCGGCTGGAGTTGTAGTGCACTTCCCAGCGGTGGCCGAAGAAGGTGCTGATGTCGTCTTCGGTGAAGAAGTCCGGCGCCCCGTGCGGGCCATAGAGCACGCCGATCTGCCATTCGCGACCTTGTGTCCTGTCTTGAGCGTTCCCGCCTTGTTCATCCGCGACCAAGCTCGCGCCCTGCGGGATCAGCGCCTCGGGCAGCCGGGTCAGGGCGGGTGGGGGGCACTCGGCGAGATCGGCCAGCGGCAGGGTGTCGCCACTGCGCAGTGCACGTCCGGCATGGCCGCCGAACTGGCCCAGGGTGAAGGTCGCGCGCGAGCCCAGATACTGTGGGCAGTCGATGCCGCCGGCGATCAGCAGATAGCTGCGCGCGCCAGCGGCGACCTTGCCCAGACTCAGGGTGCTGCCAGCGGCAATCTCATGCACCTGCCACAGGGCAAGCTCGTGAGTCGCAGCGTCATCAGCTCCGTCTTGCGGTGCTGAAACGGACAGCGTGGCGGGCAGCGGCGCGCCGGCCAGTACCACGCGCGTGGCTCGGTGGAAGTGCAGCGTCGGGCCATTGAGGGTGATCTCGAGGCCTGCGGCATCGGCGGCATTGCCCAGCAGCGCATTGCCGAGACGGAAGGCGTAGTCATCGAAGGGGCCGGAGGGCGGCACGCCCACATCCCAGTGGCCCAGGCGACCCGGCATGTCCTGCACGGTGGTCAGGGTGCCGGGGACGAGTACCTCGAAGGTCGGCGCGGCCCACTCGAGGCCTTCCAGCCAGCGGGTGTAGATCTCGACATTGAGAAAGCGCGAGTCTTCCAGCAGGTGCGACAGCCACTGACGGTTGGTCTCGATGCCATAGAGGCGAGAGGCCGCCAGTGCCTTTGAGAGATCGCCGCGCGCCTGCTCGCGGGTCGGTGCGTGCACCATGACCTTGGCCAGCATCGGGTCGAACCAGGCGGGAACCTCGAAGCCGGCCTCGATGGAGTGATCCACCCGCAGCTGGCTGTCGTCGGCGAGGGCGGCGGTCACGGCGTCATTGGCGAACTCCACCTCGGTGAGCAGGCCGCTGGAAGGACGAAAGTCATGCTGCGGATTCTCGGCATAGACACGTGCCTGCATGGCGTGGCCGTGGGGAGTCAGCGGCGCGACCAGCTCGCGCAGATTGCCCAGCTCACCAGCGCCCAACTTGAGCATCCAGGCGACGATGTCCACGCCCCACACCAGCTCCGTGACACCGTGCTCGACCTGCAGGCGCGTATTGACCTCCAGGAAGTAGAAGGCCTGACGCTCGGCGTCATAGATGAATTCGACGGTACCGGCGCTGCGGTAATTGACGGCTTCGCCCAGGCGGATGGCGGTGGCGATCATGTCTTCGCGAACGCGCTCGGGCAGGTTGGGTGCCGGGCATTCCTCGATGACCTTCTGATGGCGGCGCTGACTGGAGCAATCGCGCTCGCCCAGCGCGATCACCGTGCCTTCGCCATCGCCGAACAGCTGCACTTCCAGGTGACGGGCGCGGGCGATGTACGCCTCGAGGAAGACGCCACCATCACCGAAGTTGCGCTCGCCCAGGCCCTTGACTGAATCGAAGGCGCGGCTGAGGGAGGCTTCGTCGTCACAGACCTGCATGCCGATGCCGCCGCCGCCGGCGGTGGACTTGAGCATCACCGGATAGCCGATACGGGCGGCCTCGCTCAGTGCGCTCTCGACGTCGTCCAGCAGGCCGGTACCGGGCACCAGCGGCACGCCGGCGTTCTCGGCGATGGTGCGCGCTTCGTGCTTGAGGCCGAAGGCGTGGATCTGTTCGACGGTCGGGCCGAGGAAGACCAGGCCGGCGGCGTCACAGGCCTGGATGAAGCGGGTGTTCTCGGACAGGAAACCATAGCCCGGGTGCACGGCCTGAGCGCCACTCTCGCGGGCGATGGCGATCAGCTTGTCGATGTCGAGATAGGTCTCGGCGGCGGCACCTTCGCCGAGGCTGTAGGCTTCATCGGCCTCGCGCACGAAGGGGGATTCACGATCGGCTTCTGCGTAGACGGCGACGCTCTGGACACCGAGGCCACGCAGCGTGCGCTGGATTCGGGTGGCGATGGCGCCACGGTTGGCAATCAGGACCTTGTGGAACATGACGGAGTCATCCTTCCGGCGGCGGGTCGTCCCGCCTTCAAACTGTGAGCTGCCGGTCGTCCGGTAGCCGGGCAGAGCCTTGAAGGCTGACGAGTGATGCAAGAGAGATGACATCGTCAGGTGGGGCTCGGCCTATCTTGTCGTGTGCTTGTGCGACGGCGGCTCAGCTCGGCCGATCAGCCCAAGGGCGAGTCGCTGATGCGGATGGCGACCGGTGTCGGGTCGTAGCCATTGCAGGGGTTGTTGAGCTGCGGGCAGTTGGAGAGCAGCACGTAGACGTCACGCTCGGCGACCATCTCGACGTACTTGCCCGGGCCGGACAGGCCGTCCTCGAAGCTCAGGCCCCCATCGGCGGTGACCGGCACGTTCATGAAGAAGTTGATGTTGTGGCCGATGTCGCGCTTGGTCAGGTCGTACTTCGGGTAGCGGGCGATGGCCAGCATCCAGTTGTCACGACAGGAGTGCATATGGCGCTTCTCCAGGTCGTAACGCACGGTGTTGGACTCGCTGGAGCAGGCACCGCCCAGGGTGTCATGCCGGCCGCAGGTATCGCCGGTGATGGTCAGCAGCGCACGGCCACGGGTGGAATAGAGCACCGTGCCGGTGGTCAGGTAGACCTTGCCCTGCTCGCGCACGGTGTCCATCGCACTGTAACGCTCGGCGGTGTCGTCGGCTGAGAAGAACAGGGTGTCGGCGGCCTGATTGCCGTGCAGGTCGGTGATGCGCAGGTGCTGGCCGGCGCGGACCAGGCCGATGAAGTGATCGCCGGCCTCGATGGTGCGCTCAAGCTCGCGCGGCTGCTGTGCGGGGTCGGCGTAGCTCAGCGGGCCACCGTCCGTCGTGGTCGGGGTGTGGGCATGTGGCTGTTCAAGTGTCGAGGTGCACATGGGGATGTCCTTTGTCCTTGTCATCTGGGGCGTCGTTTGCCACTAGCCAGTCGGCGTGGCGTCCGTCTGCTGTCGGGGGACGCCTCAGCCCGCCAGGTGATAGAGCTGGTTGTTGGCGTAGGCGCGGGCATTCTCGGGGCGCGACAGATAGCAGGCATCTTGCTCATCCATCGGCGTCGCGGTGCCGAAGGTCATGTCCACGCCGCGCAGCGGGTAGTCCTCGGCGGGGTCCAGCGGATGCGGACAGGTGTGCAGCATGACGAGGGTGTCCATCTCGAAGCGCAGGGTGACGCTGTCGCCGGCGGCGCAGTGGTCCGCGACGTAGTGCAGGTTGGCGTCTTCATCGGCGCGCACGCGGGAGAACAGGTTGAGGTTGGCGCACAGGTCGCGCTCGCCCAGACCGTACTTGGCCATCTCGATCAGCAGGCTGTCGTGGCCGCTGGGCGTGAAGTCGTTAAAGGCTTGCTGATAGGCCTTCTTGTGCCAGCCCTTGGCGGCGAAGTGATGCTCCATCAGGTTGCCGCTGGCGCTGTCATGCCAGCCGAGGTCGTCCTGGATGATGGAGACGAAGATACGGCCCATGTCGGAATACAGGCAGTGGCCTTCGGTGAGGCGGAAGGTGTGCTGACCCTTGAGGGTATCCGGCAGATTGAGGCGCTCAAGCGTATCCAGCGGGTTGTACATCACCAGGCCGACATTGGCGTTGGCCTCGCTCGCGGTCAGCTTGAGCGCGCTGCCACGCGGCATGCGCATCGACCAGTGATGGCCGCCGGGCAGATGGGTCTGATACTTGGCGGTGAAGCTGGCGCGGGCGGCGGTTGCGGCATCAAGCGGTATGTTCATTGAATTGGCCTCCGGTGAGAGTGGATTGGGAAACGGAGTGGGCTGGTGTCGTCAGCGCTTCGTGCTCGGACGTCGGTTGGCCAGAGCTCGTTTGGACAGAGCCCTGCTGGCCAGAGCCCGGCTGCGGGGACGACGCCTTGGTCTTGCTGCGCTCGGTGGGCAGGTCATAGGTGATGGTCGAGCCATAGGCCTGCGGGGCCTGCGCATCGACACGCACCTTGTCGAACACCCAGACGCGCGAGCCCAGCTCGAAGGCTTCCTTGAGATCGTGGGTGATCATGAAGATGGTCAGCTGCTGTTCTTCCCACAGGCGCAGGATCAGCTGGTGCATGTCCTTGCGAATGCCCGGGTCCAGCGCGCCGAAGGGCTCATCCAGCAGTAGGATGCGCGGCTTCATCATCAGCGCCTGGGCGATGGCGAGGCGTTGCTGCATGCCGCCGGACAGCTCATGCGGATACTTGTCCAGCGCGTGGGACAGGCCGACTTCTTCCAGGCGCGCTTCGGCGGCGACTCGCGCTTCACGGCGCTTGGCCCCGAACAGCTTGCCGGTCAGCGGGGCACGTGCCAGCTCCTCGGCCATGATCACGTTGCCCAGCACGGTGAGGTGCGGGAAGACGGAATACTTCTGGAAGACGATGCCGCGGTCCGGGCCCGGCTCACCGGGGATGGGCTTGCCATCGAGCAGCAGCTCACCGCGCGAGACGCCCTCGGTGCCCAGCAGCAGCTTGAGGAAGGTGGTCTTGCCGCAACCGGAGGCGCCGACCAGGGTGATGAATTCTCCGGCCTCGACGGTCAGGTTCATGCGTTCCAGCACGACCTGCTGGCCGTAGTGCTTCTCGAGGCCCTTGGCGTGGATCAGGCTCATGATTGGCTCTCCTCAGCGTGGTACCAGGGGAAGGCGCGGGTCGAGACAAGCACCAGCAGGCGGTCGAGCAGGAAGGCCAGCAGCGTGATCCAGGCCACGTAGGGCAGGATGACGTCCATCGCCAGATAGCGACGCACCAGGAAGATGCGGTAGCCGAGGCCATCCTGGGCGGCAATGGCTTCCGCGGCGATCAGGAACAACCAGGCGCTGCCGAGTGCCAGGCGCGTGGCGCTCAGAAGGCGCGGGGTCAGCTGGGGCAGCAGTACGCGGGTCAGCACCTGCCAGGAGCTGGCGCCCAGCGTCTGGGCCTTGATCAGCTGCTCATCGGGCAGGCGCAGGGCCTGATTCTGCAGGTCGCGAATCAGGAAGGGCGTGATGCCGATGACGATCAGCGCGATCTTGGCCAGCTCGCCGGTACCGAAGGCGATGAACAGGATCGGAAGAATCGCCATCGGCGGAATCAGGGACAGCACGGTGATCAGCGGTGACAGCTTGGCGCGCAGCAGCGGCAGGCCACCGGTGAGCAGGCCGACGGTCAGGCCGATCAGCGCACTGATCAGCACGCCGGCCAGCAGGCGTTCGAGGCTGGCGAAGGTGTCGGTCCACAGCGGCAGGTCGCCGGTGCGCACGTTGACCTCGGTGGCCAGTCGCGAGAACGACTCGCCCATGGCGGCGAAGGACGGCAGCAGGCGGTCATTCGGGTTGTCGAGCAGTCGCTGGTTGGACTGCACGATGTAGAGGATGGCCAGCAGCGCGAAGGGCAGGCCACCGAGCAGCCAGCGGCCACCACGGGAGGGTGTCAGATTGATCAGGCGTTTCATGCGCGGGCTCCACGGGTGCGAACGAGGGTGCGGTCGAGGGAGGCGGTCGGTTCACGTTCCGCGAGGCAGGCTGCCCCGCGGAGCGTGTGCGGCATCCACCGCGTGGCGTTACTGGCTGTCGGCCAGTGCGGCGGTGTAGCTCGGGTCGAAGCGCAACATCACGTTGCCTTCATTGCCGATGACGCCGGCGGGGGTCTCGATACCGATGAAGCCCGCATCCGGGGCGCCTTCGCCCAACAGGCCCTGCGCGAAGCTGAAGTCGGCGATGTGCTGCATGGTGTCCTTTAGGCTCGGCGCATTGAAGGCGGCCACGGCCTCGGCGGGGGTGTAGTACATGTGGGTCGCGGCTAGCTGGGACTGATAACCAGCGAGGTCGGTGCCGGCGGCATCGGCCATCTGGGAGAGGGCGGCTTCGTCACCGGCCTTCATCTTCTCCATCACCTCATACCAGGCACCGACCAGCGCGTGGCCGAAGTCCGGGTTGTCCTTCAGCGTCTGGGTATTGACGACCATCAGGTCGAGAATCTCGCCGGGGATGTCGCTGGAATTGAAGACTTCGGTGTAGCCGGGCATCTCCTTGAGCGTGGCCAGCTGCGGGTTCCAGGTCACCACTGCCTGGGTGTCGGTGTTGCTGGCCAGCGCCACGATGTCGGCATCGCCGGTATTAGTGGTGGTCAGGTCGCGCTCGCTCATGCCGACGCTGTCCAGCGCGCGTGCCAGCAGGTAGTGGGAGACACTGAACTGAACCAGATTGACCTCGCGGTCCTTCAGGGACTCGATGGAATCGCCATCGCGGACCATCACGCCGTCGTTGCCATCGGAGTAGTCGCCCAGAATCAGCGCGGTGGAATCGACGCTGCTGGCGGCGGGGAGGGTGAGGGCGTCCATGTTGGTCATGGCGCAGCCATCGACATTGCCGGAGGTGTACTGATTGATGGACTCGACGTAATCGTTGACCTGCACCACATCGATATTGATGTCGTACTTCTTGGCCCACTTGTCGACGATGCCCTGGGTGTCCGCGTATTCCCACGGCATCCAGCCGGCATACACCGACCAGCACACGCTGAAGGAATCCTGCGCCATGGCCTGCGGGCTCAGTGATGCGCCAAGCAGCAGGGCGCCGGCCAGCGCAGCACGTCTGGAAGCGTTTCGGGAAACGGTAGATGAAGCAGATGAGACAGCAGCGGATGACACCTGGGCGCTGGCATCCGAGGGGGAAGTCGCGGACTGGGAAAGGCGAGTGAGCTGGGTCATTGTCGTTATCTCCGGCGGAAAAAGTGAGAGGCGCCGACCTTTACAGGCTTTGCGTCTCCCGGGCTTTTGTCCCGCCGTGTAACCCCCAGCTTGGAGGTCGAGTGCTCTCGGACCAGTCGTGACGGCTATCAGCCAGTCACCGGAACCCTAGCGCTCCATTGGTGTAGATTTTCGATTGTTGTATGCCTATCGGTGCCTCGCTGAGTATCTAGCAGAAAGCGTGCCTAATTTTAAAAAATTTACATTTTTCAGTTTCTTATGGGGGATGCTTCCAAGGAGGGAGGGATGAAAAGTTGTCTCGGTGCACCAAATGAACGTTTTCTAGGAATGGGTGCACTGATGTGGTGTGGGGTGCTTTTTTAACAGGAATCAATTAAGATATAAGATGTTATAGAGTTATTGTTCTATGTATAAGTATTGAGGTTTTATATGAAGTTTATGGATTTGCAAGCGCAGCTGGAAGACAATAGAAGATCTGTTGCGTTTGATAGTTATGATATATCGGTGCGACAGCTATATGATATGACGCTTGAGGGGATGATCGATATCGCTCCTGACTATCAAAGGCACTTTGTCTGGGATGAGGCTAGGCAGTCTGAGTTAATAGAATCATTGTTTCTCGGTATTCCAGTCCCGACCTTATATATGGCAACTAATCGAGATTCAAGCTGGGAGGTGATTGATGGCCTTCAGAGATTGACCACAATAATTAACTATGTGGGTAGTTTGGATGTTATCAAGGAAGTTAATGCTAAGGGGAGTAAGTTAAAAATTTCTTCATTGGAAAAGCTTAGCTCTCTGAATGGTACTCGTTATGAGGATCTTCCAAAATCACTGCAGGTTATGTTCCAGACTAGACCTATCCGAGTTACTGTCTTGAATGATAGGAGTGATAATAGTGTTCGGTATGACTTGTTTGAGAGATTGAATACAGGTGGTGTAAACTTGCACCCGCAAGAAATAAGAAATTGTGTCTATACAGGGGAGTTTAACGATTTTATAAAAGAACTTTCAATGAATGATAGTTTTAGAAAAGTTGTTAAGGTTACAAAGAGCTCTGCAAATAAAGGGGTTTATGAAGAGCTGGTCCTTAAGTTCTTTTGTTATTATGAGCAGCGAGATAAGTTTGTGCATAATGTTAAAGAGTTTCTTAACGACTATATGGAATCGAAGACAAAGTCCTTTAAGAACAAAGTGCGTTTGCGCAATATTTTCGAGCAGACTTTTAACGAGCTTGAGCGTTCACTGCCAAACGGAATTGTCAGGGGGAACCGACTAAACGTGACGCCAATGGTATTATTTGAAGCAATAGCAATCGGTACTGCCGATGTTATTGATAATGATATTGCGGTTAGGCAAGGTGTTATCCAAGATCTCTTAGATAATGAAGCATTAAAAAAGCTAACTTCTGGTGCTACTAATAGTCGAAAAAGATTGCATGATAGAATTAATTTTGTAAAGGATGCTATCGAGCATGACTTTAGAAACAACTAGAACACTTTCTACTGAGAGATTCAACGAAGTTAGAATTTTTTTGGGATATTTAATTGAACAGGAGCCTAATGAGCCTGCAACACCTGATAGTCCAGAGTTTAAGATACAAAAAGGTCTTTTCTATGTGCAGTTATATAGTGCACTTGAGAAAACTATAAATGATGCGGTTGAAAAGGCACTTCTCTATATTGCCGAAAAGTCTATACTAGCATCGCATTACTCTGAAAGTTTTTATGCAGTTGTTCTTAAGGATAAGCTAAAGAGTTTTAAGGATTCTGGGTATAAAAAGTTTTTTGATGGTGCAGTTAGTATTTTCGCTGAAACTAGATCACAAAATACTGTGAGAATTGATGAGACTATTTTTGCAAATAGTCTTCAAAATGTTTGGGCCAAAAGCATAAAGACTATTTTTATAGTATTTGGCAAGCATGATTTTCAACTTGATAGAAGTTCAGAATTGGCTATTGACGAAGTGGTCAATAAGCGTAATGCCGTTGCTCATGGTAGAGAAAGTGCTCTTACGGTTGGGGAGAGTCACACGGTCGCTACATTACAGAACAGATATAACACAATTAGGCAAGTGTGTATAAGTGTGATCGATGAGTTGGAGGATTTTTGTTCTAGTCAGGTGTACATTAAGCCAGAGGCTAGAAGTAATTATGAATAATTTTTTTGGCGAAATTTATACGAATAAAGATTCCTCTGTTTTCGCAGTCACCCGTAATTTACTGGCTTAAAATGGAGCGACGCTGCCTTAGGATTTTGGGCCAGCTTCTGCCGAGAAGCATCAGCGCCTTGATAATGAGGCCAGAGGGTTGCCCTTGCCGCGGCGCATGGTTGCGCGATCCGGCGCGTCGTTTCGTTGTGCCTCTCACCAAAGTCTTATACGTTGGTGGTGCTTTATTAGCACATACAAAAACAACGGCTTGCTCCCGATTGCCCGTGTGGCTTCACACGAGGGGGAAGGGCAGCAGCGACAGACAGAGGACACACGATGACAGACGTAGTCGAGAAGGATCTGCAGGAGTCTTCTGTGGTTCAGGCGGTTGAGAAGGGCTCTCCATCATCGCGTTCGCGTCGTGGTTTCCTGGGCATGAGTGGGGCGGCAATTGCCGGGGCGGCGTTGGGTCAGTTCCTGCCGGGTATCCCCAGTGCCTTGGCCAAGGAGACGGCGCCTGCGGCGGAGGTGCTCAAGCCTTCCGCCAAGTCACCGGTGCGACTCAACTACAACGAGAACGCGCTTGGCATGGCACCGTCTGCACAGCGCGCCGCAGCGGCATCCATCCCGCATTCCAATCGTTATCCCTTCGCCCATCTGGGTAAATTACAGTCCCTGGTGGCGACTCACCACAAGGTGCCGAGCGAGAGCATTCTGTTCACGCCGGGCTCCTCGGACGCGATCCGTGCCAGTGTGCTGGCCCATGCGACTCCCGATACCCAGCTGGTGATTCCCGAGCTGACTTATGGCGATGGTGCCCTGTATGCCGGTTTCTATGACCTTGCCATTCGCAAGGTGCCGTCCTCGCGCGAGGACTGGTCATTCAAGATTTCCGACATGAAGCAGGCCGTGGCCGACCACTCCGGCCCCTCCATCGTCTATCTGGTGAACCCCAACAACCCGACCTCGACCATCATTTCCAGTGATGAACTGGAGGCCTGGGTCAATGACAGCCGCGACGACACGCTGTTCATCATCGATGAAGCCTACGCCGAATTCGTCAATGACCCTGCCTTCCGCTCCGCCGATCATCTGATTGCTGGTGGTGCCAAGAATGTCCTGCTGCTGAAGACCTTCTCCAAGATTCACGCCATGGCAGGCCTGCGTGTCGGCTACGCCGTCGGCGATGTCGATCGTCTCGAGCACGTCTCCCACTATGTCGAAGACGATGCCATGACGCTGTCATACCCTGGCGTGATGGCGGCGACTGCCTCCATGCAGTCACCGGAGTTTCTGGTCCACAGCAAACAGAGCAACGATGAAGCGCGCGCCATCTTCACGGCGACGCTCGACGAGCTGGGCTGGGAGTATCTGCCGGGGCAGACCAACTTCGTCTTCCACCGTATCTCCAGGCCGCTGATGGAATTCCAGGCGGCGATGAAGGAACGCCACGTGCTGATCGGGCGTGCCTTCCCGCCGGCGGATGGCTGGTGTCGAATGTCACTCGGCACACCGGAGGAGATGCACTACGTCGCCGCCGTGCTGCGCGAAATGAAGGCCAAGGGCGTCGTCTAGTCGTGACGGACTCCCTTGTAGGAAGATGAAACGCCCACCATTTGGCGGGCGTTTGCGTTTCAAGGCGGGATTGTCAGATCAGCTATTGCGTGTCAGACGAGTGGCCAGCCACCAGCCCAGCAGCATCGTCACCAGAAAGCCCGCCAATGGCAGACTCATGGCGCTGCTGGAGACGATGGCAGGCCCGGGGCAGTAACCGCTCAGCCCCCAACCGATACCGAACAGCGTCGCGCCGAGCAGCAGGCGGCCATCGATATCGCGACGCGTGGGCAGCTGAAAGCGCTCGCCCAGCAGGGGAGTGCCACGCCGCCAGACGAGTCGATAGCCGAGGAAGGTGGTGATGACGGCACCACCCAGCACGAAGATCAGCGTGGGGTCCCAGTCTCCGGCCACGTCGAGAAAGCCGACCACGCGCGCGGGGTCGGTCATGCCGCTGAGTGTCAGCCCGAGGCTGAAGACCAGCCCGGTGAGAAAGCCGATGACCTTTTTCATGGTGACTCCCCCAGCAGATGTTGGCTCACGAACACCGTCAGTATGGCCACAGCCACGAACACCACCGTGGCCACCAGCGAGCGAGGTGAGAGACGAGCGATACCGCAGACACCATGACCACTGGTACAGCCGCCGCCAATGCCTGTTCCGATACCCACCAGCAGACCGGCGAACATCATGCTCAGCACCCCGCTGGTGGGATTGCCGATCAGCGCATCCGTGCTTGCGGCCACATTGCCCCAGTCGAGATTGAGCAGCAAAAGCAGCAGCGGGCCGCTGATCAACCCGAGCACGAAGGCGAGACGCCAGCGGCGGTCCGGGCCTGATTCCAGCAGCGCGCCGCGCGTGATGCCACTGATACCGGCGATACGTCCCAGAAAGGCCATCAGCATCACTGCCGAAAGACCGATCAAAACGCCACCGGCGAGTCCTTTCATGCTGCTTATCATGTCCATGTCGTTCATCCTCGTGTCGCGATCATCCTGCGGTGCGTCGATGATATGCTCGTGGCTGGCGAGCGCCAACCGGCTGTCTGGCCGCTTGGCTGTACGACAAGGACGCCGACCTTTCGATGGAGGGCACCGCAGGAGCACCATGAACGAACTGACCCAACGCCTGCGCACCTTTCTCAAGGTGGCGGAGCATCAGAGCTTCAATGTGGCGGCGCGAGAGCTGGATATCGCCAGTTCCACGGCGACGCGTCACGTCAATCATCTGGAGCGCCAGCTGGGCGAGCCGCTGCTAGTGCGCACCACGCGCCATGTACGGCTGTCGCCGGCCGGCGAGCGCGCCCTGATCCGCTTTCGCGCCATTCTGGCCGAGGTGGACCAACTGGAGGATGAGCTGGAAACGCTGAGTGAGCGGGTCGCGGGGCCGCTGCGCATCTCGGTGCCGTGGCGCTATTCACGCCTCTATCTGGCACCGCTGGTGAGCGAGTTCATCCAGTGCTATCCCGAGGTGGCGCTGGATATCGTCAGCAGCGACCAGCGGGTGGACCTGGTCGAGGACCACTTCGACGTGGCCCTGCGCATCGGCCATCTGGAAGATTCGAGCCTGATCGCGCGGCATATCAGTGATCAGCGCTTCGTTCTGGCTGCCGCGCCGTCCTACCTCGCCGCCCAGCCACCTATCCATCAGCCACAGGACCTGGAGCAGCACCGTCTGCTGACCTTCAGCTATACCACCGCCAATCATCACTGGCGGCTGGTGCAAGGCGATCGAGAGCATCGCATCTCGGTGCGCGCCCGAGCGCTGCGCACCAACAACGCCGACATTCTCACCCAGGCGGCACTGGGGGGCGCCGGTGTGGTGGTGCAGCCGCTCTGGGCCATACGGGAAGAGCTGGCAAGTGGCCGCCTGCTGCCGGTGCTGGAGGACTTTCAGGTCACTTCATCGGATTTCGACACCGGCATCCACGTCGTCTTCGCGCGCGAGAATCAGCACAACCCGCGCGTACGTGCCTGGGTCGACTTCCTGCTCGCCCGCCGCGAGCGGCTGTCCTGCTGACATGCCCTGTGAACGACACACAGGAAAACATGAAGGGCCCGGTCTCGAGAGATCGGGCCCTTCGTGTTTTCAGGCTGCGCGCTGGGTACTTACCAAGCGGCACCTACCAAGCGGCGCCTGGCCACTGCTGCTCAGGCAGCCATCAGTAGAGGATATCGCTGCGGATGATGTACTTGGCACCGTCGCGGATCGGCTCGCCGGCATGCACGCAGTGCTGCGGATGCGAGCCATGCGGGAAGCACAGTACGCCACCCTTGGGCGTGGAGACCGAGACCTTCTGGATGTCATCCTGCGACTGGGCCGGCTTGCCGGGGTCGCGACGGCTGACCAGAAACTCGGTGCGCCCGCCGGTATAACCATCGCTCAGGAAGATGAGGAAGGTGTACTGGCTCATCAGGCCCGGATAGGCGTCCTGGACGATCTCGCCATTGATGACACGACTGCCCGGCCAGGCACCATCGGTATGCGGCTTGAAGAAGTCGCCGGCCTCGTAGCGATAGATGCGAAAGCGCGCATTGATGCCCTTGGCGCCTTCGCCCTGGATCTGCTCGGTCACCAGCTGCGCCGAGCGCTGCCAGATGACCTGATCGACCGCTTCACTGACGACCCAGTTGACGTTGTGGTTGTGGCGTACCGAACGCGGCAGGGAGACGGGCGCATCTTCCTCGAAGCCCATTTCCTCCAGGGCGGCGACGAAGTTGTCGCACTCGGCGGGTGTCAGCACATTGAGCAGCTGGAAGGCACCCGGGACACCCTCGACTTCCTGACGGACCACCTCTGGCGCCGCGTCGGCCTCGAAGAGATCAGACACGTCGCCGTTGTCGGTCCAGATGGGCAGGGGCGTGGGAGAGAAGCCGCGTTCGTGGCGGACGACATGGAAAGACAAGCTCATGGCAAAGCTCCTGAATGACGAAGAATGTGTGACGAGAATCTGGTGGCCGCCAAGCGGTGGCCGCCAGGCCTGCAAGGAGGGAGGCCTGGACGACGGTCATCTGGCGGCGAGTGCCGATAAGCTCGCGAGAGGGGCGAGAGAGGGGCAGCTACCCGGATGGGCCAGGTGTCTGCCATCTCGACCACGGCGCTCAGCCGCCACCAACCAGTCATTTTCAACCAGCCGCCACCGACCAGCCGTTATCAACCAACGGCCGTGACACCTCAGTCGGGATAGCGGACCAATACCCGCGTCTCGAGACTGGTGCGTGTCGGCGCATCGTCGGGCGTATCGAGCAGCTCGGCCGCGGTATGCGCGA
Source organism: Cobetia sp. SIMBA_158 (assembly GCF_046566945.1). NCBI lineage: Bacteria > Pseudomonadati > Pseudomonadota > Gammaproteobacteria > Oceanospirillales > Halomonadaceae > Cobetia > Cobetia sp. SIMBA_158. The sequence goes on from NZ_JAWJYL010000007.1 coordinate 75,597, forward strand.
CCGGCGGCTTGCCGGCGCTGTCGAAGGCATTGAAGACGATGGCTTCGTCGGGGCGCATCTGTGAGGCGAAGTACCAGCGGTGAGCCGGATTGTGCACGAGGCCCTGGATCTGGCCGCAGCGGTCCGGATAGAGGATGTCGATGTTGACCCAGTCCTCGTGTTGCACGCTCTGGGTATCGGCGAAGGCCAGCGGGTCACGTGCGACGGCCTGCTCGACCGGCTGCCAGACATTGACGATGCCGTAGTGGCCGCTCAGCCACTGCTCCACCTTCTCGGGCGGGAGCAGATCGCGCACGCGCTGCGGGCCAGAGCGCGGCGAGTAGTCGACATGCACATGCTGCGCCGGCACGCGCTCACCCTCGAAGCCGCGCAGGGTGTGGTCGAACACCTGCACCTCACTGACGCCGAGCTGCTGCTTGAGCAATGCCTCGATGGCCGGTGTGTGCAGGCGATCGCGCACCTTGGCATCGCGCACATCGACGGCAAGCTCGGGTGTGTCGAGAAACAGCAACCCCTGGCAGGCGAAGCTGGGCGGTGTGGCGCGCAGGTCCTGCAACCTGACACCGCGGCGGTCATGCTCCGGCTCGATGCGGCGACCGGTCTCGCCGTTCGGGTCCACCTTGATCTGCAGGCCTTCCGGGCAGTCGAGCTGATAATTGACGAACGCCATGCGGGTAGGGACGGGCGCTGACATGAACGAGACCTCCTTCACGATGGGTTGTCAGAGGATGCCGCAGGGACAGGCACTCAGGCGGGTGCCTGCGGTGCCGAGTCCGGGAGGCTGGTTCACGAGGCTAGTGCACTGGCGCGGGCAGAAAAAGGCGCCGGTCGGCAATTGGTTATTGCACATATAGCAATAATTAACCGCCGACCGGCGCTTAATGCCCGCCGGACAGGTGCAGACCGGCGATGGACAGCACGATGACGCCGATGCAGGCCATGCGGCGAAACGAGAAGTGCTCGCGCCAGAACAGCACGCCGATGATGGCGCTGACCACGGTCCCGATGCCGGAGAACACGGCATAGGCGATGCCCAGACTAATGGTGTCCATGGCCAGATACAGCAGGCTCAAGGAGGAGCTGAAGCCCAGCGCGACCAGCAACACGCCCATGCGGCGGTGCTGATTGGCGTACTGGTTGAAACCGGTGACGCCGACGACTTCACAGCAGCCGGCGGCGATCAGATAGACCCAATCCATGGCGTCACTCCTGGTCATTCACTGAGGGTGGTCTGCGGTGTGGCACTCGCGCGAGGCTGCTTGTCGCCAGGTGCGCTGGGGGCCGTCTTGAGCACGATGATGCCGATCAGCATCAGTACCACGAAGCCCAGCGTGGACCACTGGAATTCGAGATCGAAGAACAGCAGGTCAGCCACCACCGTCCCCACCGTGCCCAGGCCGACGAAGATGGCGTAGGTGGTGCTGGCGGGCAGTGTCTTGGCGATCTGGGTGACCAGACTCAGGCTGATGATGACCAGCAGCACCGTCAGTGCCCATTCAAGCGGACTGTCGGCGACTTTCAGGCCCGTGGCCCAGCCGATTTCGCATAGGGTCGAGATCAGGAAGTAGAGCGTGATGCGCATGGTGATCGGGTGTCCTTGTGGGGTGTCGGGGTAATGCGGCGTTTCATCACCTGTGAGAGACCTGCGTGCCATCAATATCCAACATCAGTCTATATGAGTTTTTGTTGATGTTTTGATGCAGGAAAAGGCGGAGGGAAGCCCTCCGCCTGTTGTCCCTCCACCTGCTGCCTGGCAAGTCGTTGGCGCAGCCTTGTTTGGCCAGAGCCCTTGTGAAAAAAGGCCCAGGTGACCAGGAGCGTCAGGAGGCCAGCGGCGTGGTCGTCGCCTGAGCGGTTGCCTCTGAGTCGGATGGCGTCGCGGCCTCGGCAGGCTGGGCCAGATAGGCTTCCAGCGAGTCATCCATCGCCTCAAGCCACGGTGTGTGATGCTTGGGTGCCAGAGTGCCGGTCATCAAGGAGCGGTAGCCGTGATCGCGGAAGGTCATGATGTTCTCGTGCTTGTGATGCTCCCATTCCAGGAAGGTGCGATTAACGCCATCGATATCGAAGCTCGGGTAGTCGGTCTCCTCGATCAGCGATTTCACGTAATCGCCCTGGAAGAGAATCATGTCCTCATCACTTTCCAGCGTTTCCTCGCGGGCCCGCCCCGCCAGACTGTCTGCACGCATCGCGTCCATTGATGGCAGGGGCAGGGTGCCGAGAATCGCATCACGCACCCACCAGGCCTGGGCATCGAACATGTTGAAGGTGTACCACTGGTCCTGCATGCCGAGATAGAACAGGCGCGGATTCTCTTCCCACACCACCCCCTTGTAGAGCCCCAGCGGCCACATGCGGTTCTGGGTCTTGAGGCGCAGCGACTCCTCGAGGAACGGGAAGTGATGCAGATAGCCGGTGCACAGGATGATGGCATCGACGCGCTTGTGGCTGCCGTCACTGAAATAGGCGGTATCGCGATCAACCTTCACCAGCAGCGGCTTCTCTTCCCAGTTGTCCGGCCATTTGAAGCCCATCGGGGCGGTGCGGTAACTGGTGGTGATGCTGCGCGCACCATACTTGTAGCACTGTGAGCCGATGTCCTCGGCAGAATAACTGCTGCCGAGCAACAACAGGTCCTTGCCCTTGAATTCCAGTGCATCACGGAAGTCATGGGCATGCAGAATGCGGCCATTGAAGCTCGAGAAACCGGGGAATTCCGGCACATTGGGTGTCGAGAAATGCCCGGAGGCCACGATGACGTGATCGAATCTTTCGCTGGTCACCAGATCGAGTGCCTGGTCATGCACGCTGACCGTGAATTGCTGGCTGGCATCATCGAAGGTGACCTGGCGTACCGGGCAACCGAAGCGGATGTACTTGCGAACGCCGGCCTTCTCGACGCGTCCCTTGATGTAGTCGAACAGCACCGCACGCGGCGGATAGGAGGCGATAGGGCGCCCGAAATGTTCTTCAAAGGAGTAGTCGGCGAATTCGAGGCACTCTTTAGGGCCATTCGACCACAGGTAGCGATACATGCTGCCGTGGACCGGCTCGCCGTGGGCATCCAATCCGGTACGCCAGCTGTAATTCCACAGACCGCCCCAGTCATCCTGCTTTTCGTAACAGACAATCTCGGGAATCTCGATGCCCTTGTCGGCAGCGGATTGAAAGGCACGCAATTGAGCCAGGCCACTGGGTCCTGCACCGATGATCGCGATACGTTGGGTCATGGATACCTTCCTGTTCTTGTTGTGTCTTCATGCGTTATCCGAGGCTTCAGGACGTGGTGACGTCGTGAAACACTGACAACGAAACAGGCTAGCGAGATGTGGTCCGGCTGCACATTGCTCGGAAAGGGTAGCCATAAAGAGGTACATCAGTTCATGTCTCAGTTCATGCCTCATTTCATGATTCAGTCGATGGCGGTACGCCTGGAATATCCGAGGTGTCGACGGCGAAGATGATGCCCTCTACCGCCAAGGGCGTGCCATCCGGTGAATAGATGCCATGGCCCTTTTCCTGCACCCGGATGACCTCGCCGTCGCGATGGCGAATGCGGTAGGCAAGGGTGAAGGGAGTGCGGGCCTCAAGGGCTGCCTGCACCTGATCCCACACGCGGTCGGCATCTTCGGGATGGATCATCTCGCCGTAGGTAAGGGAGGGATGATCGAGCAGTTGCTGGGGGCTGAGGCCGGTGATGGCCAGGCAGCCATCACTGATGTATTCCATCGACCAGTGGCGGTTGTTGCGTGCGCGATAGACCATCGCGGGCAGCCCCTTGATCAGCCGCGTCAGGCTGCGCAGGTTGGCGGCGTCGATCTGCTCCTGCTGCACGCGCTCGCTGATGTCATGCAGGGTGAGCGTGGCGGGCCAGGGCGAGGCCAGCGAGAGCGACTGGCTGCGCACTTCACACCAGCGATAGTGGTGGTCCGCCCCCATGATGCGCAATCGCCAGCAGTCAGGGCGTTCGCGGCGCGAAACGTGGTGGGCGAGCATGTCCCAGCGCGATTGATCCGCGGGGTGCAGGGCATCGCGCAGGCGCTGCGCTGCAGTGCCGGGCCCGTCCGCCCGAGTGGCGGTTGGCGTGTCTTCTCGTGCGTCGCCTGATTCGCGTCCGCTCAGGGCCTGCCAGCCGCGCGAGGCATACAGCAGGGTACTGTCGGCATCCACCACCAGCACGGCATCACTCAGCCCATCGAGAATCGCCTGTGCGTTGAAGGGCGAGGCGGTCGAGGCAATCGAGGCGGAGGCGAACTGTTCGAGAAAGCGCATCATCGCAGGCTCTCCTTTTTGGCCCGGGTCGTATCCGTTTCGGCGCCTGTCGCGTCCTCGGCGAGCGCTCGGCTGGCATCGCTCGCGGGCGTCAGCGGGTGAGCGTAGACCCAGGCGGCCAGCTCCAGTCGCGAATGCAGGTTCAGCTTGCGCAGCAGATTCTTGACGTAGACCTTCACCGTGCTGTCACTGATGCCCAGCTCGCGGGCAATCAGCTTGTTGCTGAGGCCGCGCCCGATCCATTTGAGGGTATCGCGTTCACGCTCGGTCAGGCCTTCGTACCATTCAGGTGCCGTGGGCCAGTCAGGTGTCGTGGGCCAGTCAGCTGTCGTGGGGCGGTCGAGTGCGGCGGCCCCGTCGAGCGTGGGGCCAGCAGGGGGATTCGCCACAGTTGGCGGCGCCTCAGTCTGCTCCCGCTCCTGCTCCTGTTTATGCTGCTGTTTATGCGTTTGTGCTTGCGAGTGTTGTTCGCGCTGGCGGTGGTCCTGCTGCAGACGCCGGGCGAGCAGCAGCAAGGTCTCTTCCTCCAGCCCCAGCTTGCCGTCGACCACGGCCTGCAGGCGCTCGAGAATGCGTTCGGGGTCGGTGTCCTTCATCAGGTAGCCATCCGCCCCTTGCTGGATGGCATCCAACAGGTGGCGGCTGTCATCGGAGGCGGTCAGCAGCACTACCTTGAGAGTGGCATCACGCTGCTTGAGATGGCGCATCAGGGTCAGGCCATCGAGTTGCGGCATCTGCCAGTCGACGATCACCAGCTCCGGGGCGAGGGTGGGCAGGGCGTCAAGCAGATCGGTGCCGTCATCGAAGTCGGCCACGACCTCGAACAGGCCACCTTCACTCAACAGCTCAGCCAGCCCACGCCGAAACAGCGGATGGTCGTCGACGAGCACGACTCGTGTCGGGGGTGTCGAGGGTGTCTGGTGTGTCGAGGGCATCTGGCGAGTCACGGTCATGTGTCGTGGCGCTCCCAGCTCAGTGTCACGCGGGTACCGCCATGGCGGGGTTGGGTGATGGCAAAGTCGGCCCCGAGCTGGCGCGCGCGATCCTGCATGATGCCCAGCCCGAAATGGGCGGGGGCGACGTCGGCAGGGTCAAAGCCGCAGCCGTTGTCCTCGATGGTCAGCAGCACCCGCTCCGCTGGCTGAGGCTCTGAAGACTGATAGAGCAATTGCAGGCGCAGGTGGGTGGCCCGGGCATGGCGCACGCTGTTGGTCATCGCTTCGCGCACGATGAACATCACCTGCAGAGCCTGGGTATCGGGGAGGTGCAGCGACTGGATGCGGTTGTCGAGCTCGAACACCAGGCCTGAGCGTGTCTCGAATTCCTCGATCAAGTTATCCAGTACACAGGCCAGCGGCGCGTCTCCCCAGGTGGCGTGCGCGCCGTTGATCAGTTCTCGGGTCTGGCGCAAGGCGCGCCGGGCCTGGGTATGCACGTCCTCGGCCAGTGCCTGCACCTCCTGTGGCGCATGACGAGCGGCGCGAGTCAGGCGTGCGCTCTGCATCTGCAGATAACTCAATTCCTGGGCGAGGGTGTCGTGCAGTTCCGCCGCCAGATGCCGGCGTTCGTTCTTCAGCGCCTGTGCTACCGCTGCCTTCCTGTCTTCAGCGTGACGCGCCTGTTGCTGCTGATGCAGTGCCAGGCCACGGCTCAGGGCGTCGATGACGGCGCTCGCCAGCCTCGATTCCAGGGCTGCGGCGGCCGGCTCTCCAAGCCACAACCAGTCATCTCCAGTCGCCTGTCTGTCAGTGGTGTGCGTGAGGGCGATCAACACCCCGTGGGGCTTGCCCGAGACAGCTAGCGGCTGGCGGCTGACGTGCGCGTCGTGAGCAATCTGGCTGACGGTCTCCTGCAGGGTCTGACGCGTCTTCGCTTGCAGGGCGAGGCCAGTCGGCGCGATCACCTCATGGCGTTGCTGATCGACCCCGCGATGCAGCACGCAGCTCTCGACAGGTCGTGAGCAAGCCTGAGTGCCGGCAACATGCTGGCTCAGTAAGTCCATCCACTCTCGCAGCAGCTCTCCCAGCAATGATGGCAGCGTCTCTGTGAGGTCAGCGCAGGTGGCGATGCGCAGGGTGATGGCGTCGAGCTTTGGCGTCTCGCGCCTCGTATCGCCGGGGGAGGAGTGCAGTGGCTCGTCGGCACGGCGGACATTAACCAGGGCGGCCGCCGTTCGTGCAGCAGGCACCTTGCCTTCCTTCCCTGCGCCGAGAATGACTTGCATGCGAGCTCCTCTCTCTACTTCCTGCTTCGGGGTTCTTTCTTCGGGCTTGCGATGTCGCGTCAGCAAGCTTGATGAGCAAGCTTCATGCCAGTGAACGGCTTACCCCTTCATGGGTACCTCTCTTGATGGATTGTCGCGATCTCCACTGTGAGTAAATTTAATTAACCATGAAGAACATGGTGCGTCGCAGAAGGGGATATGCACCATCCAGGCACATCGGGGAGCTGCTTCACCCCATCACGCGTGCAACGCCCAACCCACTTGCCATGACCACAAGAGGTATCACCACGATGGAGCTTGCAGTCGAGATACCCGCTGCCACGCCGTGCCAGCCGTATCGTTATCGAATACCCGGGCTGGATGCGCTGGCGCTTGAGCTGTCGCCGGGGGACAGCGTGCAGGTGTCATCCGTCGATGGTGCCCAGGCCTGCGAGTGGCTGTTATTGCCGCCAGGGGGCCGGGAGGGTCAGCACGGGGTGGCAGAAGCTGGAGGGGCAGAAGCTGGAGAGATTGCAGACACAGTCGATGGACTGACACTCGCGCGCTACGCCAGCATCACCTGTCTGGAAGAACATGCCTTTGCCAGCCAGCCACAAGGGGCAGAAGAGGGTAAGGCCGAGCAGGTGCGAAGCCCGTTCACCCAGCAGCGTCTGGCAGCGCTGGGAGTCGCGCAGGTGCCGCTGTCGCAGTGGCAGCGCTTGTCAGTGGCCGGGTTGCCGGCCGAGATTCGCTGGCCGCGTGAAGCGCCAGCCGCGCGCCTGATTCTGCTGGCCCCCGGTGATGACATGCAGCTCGATGGCAAGCAGCTGGCCACTGAGCTTGAGGTCTCGCACTTCTGCGAGGGGCTGGTGGGGCAGGAGCAGCTGCCAGCGCCCTTGGCGCCGATCAAGCAGGAGACGAGAGTCTCGGCGGGCACGGTCGAGGTCTATGAGGTCAAGCAGGGCGAGTGGATCCAGATCATCGATGTGGCGGGTCGCCAGTGCTCCGATTTCGTGGCCTTCGATGCCAATGCCTGGGCGCAGGGGGAAGAGCTGGGGCTGGACGCCGGCGCCACGCGCAGCCTGTCCGGTCATTGCATGCCCAATCCGGGGCTCTATTCGGTGTTCTTTGATCAGCATCTGCATCCGATGCTGGAAGTCGTGCAGGACACGGTGGGGCGCCATGACAGCTTCATGCTCGCCTGTTCGCCGCAGTATTACGAACACCACGGCTACTTCGGCCACGACAGCTGCACGATCAACTTCAACAACGCCCTGTCGGCGTCGCATGGCGTTCGGCAGCGTGCCAGCTGGCCGGCGATCAACTTCTTCTTCAATGCTTATGTAGAACCCTGCGGCACCCTGGCGGTGGATGAGCCCTGGTCGCGCCCCGGCGATTACGTACTGCTGCGCGCCGACCGTGACCTCATCTGCGCCTCATCGGCCTGTCCGGATGACATCGATGCCGCCAATGGCTGGGTGCCGACCGATATTCAGGTGCGCATCTACGCCGCTGAACATGATTTCCCCCGTGGGATCGCCTATCGCAATCGGCCCGAGGAATTGCCGCGCATGACACTGCCCACCGCCTTTCATCCCTGCACCTCCGCCTTGACCAAGCAGTTCATCGACTACCACGGCTACTGGCTGGCCACGCATTACGAAGGGTGGGGTGCGCGGGCCGAATATCTGGCCTGCCGCGAGCGTGTCGCGATAATGGATCTCTCGGCGCTGCGCAAGTTCGAGGTCGCCGGTCCCGATGCCGAACGCCTGCTGCAATACGCATTGACCCGCAATGTACGACGGCTCTCCATCGGCGAGGTGGTGTACTCGGCCATGTGTCAGGAAACCGGCGGAATGCTCGATGACGGCACCTTGTTCCGCATGGGCGAGCAGACCTTCCGCTGGATCTGCGGTGACCCGGCCAGCGGCCAGTGGCTCAGGGAGCTTGCCCAGCGCCAGGGATATCGCGTCACGGTGCGTGACTCTACTCATCAGCTGCACAACATCGCGCTGCAGGGGCCGAAGAGCCGCGAGGTGCTGGCGCCGCTGATCTGGAATGCGCGTACCCAGCCAGACGTTCAGGGGCTGGGCTGGTTCCGCTTCATGATCGGTCGTCTGTCGGGGCCGGATGGCATTCCGCTGATGGTGTCGCGTACCGGCTATACCGGCGAGCTCGGTTATGAAATCTGGTGTCATCCCAAGGACGCCCCGGCCGTGTGGGAGGCGATCTGGGCGGCGGGTGAGCCCCATGGCATCGCGCCGCTGGGATTGGATGCCCTCGACATGCTGAGAATCGAGGCGGGGCTGATTTTCGCCGGTCATGAATTCTGCCCGCAGACCTCCCCCTATGAAGCGGGTATCGGCTTCACCGTGCCGATGAAGAGCAAGGAGGATGATTTCGTCGGGCGGGCAGCGCTGCAACGCGAGGCGCCGGAATCACGGCATCGTGTGATGGGCCTGAAGATGCACAGCAGCGAGTTGGTCAGCCATGGCGATCTCGTCTACCACGGCCGCTATCCGGTGGGCGTGGTCACCAGTGCCACCCAGTCGCCGCTGCTTGATCGTTCCATCGCGATGTGCCGCCTGGCACCGGACTTCGCAAGCCCGGGAACCCAGCTTGAGATCGGCCAGCTGGATGGCCATCAGAAGCGCCTCGCCGCCGAGGTGGTGACATTGCCCTTCCATGACCCGGAGCGCCTCAAGGTGCGTAGCTGATCTCACTGCCAGGAGGGCAAGCATGAGAGGTGAGTCGCGAGCAATGACCTGCGTATATGCAGCGCCCTGCAAGTCATCTCGCGGTGCATGCCGTGGCCGGCATGCCTCAATAACGCCCATCCTCCTCGCAGGGAAGGCTTTATGGGCTTCATATCTGAAGAGGAGTCCTCGGTTTCAAGAATGATGCAGTAAAAACAACGAATTGTTGAGGGTGGCCAATGAGGGTCATCTGGCATGTCGCTTGCTTTATCCAGCAGGTCCCCTTGAAAAACAACAACAACCCCCGGACGGGCAGTGCCGCTTGCACAGTGAGGCGCGCTGATCCACAGGCTCCGGTAAAGGAGAAAGACGATGGATGAAAAGACGTTGCAAAGCATATTGGATATGCATCAGGCGATGAACATCGAGGTGTTCTATTGGTGGTGTACCGCCATCATGTTCCTGATCCATGCAGGCTTTCTGGCCTATGAGATCGGTGCCTCGCGCTCCAAGAATGCCTTGGCATCCGGCATGAAGAACGTGCTGACGCTGGCCTCGATCATCCCCGCCTTCTACTTCGTGGGCTGGTGGATCTACAACGCCTTCCCCAACGGGCTGATCCCCATCGAGGCGTCCGCCGCTCTGCCGTGGAGCGCGAGCATGCGTCCGGACGCCGATGACATGGGCACCGGCATCTTCTTCGCCGCCTTTGCCCTGTTCGGCGCGACTACCGGCTCCATCCTTTCGGGGGCGGTGATCGAACGAATCCGCCTGGGGGCCTTCCTGATTCTGGCGGTGATTCTCGGTGCCGGTGTCTGGATCATGGCGGGCGCCTGGGGCTGGCATCCGGATGGCTGGATGCTGCACAAGCTGGGCTACCACGATGTCGGCGCCGCCGGTGTGGTGCATGCCGTGGCCGGCTTCTTCGCGCTGGGCGTGCTGCTCAATCTGGGCGCGCGCATCGGCAAGTACAGTGACGATGGCAAGCCGCAGGTGATCGCGCCACACAACATGCCGATGACCCTGATCGGCCTGATGCTGATCATCGTCGGTTTCTTCGGCTTCCTCGGCGGCTGCATCATCTTCAACACCGGTGACATCGGCTGGACCACCATCTACGGCAATCGCACCAACCTTTCTGCCTTCGCCTTCAATACCCTGATGGGCTTCGGTGGCGGCGTGATCGGTGCCTATCTGTCCTCGCGTGACCCCTTCTGGACCATGTCCGGTGCGCTGGGCGGCATCATCACCGTCGCGGCGGGGCTGGATCTCTACAACCCGGGGCTGGCCTTCGTGCTGGCGGTCACCGGCGGCGCCCTGATGCCGAAGATCGGCGCACTGCTCGAGAAGCGTGGCCTGGATGACTCCGTCGGCGCCTTCGCGGTGCATGGCTTCTGCGGCTTCTACGGCGTGGTACTGGTGGGTATCTTCGCGGCCGGCTTCCCGAATGTCGGCGAAGGCGTGCCGGACGTCTCCTTCACCGGCCAGCTGACCGGCGCGGTGGTGATGGCACTGACGGGCTTCATTCCGGGCTGGGGCGTGGCCTATCTGCTCAAGAAGTTCAACCTGCTGCGCGTGCCGCCGCATGTCGAAGTGCTGGGGCTGGACCTGTTCGAAGTCCCGGCCAAGGCCTACCCGGAAAGCCTGTCCTCCGAGACGAGCTCCAGCGTGCCGGCACGTTCCGGTGGGGTGGTCGCGGCGCCGATGGACAAGCGTCCTGACATCAGCTGAGTCCCGGCGCACATCCTGAAGGGGCCGGTCTGTCGAGATGATGTCGAGATAAGCGCTGACTGGCCCCGTTATTGCAGTACTGGTAGACCCAACCGATATCCGCTTTCGCAAGGAGTCTTGCAATGGAAACTGTCGATACTGTGGTACATGCTGGCAACTACGCCTTCTTCTTCAGCAACTCTGGTGCCGTGGCGGTGTGCCTGCTGGTAGCCGCTGGCGTCTGCATTGCGCTGAGCGCCAATATCCTGCGCCACGAGAAAGCGTCCTTCGAGAGCAAGAAGACGCCGTGACCTTGAGGTGAGCACGCGGTGCTCGCCAACGGTGCTTGTCAACGACATATCAAACGCCGCAGCGCTCAGCGCTGCGGCGTTTGATATGTGCCATACACCCGATTGGCTTTGCGCGAAGGAGTGTGGCGTGCGTCACGCAGTCGTCACCTGAGAGCTTGATAATGGCGGCCCCTCAAGGTGGCACTCATGGAACGCGCGATAGCATGAAACTGATTCATCTGACCGACACCCATCTGGTCGCTCCTGACAAGCGACTTTACGGGCTGGATCCACGTGCACGGCTGGCGGCTGCCGTCGCCGATATCAATCTGCACCACGGCGATGCTCAGGGCGTGATCATCAGCGGTGACCTGACCGATCGCGGTGAGCCGGCCGCCTTCCAGGCACTTCGTGAGGTACTGGAAGAACTGTCGATGCCGTATTTCCTCGGCATGGGCAATCACGATGCGCGTGAGGCTCTGCAGGCCGCCTTCCCGGAGCTGCCCTGTGATGACGGAGGCTTCGTGCAGTATGCGCATGCCTTCGGCCCTGACGCCGATGATTGCGTGCTGATGATGCTCGATTCGGCTGTCGCGGGGGAGCATGGCGGTCTGCTGTGTGAGTCCCGCCTGGCGTGGCTGGATGCCTGTCTGGCGGCGCATCACGATCGCCGTATTCTGCTGGCGCTGCATCATCCGCCCATGGCCCTCGGCATCCGCTATATGGACGACATCCGCTTGCAGAATTCACAGGCGCTGCATGACGTGATCCAGCGGCATGGCAACGTCGAGCACTTGCTGTTCGGGCATGTGCATCGTCCGGCCAGCGGTGTCTGGCGAGGGCTCTCGTTCTCAACCCTGCCGGGCGTCAATCATCAGGTCGGGCTGGATCTGGTCTCCGCGGCGGATTGTCTCGCGGGCAGTCATGAGCCGCCGGCCTATGGCGTGCTGATGATAGGCGAGGAGCAGATCGTCAATCACCTGCACCTCTACATGGATGACAGCCGCCGCTATTTCTTCCACGACGCGCTCGAGGCCGCCCAGTCGCTGGAGGCGCTCGATGAATTGATCGCTCTGCAGCGCGATGAGCGGATTCCGACTCGCGAGCGCGAGCCGTTGAGCAATACCTTGCAGGCAGCTGAGGCAGCAAAAGAATGAACAAGGCGTTATATGTCTTTGATTTTGATGGTGTGATTGCCGACAGCCTGACACTGTGCCTCAAGGCCTGTGCACATGCGGCGCGTCTGGAAGGGCGGACGATCGTGCTGGAACGCGATAGCTGGGAGTCGCTGGACAACGTGACCTTCGAGGAGATGGCGCGTGTGCAGGGTTTCACGGGCGAGGCCGTCGCGCGGTTTGCCGCGCATGTCTTTGCCTACACCCGTCAGGCGCAGCCGCCGGCGGTCTTCACCGGCATGCGCGAGGCCTTGTCGGCACTCGCCGAACAGGGCGATGTCATGGTGCTGTCGGCCAATCACAGCGAGATGATTCGTGCCACGCTCGCCGCCGCCGGCCTGTCGGATTACGTGTCACAGGTGCTGGGCGGTGAGATCGCGGGCAGCAAGGGGGCCAAGCTGGCGCGCCTGTTGGCAGCGCCGCAAGTGGCGGTGGAGCGCAGCTGGATGGTGGGCGACGCCGTCAGCGACATTCGCGCCGCGCACGAGGCAGGGTGTCGTGCCGCTGCCGTCAGCTGGGGATGGCAGAGCCCCGAGCGGCTGGCCAGCATGGCACCGGAGCGGGTCATCGCGCAGCCGCAGGCGCTGATATCACTTTGCGATCTGCCAAGCAGCGACAGTCGCGAAGCGGTATAGAGCCTCAGCAGGGCCTGCCGCAAGTTTCAGGCCTTTGCGCACGCTTGCTCTGATTCACTCATGCACGTGTGAGCTGTTGCACGTGTGAATTGATAGAACGATGCCGCCGAGTCGTGTCACGACTCGGCGGCATCGTTGCATCGTGGATCAGGATGCTCGTCGTCTCAGGCGGCTTGCTCGTTCAGACGGCTGCTGACTGAGAAGACCTGATCAGGCCTCGTCAGTCGCGAGCTGCGCGGCGGTGGCTGTCTCGCCGCCTGCTTGTCTGGCGCTCTTGTCGGGCTGCGCCAGGAAGGCTTCCAGCGAATCATCCATTGCGTCGAGCCAGGGCGTGTGATGGCGCGGGGCCATGGTGCCGGTCATCAGCGAGCGGTAGGAGTAGTCACGGAAGGTCATGATGTTCTCGTGCTTGTGGTGCTCCCACTCGAGGAAGGTGCGATTGACGCCGTCGATATCGAAGCTCGGATAATCCGTCTCCGAAATCAGTGACTTCACGTAATCGCCCTGGAAGAGGATCATTGATTCATCGCTGTCCAGAGTCTCTTCCCTGTCACGCCATGCCTGACTATCCGCCTGCATCGCCTCGCGGCTGGGCAGCGCGATCTCACCGAGAATCACGTCACGCACCCACCATGCCTGGGCATCGAACATGTTGAAGGTGTACCACTGGTCCTGCATGCCGAGGTAGAACATGCGCGGATTCTCTTCCCAGGCAGCGCCCTTGTAGAGACCGAGCGGCCACATGCGATTGCCCGTCTTGAGGCGCAGTGGCTCATCCAGGAAGGGGAAGTGGTGGAGGTAGCCGGTACACAGGATGATGGCATCGATCTTCTTGCTGCTGCCATCGCGGAAATAGGCCGTGTCGCGGTCCACCTTCAGCAACAGAGGCTTCTCTTCCCAGTTGTCCGGCCAGACAAAGCCCATCGGGGCGGTGCGATAGCTGGTGGTGATGCTGCGAGCGCCATACTTGTAGCACTGTGAACCGATATCTTCGGCAGAGTAGCTGCTGCCGATCAATAGTAGGTCCTTGCCCTTGAATTCCAGCGCGTCGCGGAAGTCATGAGCGTGCAGGATACGGCCATTGAACTGCGAGAATCCCGGGAATTCGGGCACGTTGGGGGTCGAGAAGTGACCCGATGCCACGATGACGTGATCAAACTGCTCCTGAACGACCGCATCGGCCTGCAGGTCATGGACACTGACGGTGAACTGCTCGCGGGTGTCGTCAAAGCTGACGTGGCGCACCGGGCAGTTGAAGCGGATGTACTTGCGCACGCCTGCCTTCTCGACCCGACCCTTAATGTAGTCGAAGACCACCGCACGTGGCGGGTACGAGGCGATGGGATGGCCGAAGTGCTCCTCGAAGGAATAATCCGCGAACTCCAGACATTCCTTGGGGCCGTTGGACCACAGGTAGCGGTACATGCTGCCGTGGACGGGCTCACCATTCTGATCGAGACCGGTGCGCCAGCTGTAATTCCACAGGCCCCCCCAGTCACTCTGTTTTTCATAACAGACTATTTCGGGAATATCGATACCCTTGTCAGCGGCAGATTGAAAGGCGCGCAGCTGTGCCAGGCCACTCGGCCCTGCGCCAATGATCGCAATGCGTTTTGTCATGGGTATTTCCTGTTGAGACTGTAATGAGACGTCATGTTCCGTGAACCCCGAGTTGCGGGATCTCGTGTTGACCAGGTGCTTTTTCCTATGTAGTGGAGCGCGATAATAATGAGCGTTATCCAGCGCTTGGGTGGCCTGGAAAGGTAAGGAATCCAGTTGACTGGCCACCTGACATTTCGCTGAACCTGAACACGGAAGCCGTATTTTTCTTGCCTTTAGAGCAATCTACGGCTCGCGGAACGTGAGGCATCCTCGCAGAAATGATGCGCCATCTCAAATGTGAGGCATTGATTCTGAGTGTATGAAGTGTACACGATCACGAGGGTGTTTAGACTTTAGTGGTAAGATTATTTCGGGTTGTGTCACTTTGGAAAGGTCAGGCGCAAGGATGCGATTTATCGGCTCATGGCTTGGGTGTTTTTCTTGTAAGCTGTTGATTTGTGTGTATATTTTTGAGGTTATGCCGGTGGTTTGCCATGGCGTTATCTGGCTTGTTTTCCATGTGGAAAGAAAAGAAGATTGCCGTGTTGCAATGTCGATTCGAAGGTGGATAATTTTCTGCCTATTCAAGGCATGCTGAGTCAAGCGGGTGAAGGGCTGAAATGATCTATTGGTCAAGCAGGCGGGTGCTGGTAATTTTGAGATTTTGCGTAAATAAGGGTGTGAGGAGGATGGAAAATAGGTGTCACAGTAGTGAGTGGTGTGTGAATGGAGAAAGAACAGGGGGCAGGAGGGAAAAGGGCGCCAGATTATCGAATGATCCTCGCTGGAGGATTTTCTGGAGGTTTTCCTATAGGAACTGCTGGGCTATTTGCAGAACTATTCGCGGGGCTATTCACTCGGCAGAGGCGGCGACGAGGGGGGAAGCGGAGGTTGATCACTCTGCATGCCGAAAGGGCGTATACTGGACCGGTGATAGAGAAGCCACAGGAGAAGACACCATGACTCACAAGCGCAAGGTGCAGGACAACGCGCTCAAGGCGGTGGTGCGTACCCCGATGTTCAAGCAACGCGTGGTAAAAGCGCGCAAGGGCAAGGGCAGCTATCAGCGCCAGGGCAAGTCGCAGGGAAACAGGGGCGGCAGTGAAGCGCCTTCAGTCAGTGTGCACAACGCTGCCTGAAGACGCTTCCTTGGTGCGGTTTCCCACGACCTGACTTGCATCACCGCAAGGGGCTGAAACATGAACGCCGCAGCGTCAGCGCTGCGGCGTTCTGCGTCTGTCCTACTGAAAGCGACTCAGTTCGAGAAGTGCGCATTCCAGGTCTCGGCGCGTGCGGCGTCGCGGGCTTCATAGTCGGCCAGCACCGTCTCCAGTTCGCCCAGTGATTCATGCTCACGATCCTCGCCCAGCTGGGTCAGGCGCAGGGTATACCAGGCTGTCACCCCGCCTTCAGGCGGCGCGCTGAAACGCGGGAATTCTGGTGCGGGGCATTCGCCGGCCTGCCAGAGGGCGGGCAGTGACGGGTGCAGCGCCAGTGGGCGGGCCAGGCCGACAAGGTCGACGGCGCCCTGTGCCACGGCGTCTTCGGCCTGCGCGAGTGTCTTGAAGCCGCCGGTTGCCATCAGGGGCAGGGTCGTTACCTCGCGTGCACGCTTGGCGAATTCGACGAAGTAGGGGCCGCTGGCACTGGCATCCGACGCCGAGCTCGCGCCGGGGAAGTAGGTGCCGCCACTGATATCGATCAGATCGATGGGCAACTCATCGAGCGCTGCTATCACCTGCAGCGCTTCGGCCTCCTCGAAACCGCCTTGCAGTTGGTCGCTGGAGTTGAGCTTCACCAGTACCGGGTAGTCGTGGCCTACGGCCTCACGCACGGCAATGATCACCTCACGCATCAGGCGCATGCGGTTGTCGAGGCTGCCGCCGTAGTCATCCGTGCGCTGATTGAAGAGGGGAGACAGAAACTGGCTGAGCAGGAAACCGTGTGCCGCATGTACCTGTACCCCGCCAAACCCGGCTTCACGCGCCAGGCGAGCCGTCGTTGCCATGGCGGCAGGCAATGCCTTGATGGCCGCCAGACTCATGGCCTCGCAACGTAGCCCGGGAATATCCAGGGCACTGGGGCCGTGCGCCGTGCTGGTCGGTGGGTAGGCCATCGCACCGGCGTGGCCGAGCTGCAGCCAGAGGTCTGCACCGTGCTGTTGACCGCGCTGGGCCAGTTGCGTGAAGGCCGCGAGATCGGATTGCGCGTTGAGCACCAGATTGCCCGGTTTCTCGGCATGGTGGTGGTCAGGCTGTACCTCACCGACCAGCGACGCCGCCACGCCACCCTCTGCCCAGCGCTCGTAAAGGCGCAGCTGTGCCTCACTGGGATGCCCCGTGCCATCGCCGAGAGAATCCGACATCGCAGCCTTGACGATTCGGTTGGCGAGCACCCGGCCGCTTGGCAACGTGAAAGGGGTAAACAGGGCGGAGGCTATCGGCTGGTCTGTCATGGTGGCGATGTCTCTCTTGGTGCGCGTTAAGTAAAAGATGTGGCAAGGGATATGCCGAGCAATGTGGCACTGAATCTGTCATTTCAGGAACTGATGACAGGGTGACATGCCTTGCGGACGGTGATAATCCGTTGTGCGCGCACAGTATCCGTGAGCAAATGGAACATATGAAAACGCATACGGACCTCGACATCTTTCACGCCGTCGTCGACGCCGGCACCTTCACCGGGGCGGCGCGCCAGCTTGGCATTACCCACTCCGCGATCAGCAAGCGCATCGCGCAGCTGGAACAGCGCCTTGGTGCCCAGCTGTTGATTCGCTCCACTCGGCAGATGCGCTTGAGTGAAGCAGGGCAGCTCTATGCCCTGGAGACGCGCGAGTTGCAGGAGCGCCTGCGCAATGTCGAACAGGAGATCGCCGAAGGCAGCGGCGCGCTCAGGGGGCGCATTCGCCTCTCGTGTTCCAATGCCTTGGGCAAGCTGCAGGTTATGCCGCTGCTGTTGCGCTTCATGGAGCGCTATCCCGAGGTGATCGTGGACCTGACGCTGTCGGACGCGGTGGTCGACCTGGTCCATGAAGGAATGGATCTGGCGATACGCAGCACCGCACAGCCCGAGCTCGGCCTGATCGCCAGGCGGTTGGCCACCAACCATCGCGTCATCTGTGCATCACCGGACTATCTGGCAAGCCACGGCACGCCGCGCTCAGTGCCGGAGCTGGCGGAGCATGTCAGCCTGATCCTGAATCTCCCCGGCGGCTTCAATGCCTGGGGGCTCAAGTCACTGCCCGACATGCGTTGCGGCTTCCTCTCCAATTCCCTGGAAACCCTGCACGCCGCCTGTCTGGGCAGTCGCGGCATTGCCTGTCTGCCGCACTACCTGATCGCCGATGACCTGGCTTCTGGACGCTTGATCCCGCTGCTGGAAGACATACGTGGGGACGGCGCAGATACCAGCATCTACATCGTACGCCCGGAGACGCAGATTCTTCCTCGGCGAGTGAGGGTACTGATGGATGCCTTGATAGAGGGATTTGAAACCGGCTAGGAGGCGTTTGCCAAGGGTATGACTTGTCTGGTGATCATCAGGGTCATTACATGACATATTATCTCCAGGAGAGATAACAGGATTTCAGTGACGTACATCATGGAGCGATACATGTCACAGATAGGACGCAATAGATTGGCGGTACTTATTGATGCTGACAATGCGCAGGCTGCTATCTGCGAAGCGCTGCTGGCAGAGATTTCAAAGCTGGGGGTCAGCACCATCAAGCGGGCTTACGGAGACTGGACGACGCCGAATCTTGCGCCCTGGAAAGAGCATCTTCTGCGTCATGCCATTCATCCGGTTCAGCAGTTCAGCTATACCCAAGGCAAGAATGCAACTGACTCTGCGTTGATCATCGATGCCATGGACTTGCTGTACTCGGGGAACGTGGAGGGGTTCTGCCTCATCTCTTCGGACAGCGACTTTACGCGCCTGGCGGCTCGTTTGAGAGAGAGCGGCATGCTGGTATATGGCTTCGGTGAAGACAAGACACCTCAGCCATTCATGTCTGCCTGTGACAAGTTCATCTACAGCGAAGGACTGCGCAAGGTTGCTGAGATGCCTCAGGAGAACGATCGAGAAAAAGAGGCCCGTGTCCTTAAAACGCAGATTTTGACAGCCGTCAAAGCATACAAGCAACAAGACGGATGGACGCCCCTGACCTTGGTTGGCAATCATATCTACAAGAGTATGCCGCAGCTTGAACTACGTAACCACGGTGCTGCCAAGTTAGGTATTCTTGTCAATAAGCTGGATTATCTCGAAGTTGATAGACGCCCAACAAAAGGTGGTATCGTTCACTTTTTTGTAAGGAAAAAGTCTAGCGCATCATCGCAACAAAAAGCTGGATGATGCCAGAGGGCTAGCCGCCGAGAGTGGTTTAAATAGCCCCCCCGATTCAATGTTAACTCATTCAGCCGCCATCATTCGCTCGTACAGACCATCCTTGAGCAGGCTGCGCTGGTGCTTGAGTTGGTGCATGGAGTCATCGCCGATCGGCGATTCATCGACTTCCAGGGCGTGAATCTCGATATCGATACGGGTATAGGCTTCCGCGATGCGGGCAAACTCTTCATTGCCATTGATCAGGCGCAGAATGAGTTTACGTTGCTGAGGGAAGTCGTTGCACAGGGAGTGGTCATCGATATGCATGGTGTGGCTCCGAAATAGGGTGGGAGAATCCAAAAAGAGAAAGGGGGGGAGAATCCAAAAAGAGGGAGTGTTGCCACTCCCCTAAAGGGCATCCTTGCTTACGTTGCAGGACGTATTCTCAAACGATGGACTGGACGTCGATCACGATCTGGTCCCAGTTGCGCTGGGCGGTCATGTCGTTTTCGACATCGCTGTCATAGGCATTCTGGAAGCGCTTGATGGCGGCGGTCTGGCTGGTGGCCTGATAGAGCCAATAGGCCTCTTCCTTCAAGGCGTCTTCGATGGGCTTGTCGATGGAGGTATAGACGGCCTGTTTGCAGGCGTTGATGGCGGCTGATGGCCACAAGGAGATTCGCTCGGCCAGCGAGTCGACGAAGGGGCCGATCTCCTGCGGGTCCAGCGCACGATTGATGGTGCCGTATTCGGCGGCCTGATCGGCATCGAAGTCCTTGGCGCTGAGGATGATTTCCAGCGCTCGGCCAAGACCTGCCTGACGTGCCATGCGTGAGGCACCACCCCCGCAGGGCAGAATGCCCATCGCGACTTCCATCTGCATGAAACGGGCCTTGCCACGTGCGGCGAAGCGCATGTCACAGGCCAGGGCAAATTCGTGACCACCGCCGCGGGCAAAACCTTCAATCTTGGCGATGGTCGCCTGGGGCAGGCGGCTTACGCGCTCGAGGACCACCTGCAGGTCCAGCAGCTTGACCTCACCCTGGTGGACCGCATGAGTCGACATGTCCTTGAGGAAGTCCACGTCGGCATGGGCGACAAAGATCTCCGGATGGGCTGACTGGAAGACCACCACCTTGGTGTCGCTGTCACGCTCGAGCTTCTGCGACAGCATGGTCAGGTCGGCCAGCATGGGAATGTCCTGAATATTGACCGGCGGATAATCGAAGGTCACATACAGAATGGCGCCTTTCTGTTCAGTGCGGAACGTCGTAAATTTCTTGTATATCATTATGTTATCTCGGTTCGTTCGCTGTCCGTCGTGTGTGATTAACGTTAGCACCGAGTCCGGAGATTGATTACCGAGAGATTGGAAGAAAGAAATTATTCGATTGATTGAGAGTAGGGGTTCGCAAGAGGAATCAACGGGTTATCAGGCGGTATCAACAGCCGCCAATAAAAAAGTCCCGCGATAGTCGTATCTGGCAACGACTTTCACGGGACTTTTGCCTGCGAGCGGGTCACAAGCGTGGAGGGACGAGCCTAGCCCTTGCTGTCATCGGCGCTCTTGGCAGGCCCTTTGGCAGAGTTATTGGCAGAGCCCGCATCTTGCTCGGTTTGCTCGTAGACGGGTAAAGCACCTTCACCAGAGCCAGCTTCATCACCCGGGACAGCACCTTTACCAGCAGCCGTTGCAGCGGCAGGCTGGGTGCTTGAGGTGTTGGCACCGATACGCTTGGTCCAGCGCTGGCGGGCAAAGCGACGCAGATTGGCCACGTTGTCCGTCTCGTCGATGATGTCCTCGCCCAGGATCGTCTCCATCACGTCTTCCAGCGTAATGACACCCAGCCAGTTGCCGAGGTTGTCGTAGACCACGCACAGATGCTGGCGTTCGCGCTGCATGAGCCCAAAGGCATGTTCGACGTTGTCTTCGGCATGCAGCTCGCTGATCGGGCGCATCAGGTCCTTGAGCGGCGTGGTGGGCTCTGCCTGATGGGCATCGGCCCGATGGATCATGCCCAGCGTTCGCTCATCGTCGGTCATCACCGGGTAGCGGCTGAAGGGCCAGACCGTCAGCTGGTCATTGAATTCGGCCACGCTCATCTCGGGACTGACCGTCTGGCAGACAGGGCGCGGCGTCAGCACGTCACGCACCTTCATCTCATGCAGATTGAGGATGTTGGTGATGACGCGCTGTTCATCATTTTCCAGGGCTTTCTTGTCGAGCCCCATCTGGGCCAACGCCTTGATCTCGCCACGCACATCGATGTCATGGGCATCCTTGCCGATGCGCGAGGTGATCAACTCCGACAGCCAGATCAGCGGCTTGAGCGCGATGACCATGGCATTGAGCACGCCGGGCAGCATCGGCGACAGCTGACGCCAGTAGGTGGCACCGATGGTCTTGGGGATGATTTCCGAGGCCACCAGGATCAGCAGCGTCATCACCGCCGAGGCCACGCCGACCCAGGCTTCCCCGAAGACGACCGATACCTGCGCGCCCACCCCCGTGGCACCGACGGTATGCGCGATGGTGTTGAGCGTCAGGATGGCGGCCAGCGGCTTGTCGATATTGTCCTTGAGCTTGGCCAGTGCGGCGTGGCGCTTGGGGTGCTGGTCTCTCAGGCTTGCCACATAGCTGGGAGAGAGCGACAGCAGCGCCGCCTCGAGCACGGAGCAGATGAATGAGATGCCAATCGCGATGGCAGCAAACAGGATCAACAGAAACATGAGGCGTGCTCCTTGGGGGAAAGGCATCCATTAGTGACATAAGGCGCAGCACTGTCAAACCCGTGAATTCTCGCAGAGTTTTCAGCCTGCTGGCCAAGCTTGCCAGCCTGTGCCGCAAAGTGCCGTTGACTCGAGGGATGCAAGAGGGCCGCAAGAGGGCTGCAAAAGAGAACAGGGCTTTACATGAGACAAGATGCAATACTTATATGATAATGAGATTGTTTTGCTTTCGATAATCATTGTATTTTGTGGTCGCCAGCCGTATTCGCAAGCCGCGGCCTGGCATGGCCGCTGAGTGGCACCGTGCGTCCCTTCAGCCGTCAGTGCGACCCGCAGCAGGCGGTAGGCCTTTACCAGGATTCACATTGCAGGGATTTGCAGCGACATGTCACAGCCGCTTGGAGACATAGCCGACAGTTGGATTACACGCCGCGTCATGGCCCCACCTCAACAGCGCCCTTCATCGCTCAGCGAGCGGCGAGGCTGGCAAGCAGCGAAATATCCGCATTGCGAGGGGCAGGTGCATGACCTGCATCCCTGGCGGGATGCGCATCTGACGCTGTGTGATCTTGAGGTGTCACGCGCCTATCACGGCCAGCATCAGTTTCATGAGGGCCTCTATCTCTGCCTGGTGCTGGAAGGGCGACTGACGCTATCAGGTGTGGACGGCGCGGGGATCGACTTGTCCGCGGGGCAAGGGGGGATATTTCGCCCGGCGAGAACGCAGTCTGCGCCGCCGACGCTTGAGAGCTATCACCCTCAAGGCCGCCTGCGCTGTATCAGCTTGCATCTGGAGGGTGAGGCCAGCCAGTCCCTGCAGGTGCGGCGGGGGCTGGCGAACTGGGATGCATTGCCGTGCGCGCGTCAGTCCAGCCCGCTGGGCTGGACGCCGGGGCGCTGGCTTCATCAGCAACTGGATGAACGTGTCAGAGCCCCTGATGGTGAGGGCCCACGAGGAGAGTGCGAGACGCCAGCGATTACCGCCTGCGACGGGGAGATGCTGGAATGGCAGGGGATCGCGTTGCAGTTGTTGGGGGCGGCACTCAAGCCCCGCGCTGGTGAGGCACAGGAGGTGCCGACGTTCTCCGCAGCTCCTGCCCCCCCTGCATCGCCATTAGCGTCCCCATCGCGCCCCCACGGCGCCTGTCGACATCTGGAGGCGGTGCGCCAGCGTCTTGCCGCCGTACCGCATGGCGCACACTCATTGGAGGAGCTGGCGCGGCTGGCCTGCATGAGCCCCTCCGGCTTGCGCCACAAGTTTCGCCAGGCCTTCGGGCAGTCACTGGGCAGTTATCAGCGTGAATGTCGCATGCGGTGTGCCGAGCAGGCTCTGCGGCGCGGGGTGAGCATTCAGCAGGTGGCGCATCAGGTGGGGTATGCCCATGCCTGCAACTTCGCCACGGCCTACCGGCGTCATTTCGGGGTGTCGCCACAGGTGGCACGAGCCAGGTTTCATCGCGTCGACTGAGCCGTGATGGCGGCGAGTACCTGACATTGGGCTTGGGGTTGTCACAATACGCAAGCGGGCACCCAATGGGTGCCCGCTTGCGTATGTCGTACTCGAGAGTTGAGTGCTGGTGATGCCCGCTGGCCTTACAGGAAGGGAATCATCGGCAGCACCACGTCATCCAGCAGACCCGTCGGGTAGTGCAGATTCATCGCCGCCTGCATGCCGAGCAGGAAGACTGCCACGCCCAGCGCGAAGAGCCCTGCGAACAGCGGCGACTTGCGTGCGATGGTGAGCTGGAAGCCCAGGCAGAACAGCACGGCGGTGGAGACGAAGCCCAGCAGCGCACTGACGCCGATCAGCACGAAGAAGCCAAGTACCACACCCACTGCCTTGAAGGCCGGTTGCTTGACACGAATCATGCCGCGACGCCAGCCGTTGAAGACCACGGCGATCACCGAGAGCAGCGTGATGAAGGCGGCTAGCGTCGGGAAGGCCTTGCCCAGCGGCATCAGGTCCCTGACGTCGTAGAGCGCCCACAGGGCGGCTGCGCCCATCATCAACAGCAGCAGGAAGTCGACGCCGCCGAAGCCACGCGATTCCAGGACATCCTCTTCCGGCGACGGCGCAGTCTCGACCACTTCATGGGTCTGGCGGCGACGCATGATCGCCTTGCGGATCACCGGCAGGAAGAAGGCCAGCAGGATCAGGCCGAGGATGATCAGCACGCCCGGACGCAGGAAGGCTTCGGCGCCGTGGAACTGCATGCTCTGGTAGAAGTAGTTCTCGGCACCCGGTGCCAGCACGAAGCCGATCAGGAAGGCCGGACGCGACCAGCCAGCACTCTTGAACAGCACACCGATCATGCCGATCATGCCCAGCGCGGCCCAGTCACCCAGCGAGCGGCTGGCCTGATAGGCAGCGAACAGGATCAGCACGGTGATGGCAGGGGCCAGAATGGCGAAGGGTACACGCGTCAGCTGCGCGACCGGACGCGCCAGCATCAGACACAGGCCCGCGCCCAGAATATTGGCCAGCGCCAGTGACCAGATGATGGTGTAGGTCATGTCCAGATTGGTGGTGATCATCGACACGCCGGGTTCCAGACCCAGCAGCAACAGCCCGCCCAGGAAGACCGCCGCCGTGCCGGAGCCTGGCACCCCGAACAGCAGTGTCGGCACCATGGCACCGCAGGCGCAGGCATTGTTGGCGGATTCCGGCGCGATGACGCCGCGGATGTCGCCCTTGCCGAACTGGCTCGGGTCCTTGGCGGTCTTGACCGCGAAGCCGTAGGTGATCCAGTCGACCACGGAACCCGCCAGACCCGGAATGGTCCCGATCAGGCTGCCGATACCGGCACAGCGCGCGACCAGCCACTTGTTCTTGACCACATCCTTGATGCCGGCAGACCAGCCTTTGCCCAGGTCGGTGTTGCCGTTCTTGGCGATACTGCCACGTCCCAGCAGCAGCTCGACGATTTCCGGCAGGGCGAAGATGCCCAGACCCAGCACGATCAGCGGCACGCCGTCGTACAGGTAGTCGATATCCAGGTTCATGCGGTACTCGCCGGTCGCCGGTGCGGCGCCGATGGCACCGACCAGCAGGCCGAGGCCGCAGGCAGCGGTGCCCTTGAACAGGTTCTTGCCGGACAACACCGCCACCATCGTCAGGCCCAGCAAGGTCAACACGAACAATTCGGCTGACGAGAAGGCCAGTACGAGGGGACGTGCGACGAGGATGAAGCCGGTCAGGATGATGGCACCGATCACGCCACCACACAGGGAAGACAGGAAGGCACTGGTCAGCGCGCGGGCTGCCTGGCCCTTCTTGGCCAGCGGGAAGCCATCCAGCACCGTGGCTTGCGACGCGCTGGAACCGGGAATGCCCATCAGGACAGAGGCGAAGGTATCGCCGGTAGGAATGACCGCGACCATGCCCATCAGCATGCCCAGGGCGTAACCCGGGTCCAGACCATAGAGGAAGGGCAGCAGCAGGGCCATGCCGGCGATGCCGCCCAGGCCGGGAATGATACCGACCAGCAGGCCGACGAAGATGCCGATCATCATGAACAGCAGATGCGTCAGCGTGAAGACGTGTCCAATGCTGGACAGGAGAGTGTCGATCATGGCGTTACTCAACCTCTTGTTCTTCTCTAGATGCTTCTCTAACACTCAGAGGCGGTGCCGGGGAGAGCATGGTGAGGCAGGGAGTGAAAGGCTCACGGGGCTGCTGGTCGGCAGCCCCGTGAGTGGGTCCCCATCACACCCGGGGGTTCAGACCGTTACGGGTGTGATTGCGCGCCTCAACGAGATTGCAGGCGGATATTGTGGCGTTCCATCAGCCAGTTCTTGACCCATTCGTGCTCGGCTTCGCTCAGCTGCATGGCTTCCTGAAGCTGGGTCGCGGCGGCCTTGCCGACCATCAGGCTATAGGGCCCGACCTTCTCGGCGGCCTCCTTGAGGAACTCGGGGTTCTTGGCCAGATCACGTGCGGCCTGGCGGTAAAGTTCCAGCAGTTCCGGGTCCACGTCCTTCGGCACCAGCAGCATCTTCTGCATGGCGTAACCGGAGGCGAAGAACTTGTGGAAGATCTGGTAGGCCTCGTCGTCACGTGAATGGCCTTCCTGGGCCAGATACAGTTCGGAGAAGGTCGGCAGGTCCGGGAAGGACGGATCGCGCTCGATATGGCCTTCGTCATCCATCACGCCAAGGCTGAACAGCGGTACGGCCTGGCCGGCGTCGACCAGCGGCGTGACGTTGCTCTTGTAGGCGGAGGTGGTCTGGAAGTCGAGGGCGACTTCGCCACGTTCGAAGGCCAGGCGGCCTTCACCACGGCTCTTCATGCCGAAGACCGGGTCGACCTGGAAGTCGAGCAGATCGAAGGCCATCAGTACCGGCATCTCGAGCCCGGTCGGGTTCTGGCCGGCGAACTTCACTTCCTGGGAGGCGAGGGCCTCGAGCGCACTGGCGCTGTCCTTGCCCAGCGAGCTTGAGGCGTAGACGACACCCCCTGTCGGTGCGGCGAAGATCGGCTCCCAGTCGGCATAGTCATAGCGCACGCGACGGTCGCGCAGCATGGCCGGATACTGGGTAGAGGCCGAGGTGACGACCATCTCGTCGCCGTCATCGCCGGCACGCTTGCTGAACAGGTTGACGCCGGTGATGGAACCACCGCCCGGGACGTTGTCGATGACGACAGCCGGGTTGCCCGGCAGGTCCTTGGTCACCCAGTTGGACATGAAGCGTGCCCAGACGTCCGTGCCGCCCCCGACACCGAACGGGACGGTCCAGGTCAGGGTATCGGGGACTTCCGCCGCGGCGTGAACGGCTGAGGACAGTGGCATCAGACCCATGACGGGCAGCATGAAGGCCAATGCGGTGGTGCGGGCATGACGCTTGAGGGTCTGGCGCTTGGGGGTAGACACGATGATGGACATGGTCTGACTCCTGATTATTGTTGGAATGCGTTGTCGATCAGTGATGCGCTATCTGCATGGCGGCGCAGTCAGGCTATTTCGTTTAGCGAAAATTCATTGTAAATCAATATACTGCAGTACCAGCTCGTTGCCTGTCGACGATGTCTCCGCGTCTGGCGCTTGCCAGCGCGGTCGTCTGGCGTGTCATGCACGCCCAGGCATTTCCACCGAGTCGGGGAGGTTCAAGAACACCTCGCCACTCATGATCTTGCGTGCCGTGCGCAGCAGAGACACGCGGCTGGGGGTCATCGGGTCGGCATTGGCATGCTCGACCTCGACATCCAGAAATCCGGCGGGATGTTCCAGATGGACGTTTGCCGCCAGGCTATCCGGTGCCAGAGTGCCGGCCGCGAGTGCCACACGATTGGCCAGGGTGCCCGGGATACTGGTCGCAACGGCCAGCGTGATGGCACCCGTGACGGCCAGGGCGCCATGGCAGCGATGCGGCACGAAGTAACGGGCACATAGAGTGCCGTCCTGGGTGCGCGGGGCGGAGAGAATCACCGGCTTGGGCAGCACCGAGCCGCTGACGTCGCCCATGCCCATCAATTCTCCCGCCTTGAGGCGAATCTGCTCGAGACGTGCCATCGCCTCGCGGTTGGCATCCATCTCGGCCGGCGCTTCGTTGCCCACCCAGCCCAGACTTGCCGCTTCGATCAGCACCACCGGCGTGGCGGAGTCGAGGCAGGTCACCTCGACGCCATCAATCACGTCGATGACCTGGCCGCTGGGCAGCATCTTGCCGGTCTTGGCGCCCACCGCGCCGAGGAAGCCCAGCTTGATGGCGCTGCCGGCGCCGGGCACGCCACTGATGCGCGTGTCACCCTGGTAGGCCACCGCGCCGCCGGGCGTCGGCACCTGGCTGTCGATCAGCGTGCGGGTGTTGAGGTTGTGAATCCGCAGACGCGTCAGGTCGCCCTGCGGCGCAATCATGCCGGTCTCGATGGCGTAGGGGCCGACGGCGGCCAGCATGTTGCCGCAGTTGGGCGAGAAGTCGACCTTGTCGCCTTCTACGTCGACCTGAGCGAACAGGTAATCGACATCAGCTTCAGGATGACTGGGCGGCCCGACGAGGGCGACCTTGCTGGTCAACGAATTGCCGCCGCCCAGGCCATCGATCTGCAGTACGTGGCCGGAGCCCATGACCTGACGCAGAACTTCGCGTCGGCCTTCGTCATCGGCGGGGAGGTGATCCAGACGCAGGAAGGGGCCCCGAGAGGTACCGCCACGTAGGATCATGCAAGGAAGTGAATGCATCATGTTGGAACGCGCTCCTGTCTGTTTGCGCCTTCGTGAAGCATCACAGCCGATGATCTATGCATCAAATGCAAATAAAACCTATACTGTCATCATTGTGCGCATTAATCCGAAAACTGAAACAATAAGGTAGTTGCATGCATAGATTGGAGTTTCTGGATCTGTCGGCGTTCGTCGAGGTCGCCGAGAATCATTCCTTCAATGAGGCGGCAGAACGGCTGCATATTTCGCAGCCGGCGTTGTCGCGCCGCATCCAGAAACTGGAGGAAATTCTGGGCGCCAAGGTGCTCGAGCGCACCACGCGAAGAAGTCGTTTGACGCCCGTTGGGCGTGATTTTCTGCCCAAAGCCCGCAAGTTGCTCGAAGATTATGAGTCGTCTCTGGTCGGCGTTCGCGAGCTTGCCACCCACCGCAAGGGGGTGCTGACCATCGCCTGCCTGCCCACGGCAGCCTTCTACTTCCTGCCCAGCGTGGTGCGCGAATTCAATACTGCCTATCCCGGTATCCGGATTCGCATCCTGGATGTCAGTGCCAATGAAGGGGTCGAAAGGGTGGTTTCGGGGGAGGCAGACTTTGGTATCAATATGGTCAGTGCCCACCATCCGGCGGTGGATTTCACCTCCATCTATCGTGATCCCTTCGTGCTGGCCCTGCGTCGAGACCATCCTCTTGCACAGAAACAGCGCGTGGAATGGAGCGACCTGGACGATGTGCGCCTGATCACGGTCTCGCGTGACAGCGGCAACCGCATTCTGCTCGACAACACCCTGCTGTCTGCCGGCCTGCATCTGGATGGCTTCTACGAGGTACAGCACCTTTCGACGTCACTGGGTCTGGTCGAGAGCGGGCTGGGCGTCGCCATCCTGCCGTCGATGGCCATGCCGGGGCCGGAACACGAGGTGCTGTGTCAGCGTGAACTGCCCGAACCGCGCATTGACCGGACCATTGGCCTGCTGCGGCGGCGCGGTGAGTCCCTGTCGCCGATCGCGGAACTGTTCATCGAGATTCTGCTCAAGCGCTGGAACTGAGTCGCTCGTCTGGGGCGAAGAGGGGCAAGGCCATAATGGAGAGCAGAGTGGCAGGCACCTCTCGCCAGGGTTGGCGTGGCGTGGCCTAGTACATAAGATGGTTGTGTATAAGACATTCATGTTTCACGGCAAGGCCGATGAAACCGTCTTGATGTCGCGTGGTCGGCTGCCGCCGGGCGTCGGTGAGGGTCTTCTCCTCATCCATTGTCTCTGCGGCCATTGACGACGTGGCGTCTTGCCTAACACAAGGACGTACATGCCCATGAGTACCCACACAGCCACTCACGCTACCTCTCGTCAGACGGCCCTCGCGCTGGGTCTGGCACTCGGGCTCGGCAGCGCACTGCCTGTCAGCGCAGACGAGCCGATGGCAGCCGATGATACGGGCAAGCGCGCACCGCAGGGCGAACATACGCTCAAGCGTGCCCAGCTGGTCAGCTTGATCGAACAGGGCCGGCAGGAGCTGGCGCCGGACTTCAATGGCTTTCTGACCCAGGTGGCCGAACGCAATTCCCAGGACACGGCCGTCAGGGCTGCCATCGAGCAGTATCAGGCCGGTGAGACGCTGGAAGGTGACGCCTTCGTCAACATCTATCGGCTGCTGGGGGTCTACAACCGTCTGCAGTACGGCGATGATGTCCAGGCGCTGCTCAAGGAAATGGTCGCGATCCCGACCGCCAAGGTGGGGGAGAAGCCGCAATTCGAGAACCCGGAAATCGCGCGCTTCGGTGAGTTGATCAAGGCGCGCGCCGAGGCGTTCGGCCTGACATTCCGTAACGTCGACAATCGCGTCTTCGAGGTTGAGCTTGAGGGAACTGGCGATGACGTGTTCGGCATTCTGACCCACGGCGATGTGGTACCGGCAGGCGAGGAGGGCTGGACACTCGACGACGGCACCCATCTCGACCCGTTCGCGATGACCGAGATCGACGGCAAGCTCTACGGGCGCGGCACCGAAGATGACAAGGCCTCTATCGCCGCAGCGCTGTATGCCATGAAGTCGCTCAAGGAGAATGAGGTGCCGCTCAAGCGCACCATTCGCCTGATGATCGAGACCACGGAAGAGACCGGCGGTGATGGCTTCGAGTACTACAAGGCCAGAAATGACCTGCCGGAATACAACATCGTGCTCGATAGCGGTTATCCGGCGATCACGGCCGAGAATGGTTTCGGCACCATCGATGCGCGCTTCCCCTTGACGCCCAAGGCGGGCGAGGCGTCATCTGATCAGGCAGTCGATGCTCTGCCGACGATCACCGACTTCAAGGGCGGCCTGGCGACCAACCAGATTCCGGAGCGCTCCACCGCCACGCTGCACGCGGCTGACGCAGCGGGCGCCAAGGCGCTCAGCCACAAGCTTGAAACGCTCGGCAGCCGCTACGTCAAGGAGCATGGCCAGGACTTCAGCGTCGCCAGTGAGGTGGAAGGTGAAGAGGTCAGCGTGACGGTGACCGGCAAGTCGGCCCACTCCTCGGCGCCGGCCAACGGCGTCAATCCTGTCACACGGCTGGCGGGCCTGCTCGCCACCTCCGGCATCGATTTCCATGACAATGCCTATGAAGATGCCATCCATTACCTGAACGACAACTACGGGCTGGACTATCACGGCAAGCAGCTGGGCATCGCGTATTCCCATGATTTCATGGGGCCGCTCAAGGTGACGCCGACCTTCTTCGCCAAGGAGGACGATGCGCTGCGGGTCGCGGTCAATGTGCGTGCGCCTGCCGGCGAGAAATCACCTGAGGAATTGAGCCAGACGATTCAGGACAAGCTGAGCGCCTATGCCAGCGAGCAGGGCATGGACATGACGCTGAATGTCGAGATTCGCGACTGGATGCTGCGTGATCCCAGCGGTGCCTGGCTGCAGACGCTGCTCAATATCTTCGGGGATACCACCGGCATGGAGGCCGAGCCGCGCTCCTCCGCGGGCAGCACGACCGCCAAGTTGTTGCCCAATGCGATCAACTTCGGCCCGTCCATGCCGGGCGAGACCTATACCGGGCATACCTCCGAGGAGTTCAAGCGGGTCGATAACCTGATGCTCGACATCCAGATGTTCACCGAGATGATGGCGCGCATCGGCAATCAGGATTCGCTCAAGTAACCGGGGCGGCTCACGGGGCCGCGTTCATGTGAATCGCCTTTTGCAGGGCGTATTGAAATAGCCCTGTGAAATAGCCCCTTTGATAGCTTGTTGAAATAGTTCTCGGAAATAGTTCCTGTAAATAGCCTGTTGCCTGGATGACAGGCATCACGGCCAACGCCCGCCACCGCCCTGATGAAGGGGCAGTGGCGGGCGTTGTCGCATGTGAAGGTCGCCGGTCAGCCAGTGCGACCGAGCGGCCTCATCTCGGACGGTAGGGCTCGACGGAATGCGCGGTAGGGTAGGCATCCATATAGGCAGCGGCTGCCCGCAGCAGTCGCACATCATCGTGCTTGCCGCCTGCCAGCTGAAAGCCGACGGGCAGCCCCTGAGACGTGAAGCCACAGGGCACTGACGCCGCAGGTTGGCCGCTCAGATTGAAGGGATAGGAGAACGGTGCCCATTCCTCCCAGTCATGCATCTGGCTATCCGGGGGTACCTGATGATTCAGGGCGAAGGGGGTGACGGCGACGCTGGGTGTCAGCAACAGGTGGAAATCCTGATTGAATTGCTCCAGCGCCTGGGTGATCCGGTAGCGCTCCTCAAGCGCCTTGAAGAGATCCAGCGACGACCATTCGCGTGCACACATGGCATTCTCGACCAGCCCGGGATCGAGCTGTTCGCGCTGCTGGACATCGCAGTCATCCCAGAGCCCCAGCGAGGCGGTGAACCAGATCTTGCGAAACGTCTCGAGGCTTGTCGCGACCGGGGGATCGACCGCCACGATGTCCGCGCCAAGGTTCGCCAGACGCTGTGCGGCGCGCTCCACCAGGCTTGCGATCTCGGGGTCGACCTCGACAGACCCGAAACATGGCGAGTAGGCGATGCGCAGTCCTGCCAGCGACTTGCCGATATCAGCGCCCCAATCCTCGGGTTGGCCGCGGTTGGCGTATGGGTCCCGGGCATCGTGACGGCCGATGACATTGAGCATGGCGGCGGCGTCACGGGGGCTGCGGGTCATGGGCCCGATACTGGACAGGAAGGCAGCCTTGGAGGGTGGCCACTGCGGTGTCCAGCCAAAGGTGGGCTTGAAGCCGAAGATGCCACTGAAGGCGGCAGGAATACGGATCGACCCACCGGAATCACCGCCTTGATGCAGCACGCCCAGATTGAGGGCGGCGGCGGTAGCCGCGCCACCGGAAGAGCCACCGGGTGTCAGTTCGGTATTCCAGGCATTGCTGGTGGTGCCATGCACGAGGTTATCGGTGACGGCCTTCCATCCGAACTCGGGGGTGTTGGTCTTGCCCAGTAGAATCGCGCCTGCCTCACGCAAGCGCCTGACCGGCGGCGCATCCTGCTGGCATGGCGTAGCCGGTGTGATCAGGGAGCCTGCTCTCGCTGGCATGCCGGCAACATCCGTCAGGCCTTTCAGTGAGGTAGGAATGCCATCGAGCGGACTCAATGGCTTGCCGGCCTGCCAGCGCTGCGTGGATTCACGCGCCTCCTTCAGCGCCGTGTCATGCGCGACATGCACATAGGCATTGACGAGCGGGTTGAGCCGCTCGATACGATCGAGCACCGCTCGGGTCACCTGTAGCGGGTCGAACTCACCGCGTTGATACCCGCGTGCCAGTTGCTCGGCGTCCAGCGCCGTCAGGTCATCCTTGGCAGTATGGGGCGAAAGATGTTGAGGAAATTCGACGTCACGCATGGCGGCTCTCCTGCTGCTGGATGGCGATATTATTGTTGAGGATAGTCATCTGTCTCTCCTGCATGGCCTTGGGTCAGAGAGGGGAAACTCAAGGCATCGCGAGGCTTGAAAAGGGCGAAGGAGGGCCGCATGGCCTATGGGGAGTGACAGCAAGCGGCATGGTCGAGCTCATGGCAGCCGACCATGGTTCACGATATTCGCCCAGAGGGAGGATAATCATGCCAGCCAAGTCCAAGGCACAGCAGATGGCAGCCGGGGCAGCACTGTCAGCACGTCGTGGCGAGCAGAAGGTCAGCGAACTGGATGGGGCCGCCCGCTCGATGTATGACTCCATGAGTGAGGAGGAGCTCGAGAAGATGGCCTCGACACCACGTGAAGACAAGCCGCGACACGACAATCAGAGCTGAGCCCTGCGGGATGCCCATTGCGGCTTCCTGACGCGATAGCTGAAACGACAAGGCGCCTGGCAATTGATTGCCAGGCCTTGTCGTAGATGCATGTCGTTGGTGCGTGTCGTGGCTTGTGTCGCTGATTCGCCGCTGGCCTCAGCGGCTGTCGTTCAGGCTCTCATGCGGCGGCTGGTGGGACTCGCTGTCGGGCGGGGTCGGGCCACCGTTGGCCTTGGGGCTGACATCGGGCAGCGGAATCTCGGCGCGCTTCCGGCGGCGCTCCTCAGTGCTGATGCCCAGGCGCTCATCGCGGCGCTTCATCAGCTCCTCGTCGATCTGACCGTCACGGGTGAAGGCCATCATCAGCTGCGGGATACCGTAGGGGAAGTCGTCGCGGTCGATCTGCCAGGTGTGGAAGGTCTTGCCGTAGGTGGTGACGAGGTCCTCGAAGTAGCTGCGCTCCGCCAGTTCCGGAATCCCCGGGGCCACCAGGATGCCGGACTTCACTTCATAGTGATGGCTGTGCCAGAGCGGCTTCTCTTCCTCGGGCAGTTGCTCGTAGCGCTCGGCGCTGATGATGTATTCGATCCCGATCAAGCGGGCATCACTGCGATTGGAATCGAAGATCACGCATTGGTGCAGATCATGTTCCAGGTGGATGCAGAAGTGGCTGGCCTCCACCTGACGCCCCATGTCA
Organism: Cobetia sp. SIMBA_158; assembly: GCF_046566945.1. Lineage (NCBI taxonomy): Bacteria > Pseudomonadati > Pseudomonadota > Gammaproteobacteria > Oceanospirillales > Halomonadaceae > Cobetia > Cobetia sp. SIMBA_158. Next base: position 109,326 of record NZ_JAWJYL010000007.1, read on the forward strand.
TCGGCGTAATGGTGGAAGCCGTTGAGATAGGTACTCATCGCTTCCATCGGATACTTGCGCTGCATGACCTGCGAGGCCGCATCGAGCACCTGATGCTTCAGCGGATGGCCGCTACTGACCTTGCGAGCACTGTTGAGGCGTCGGCCCAGAAAGAAGGCGGTCGCCGCGGCGGCGCCGGCCAGAAGGCCCGTGCCGAAGCCGGACGAGTGTGAGGGATGTGAACATGTGCGGGAATGGCGATGTCGCATACTTCCTCCTGCATGGGTGTCTTGATAAGGCAAGAATTCCTGTCATGACGTTGCCATTGCAGTGCATTACCCTTGAGCGCGTCAAGTCACCTACCGACAGCCTTGCCTCGGAAAATCCTCGCCCAGGTCTGCTGCAGAATGTCGGGATTGCTTTTCAGTTTTCTGCCCTCATCAATGAGGGATATCACTTCTTGTGGCCGCTCAATGCCTTGCGCGACAAGGTGTCTTGTTCATCACGTGTTTCGGCCATCTTTTCTCGAATTGGAGCTCGCATGAAGCAACTTATCTTTGATTGTGACGGTGTATTGGTGGATAGCGAGATCATCGCTGATGGCGTGCTCAAGGAAAAACTTCCCGTCTGGCTGCCAGACTTGGGGAGTGCAGAGCAGATCGAGCATGAGCTGGACCGCTGTCTGGGCATGATGACGCGCGATATCCTGCTGGACCTGGAAGCCCGCAGTCAGCACACGCTGCCCGTGGATGCGCTCGACCAGGTACGCCATCTCGTCGATGCCCGCCTGGCCGACTCGCTCAAGGCCATGCCCGGGGTGCGCGAGACGCTGGAGTGGATTCGCGATCAGCGTCTGCCGTTGGCGATCGTGTCCAACAGCTCTGAGCAGCGCATGAAGATCAATCTCGAGAGCTCGGGGCTTCGTGGCATTCTCGATGAGATTGCCGCGGCCAATGGCGACGAGCAGCTGCCGATCTTCACCTCCGATGAGGTTATGAATCCCAAGCCGGCGCCAGACCTCTATCTGCTCGCCCTCAAGACGCTGGGACGCTCCGCCGAGGAATGTCTGGTAGTGGAAGACAGCCGCACGGGAATGCAGGCAGCCGTGGCCGCGGGCCTCAAGGTCGTCGGCCATCTGGGCGCAAGCCACATCCCGCCAGGCCACGCCGAGGTGCTGCGGACTACAGGCGCCTGGCAGGTCATGCAACACTGGGATGAATTCAGCCGCCTGTGCGCTGATGCCGGTTTCGTGGCCAATGAAGAAGCCGTCAGCCACTGAGGTGCCTCCAATTCTTTCGCATTCTCGACAGAGCTTGAGCCAGGCACATTCTGCTGAGAGCTGGCCGGATGGATGATCTTGGATATGGCACAGCAACACACAAAAGCCGCCCTCGGCAGGGGCGGCTTTTGTGTGTCTGGGCGGACATCCCCGGGGGGACATCTCTCGGGTATCACTTGAAACAGATACGCGTGCCCCAGGCGAGCAGTTCTTCCTGATTGAGGCTGCGCGATTCGACCCCGATCATTTCATCTCCCCATTGATCTGCCCAGGTCAGCACGCCGTGGCTGATGCCGCGTGCGCCCATCAAGTCGCGTATCTCACCGGTACCCTTGAACCATAGTGCGCTGTGATCATTGCGCGTCAGGTCCGAGATACCATGGCAATGATGGATTCTCACCTTGTAGATGCCATCCAGTGACATGACCTCGACCACCGGCACCATGCCGTGCTGCAGTGCGCGTGCCAACGATTCGAGTGTCATGCTGGTCTCGTCCTGGTGGGCGGTCGTCTGATCGGCGAGCTGGCTTGGGGGTAGTGGAGCAGCAGGCGACGCGTGAGTGGGGGTCACAGCGGTGCGTGGCTGGTGCGTTGCAGTGGTATGTGCAGGCATCGGGAATACCCTCAGTGGGATGTCATGTCGGCGGTGAATCGCATTTTATAACTATCGTACAAGTAATGTAGAGGTTATCTGGCGATCTCGCCATCGTGGCTGGCCAGCTTGCCCGGGACTTCCCGTCTTCCTGCTCCCTCGTCACTGTCCTTCCAGGGCCTGCGCTGTCCCTTCAAGGTCTGCACTGTCCTTTCAAAGCCTTCACTGACCTTTCAAAACCGGCTTTCTCCTTCCACGCGGAGGCTGTGGCCCGGCTGGGGCAAACGCTTGCCTGTACAGACAGTGACAAATTTTCCTGTGCTGCTGGCGTCGTCTGCCCTTGAAGTTCTGGGGAATCAGGTTCATGTCTAGAAGGCACTGCGAATATTCGTTGGCAATACGCTACTCGTTTCTCGCTGGTGCGCGATCCACCTCACCGCTGTCACAGCTCACAGGGAGTAGCGATTTATGACATCTGGAGGAAAGCGCGTATTCAGCGCGTCGGTCATCATCATTCTGGGGCTGGTCGCATTGGGGGCAGGATTTCCCACCCGTTTCGGTGAATTGGCAGATCAGGCGCTCGGCGCCGTGACCAGCATGTTCGGCTGGTTCTATCTGATATCCGTCTTTGGTTTCGTGATATTTCTCATCAGTCTCGCGCTGAGCAAGTACGGCAAGATCCGGCTCGGCCCGCAGGATAGCCGGCCTTCCTATACCTTCTTTTCCTGGGTCAGCATGCTGTTGGCAGCAGGGTTTGGCGTCGGGCTGGTGTTCTATGGCATGGCGGAACCCATGCAGCACTATCTGAAGCCGCCGTTCGCCGATATGCCGGGCGAGACGCCCGAGTCTGCGCGCTATGCCATTCAATATGCCTTCTTCAACTGGGGCGTCCATCAGTGGGCTGCCTTCTCGGTGGTCGGCCTGATCATTGCCTATTTCCAGTTCCGCAAGGGACAGGCGGGGCTGGTGTCCTCGGTGCTGTCTTCCGTGACGGCCAAGCATCCCAAGGTGCGCCGCTATGGCCCGGTACTGGATGTCTTTGCGGTAGTGGCGACCGTGATGGGGGTCGCGACATCGCTGGGCCTGGGCGTGTTGCAGATGAATGGGGGGCTGCACTTCGTCTTCGGCGTGGAAGAAGGCTGGCAATGGCAGTTCATCATCATGGGCGTGATGTTCTGTGCCTACATGGCCTCGACCTGGTCCGGGCTCGACAAGGGCATCAAGCGCCTGTCCAACCTCAACATGAGCATCTGCATCGCGCTGATGCTGTATGTGCTGTTCACTGGCCCGACGCTGGACATTCTCAAGACGATCACCCTGGGCATCGGCGATTATCTGCAGAACTTCATCGGCATGAGCCTGCGCATGTCGCCCTATGACGGCAATGACTGGAACAGCTCCTGGACCGTCTTCTACTGGGCATGGGTCATCGCCTGGTCGCCGTTCGTCGGCACCTTCGTCGCGCGTGTCTCGCGTGGCCGCACCATCAAGGAGTATGTGGTGGGCGTGCTGATCGTGCCGCCGCTGCTGGCGTGCCTTTGGATCGGTGTCTTCGGTGGCGCGGCGATCAACATGGAGTTGGCCAGTGATGTCGGTCTGGCGGCCGCGACGGATGCCAACATCACGTCTGCCTTGTTCGAGATGTTCGATCTGATGCCCTTCAGTAGCGTGCTGTCGGTGGTCGCGATCATGCTGATCTTCATCTTCCTGGTGACCTCCGCCGATTCGGCGTCCTACATCGTGGCGCAGATGACCGACGGCGGCTCGATCAATCCGCCACTCTACAAGCGTATCGCCTGGGGCGTGCTGATCGCGGCCATCTGCCTGACGCTGATCTCGACGGGCGGTCTCAAGGGCTTGCAGTCAGCCTCGGTACTCTCGGCCTTGCCCTTCACCTTCATCATCTACGGCATGATCGTGGTACTGGTGAAAGAGCTGCGGGCTGATCGTCGCCAGATGCTCAGTCAGCTGTATCGCCGTCATGGTGAGACACCGGTCGGTGCGGATATCTTCGAGGCTGACAGCCTGGCCGAGGAAGATCGCATCCGCCGTGCGCCGGACGTCAAGAATCGTCGCGTGAACCCGCGCGACCATCATTGAGCCGAGTCGTGGCATGAACTTATCGACTTGAGCTCATCGCCTTGAGTTCATCGTTTTAAGCTCATCGCTTTCAGATCATGACGCCAATGCGTGGCTTCACGGCAGGCTCAGAACGACAAGACGCCGCTCACAGGAGATGTGAGCGGCGTCTTGTCTTGGCAAGCCAGTCAGCGTGAAGGGGCTCACGTCATTTACTGGCGTCCGGCGTCCGGCGGCCGGCGACCTCGGCGAGTATCTCGTAGCTCTTCAGGCGGTCGGCATGCTCATAGAAATCCGAGTTGAACATCAATTCGTCGGCCTGGGTCACCTCCAGCAGATGCTCGAGCTCGCTGCGAATGCGCTCAGGCCCGCCGATGATGGCAGCGGCCAGATTCTGACCGACCATGGCTTCCTCGCGTGCTGACCAGTCCAGTGTCTCGCGTGGGGGCAGGGCGCGCGTGCTCTTGCCGCGGATCAGATTGAGGAATTTCTGTTGCTGGGTGCTGGCCAGGAAACGGGCGCGTTCATCGCTGTCGGCGGCGATCAGTGGCAGTCCGAGCATCACGTAGGGCGCATCCAGCACCTCGGAGGGCATGAAGTTCTCGCGATAGAGCTTGATGGCCTCCAGCATGTAGCCGGGGGCGAACTGGCCGGCGAAGGCGAAGGGCAGGCCTTTTTTCGCTGCCAGGCGTGCGCTGTAGTCGCTGGAGCCCAATAGCCACAGGGGGACATGAGTACCTTGCCCCGGCATGGCCTTGACGCGCTGACCGGGTGAAGCCTCGCCCAGATACTGCTCGAGTTCGGCCAGGCGCTGAGGGAAGTCATTCACGCCGGCGGAAGGGTCGCGGCGCATCGCCTGCATGGTGATGCCATCGGAGCCCGGCGCGCGGCCAAGTCCGAGATCGATCCTGTCCGGGTAGAGCGTGGCCAGGGTGCCGAACTGTTCCGCCACCACCAGCGGGGGATGGTTGGGCAGCATGATGCCGCCCGAGCCGACCCGCAGGCGGGAGGTCTTGCCGGCTACATGGCCGATCAGCACCGAGGTGGCGGCACTGGCGATGCCATCGATGTTGTGATGCTCGGCCAGCCACAGGCGATGAAAGCCCAGCGCTTCGACATGCTGGGCGAGACTGACGCTATTGTGGAAGGTTTCAGCAACACTGCCGGTATCGCGGATGGGGGCAAGGTCAAGCACCGAGAGCGGGATCGTGCCCAGGCGTGAGGTAGGGGCTGTCGTCATGTGCGCTCCTGATAGCGGATTGGCGTGCAGAGAGCAGCCGAGGCGTGGCCCCTCAAGGGCATGTGGCTGGTCTGCTGGAAGGCGTCCAGCATAGTGGACAGCCGCGTCTCTGACAGCGCCTCGCCCTTCATTTCACTGTTTCTGATATGGCATATATGAGGCGGTCGATACGTCATGCCATTCACGGTGGTCAGTAACCCTGGTGCAGGCGAAGCCTGGGGCAGGCGAAGCCTGGGGCAGGTGAGGGCCTGCAACGTGTACAGGAGGCGAACATGAACGGTTTGCAGCACAAGCAGCGCCGCAAAGGTATGGGGCTCACATTGATATGCCTGGTGCTCATCGGCCTGGGCGTTGCGGTCCAGCGCGACATCATCGTGCTGGAGCGCTGGATACCCGCTCACTATCTCCCATGGGCGCCACTGCAATTGGAGGACCCGCCCGGCATGGCGACCGGCTGGAAGCTCTCACGCTTGAACGAGAACCCGGCCGCCTGCCGCGCATTTCTCGAGCGGGAAGCCCCGCAACGGGTGACCTTCCTGCCGGACCGCCCCAGCAACAACGGCTGTGACCTCATCAACAGCGTACGCATGCATTCGGCGTCAGGCGCGAGTGGCGAGCAGGGTGTTCGCTTCAACCAGTCCTTCATTGCCAGCTGCCCGCTGGCGGTGAGCTGGCTGCGCTTCGAGCGCCATGGGCTCAAGTCAGCGGCGCAGGAGGTCATGGGGAGCGAAGTGACGCAAGTGTCCCATGTGGGCAGCTACGCCTGCCGCAACATCTACGGACGAGAGAACGCACGTCGCAGTGAACATGCCACTGCGGATGCGCTGGATGTCACAGGCTTCACGCTGGCGGACGGCCGTCAGGTTCGCCTGCCGCGCGACTGGACGGTGCCCGAGGATGAAGATGCCCCGGGCCGCTTCCTGCGTGCCGTGCAGGACGCCGCCTGTGAGAGTTTCGGTACCGTGCTGGGGCCGGATTACAACGCCGCCCATCGTGATCACTTCCACCTCGGCACGCGGGGCTGGCGATTCTGTCGCTAGACGCCGTGTTGCAGTTCGTGTGTTGCAGTTGCTGCGTCTCAGCCACTGCATCGTCAGTCTCTCACGACATTGAAAAGGTTCTCTTCAAGGCTGCCAATATTGACTAAAGAAAGGCACTGATGCGACCCGCATAGTGCCTTTTTTGATTGTCATTTTCCCACTTCTCACGTGCATATCTTCAGCATCGCGAAAGCCTCGCCTTGCTTTTTCTTATTCCGGACACCCTTGATGTGACATTTATCGACACATTGGTTTGCAGTTGGATTTCAAAAAACCGGTTAGTCTTCAATTCGTGGGCAGTAGGTGCAGACAAGTCGCTGCTTGTGGCCACGATCCATTGAACGGGAAAGTGCAGCTGTCGAAGATATCCTCACTGGAGATTCACAGATGAAAAAGACAACCAAGAAGTCCCAGGCAGGTTTCGTGATGACCACCGAGCTGGTGCTGATCCTCTCGGTCATGGTGATCGGCATGGTAGTAGGTCTGGTAACCATGCGCGATTCACTGACTGCTGAAATGGAAGATGTTGCAGAAGCCATCGGTCAGCTTGATCAATCCTACGCTTTTGATGGGTTGGTCAATGCAGAAGGGACCGCCTTCCTGGAAGGATCCGGCTTCGTTGACGCGACTGATGCCAATGCTGGCGACCTCGTAACCTTCGACTTTATCGCAGCGGATTATAGTGAAGCGGCTACCAATGCTGGGGCCAATACCACCGCGGGAAGTGGTGCAGAGAATGCTACCGGTGCGAGTGCCTTCACGCCGTAATAGCTACTCTTGAGGTCGGGGAAGATCGAAGTTTCTCCGACCTTTTTCCCATGATGAGCAACCGTGATGTCCATCAAGGAGGTTGACATGAATATACGTCTCAATGGCAGCACGACGGTCGCCATGGTCGTTTTTCTGGTGTCGACCTCGATGGCAAGCCTGTTGGGGTACCGTCAGTACGAGCGTGTGGGAGCAGAAGAGGTGCTGGTGGCCAATGACCTGATCGCGCAGGGGCAGATCATCACGCCTCAGATGCTGGAGCTCAAGATGATGAAAGATGTGGCGGGAGGGCTGCAGGACATGAGCATGGCGATCGGCAAGGTCATGACACGTAATCGTCTACCGGGGGATGTCATTCAGCCTCAGGACCTGAAGCCCGTGAAACGTCAGAGTCTCTCGCAATATATCCCCGAGGATAGGGTGTTGTTCTCACTCCCAATGGCGAGTCATTCCTTCCCTGTTTCACAGATAAAGCCTAGCGATACCTTTGATGTAATCGGTAGCCTCAACGGGCGAGTACGCGTGATTGCGGAACAGGTTCGTCTGATGGGGACGATGAACAACAATCAGCCGGCTCCAGTGGCGAGCGGTCCGCTGGCATCACTGTCGCCGCAATCCACTGGCAAGCAGACAACCCAGTCATCGGGTCTGGTCATCGCAGCATTACCGAAGGATATCTTTCGCCTTGCAAGCTTGAATTCTCAGGAAAGAGTGTCGTTGGTGTTGCATGGCAGAGATGTCAAACTCCGTCTCCCGATGGCGCCTACCTTGCACACGCGTCAGATCGAGATTTTTCAAGGATTACAGCGCAGAAAGGTGGAGATCGAGTTGTGACTCCTTGGTCGATATTGCGGTGTCATGAGAATGCTTGGCTGGTTTTGAATTTCTGAAAAAGTACCAGAATTTCCCTTTCTTCTGATCGCTTTCCTGGGTCATCCCCCGCCGGATCATCATGGCCTGGAGATAATATGAGCAAACCTTCTGCTTTTCTCGCTGAATGCTCTGGCTTCATCCTGTGCCTGTCGCTTGCCTGCGCGAGTGCAGGCCAGTCTGCCGTTGCCGCTGACGTGAGCGTCGACGCGGTTGACGCTGTCAATCCTGCTGCCGGGCTCATCAATGTGGATACCGCCTACAGCAGCGGCAATTCCCGCTCTCGCACTCTGGTGCAGTGGACTCATGCGCGCCTGGCCTTCGGCAAGGACATAGAGCGCATTGCCGTCGGCAAGCAGAGCATCATCGAGGTCGAGGTGATCGGTGGTCGAGAAGTCCTGATGTTGGGCAAGGAAGTCGGGCGAACTACGGTGATGGTCTGGTACGTCGATGGCAGCAATGAGTCCTTCCTGTTCAGTGTCAGTCCCGACCTGAGCGTATTGAGCAGCGCGCTGCGCGAGATTCATCCCTCCATTTCCATTCACTCCGCGCCGGATCGCCCCGTGCTGGTAATGCGTGGCAAGGTGCCCACGGCGGAGTATCGACAGGCTGCGCAGCAGGCAGCAACGGACTACCTGCTCTCAGGGCAACGCGGTGCGATGCCCTCGATGGCAACCCCCGGCATGCCGGCGGGTGCGAGCACGATGAACATGAATGCGAACATGACGAGCCCGGTGATCAATCTCATCAAGGTGACCCAGAAGCCCAAACCGATTACCGACAAGCTCAAGGAAGCCATTGCGTCCTTGGGCGGGGAGGAGGTCAAGGTAAGGCGGTTGCAGTTCGGTGAGATGCCCAACGACCTCTTCGATACATTCCTGCTCGAAGGCGAAGTGCGCGATCAGGTGGCATTGACGCGGATTCTGAACGTGGCAGCGCGAGTCGTTGGCGGTAGCCCACTGGCCGGAGGAGAAGCCGGGATTGATGTGCTGGCGGATGAATCCGGTGCCTTGATGGGCGATAACGTTCGCTCCAGCAGTTACGGAGGCTCCATCACCTCCGGTAGTGGTGTCGGTGGTGGTGATCTCAGCAACAACATCCGCAACAACATCGCCCGTTCCAAGGTGCTTTCCATCGCTGGCGGACGGCTGATCTCGATGATCGAGGTACGTGATGTGCCCCAGGTGCGAGTGGCGATCCAGATGCATGAGGTCAATCGTTCGCGCATGAAAGCCTGGCGTCCTGACCTGAGCATCATGACTAACGGCTACAACGCCAGTGGGCCGCTGGCACTTGGGGAGACCGGTGCAGCCGGAGCCTCGGGACTTGAGAATGCGCTGCAGATTCTGGACGGGACTCTCATCAACAACCTTCAGATCGGTGGTAGTGACATCGCCTTCGACCTGCTGTTCAGCCTGATGGAGAACGAGGGGATTTCACGCACTCTGTCACGTCCGACATTGACGGTGCTGGCCGGTGAGAGCTCGGTCTTCCAGGTCGGGGGCGAGATTCCCGTACCTTCCGCGTTCGCGCCATCAGGCGTCGGTCAGGATGACACCCTGGGTGCCAATACCAACGGGGTGTTCAGCGGTACGGACTTCAAGTCGTTCGGCGTCCAGCTCAGCGTGCGCGCCCTCGTCGATGAAAATGATCGCATCACGTTGGATGTGTTGCCGACCATCTCGACACCGGACACGCTTCTGACACAACAGATTGCCGACAGTACCGGTTCCGACCTCAACAGCACGGCCTTCAATGTGCGCAGCCTGCGTACCACCACGCGTCTGCGCGATGGCCAGCCGCTGATTCTGGGCGGTCTGGTCTCGCGTGACATGAGCGGCCAGGAAGACCGCGTGCCCGGCGCCAGCGATGTCCCGCTTCTCGGCTGGATGACACGTTCCTTCAATCGTTCCGATGTCGACAAGGAGCTGGTCATCATCGTGACTCCTACCTTGATTCGAGAGCCGATCAACGAAGTCGCCCAGTGGAGTTTCCCGGATGGCGTCAGTCGCCTTGCCGACATGCCGCTGAGCCGCCTCCCATCTTCGCGTTGAGGAGTACGCCATGAACATTCGTGAATCCGTGTGTCGTCTGGGTGTGCTGGGAGTGATGGTGGGCTGGTTGGCCGGCTGCAGCTCTATTGACAGCATGCGGGAATCCCGTCCGGACGCAGGTGATCGCCTCGAGTACCTCAACGAGCGGTATCAACAGTTGATGGTGCAGGGCCGGACCTGTCTGGAGCTGGACGATGTGGCAAGTCCGATGGTGGATTGCCAGCGCCTGTTGCGAGAAGCGGAGCGGCTGCATGTCGAGTATCCGCGCAACCCGGAAGTCCTGTATTTCAATGCGTTGCTGAGTCATGCGGCGGGGCGCGGCGACAAGGCTCAGTTCTTTCTCGACCAGATGAGCATCGGGCCTTCACACCCGCCGGAGGCCTTCGTGCTGCGCAGCCAGCTGGCGCTGGAGGAAGGCAACACGACCCTGGCACGCAACGTGCTCGATCGCGGCATGTTGCTGCTTCCCAATTATGCCGGTCTTTATGAAGGATTGGCGGCCGTGGGCTATGTCGAGGGTCGCTATGATGATGCAGAACAGCAGCTGACGTTGGCGTCCCGCCTTGGGGCTCCCGATTGGCGGGTGGACTATCATCGCGGCTTGATCAATGAAGCACAGGGCCACCTGGCAGATGCCTGCCACCAATTTGATACCAGTCTGGCTCGCAAGCAGGACCACCAGCCCGCGCGAGCACACCTGCTGCGCCTGGCGACAGCGGGGCACTGCCGGGGGGATGCCCTGAAGCAACCGGCCAGTGGCGTGAGGGTTTCCTCATGATTGGCCCATTGTCGCGCATGCGCCGTGACCGAGAGCCCTCGCGTCATGACCCGGCCTCTCAGGTGGACGCTTGCGGGAGTGAAAATGCGTCGAGCTCACGCCTTTCCATCGCGCCGGAGGTCATGGACCGCCTGAAACGTGTGCTGGTCACCCGTCTGGCAGATGAGCAGGGGCAAGCATTGCGCCGTAGCCACTCGACACCACGACATGAGATGGAGAGGGATGAGCAGGGCGGCATGGCAGACGTTCAGCAACGTCTAGCGGATGCCTTGACCACCGTGTGTGACGAGTACCAGATACCTCTGGACCCTGAGAGTCGCCAGCAATTGCTCGATACGCTGACCAACGACCTCTGTGGCTTCGGGCCGCTGACGGAGTTGATGGCCGATGAAGCCGTCAGTGACATCCTGGTCAATGGGGCGGGGCAAATCTGGGCTGATCGTGCCGGAAGTCTGGACCCCACCGAGCTTGCCTTTGATGATGAGGCGCACCTGCAGCGCTTCGTCTCGCGATTGATCGCCCCGCTTGGCAAGCATCTGGATGCCTCCAGCCCGATCGTTGATGCGCGCCTGGCAGATGGTAGTCGTCTACATGCGGTATGCGCGCCATTGACACCGGATGGAACGCTGGTCTCCATTCGCAAGTTTCGACGTCATTACCTTGATCGTCAACGCCTGGTCGCGACGGGCTTCATGAGTGACAGCCTTATCCAATTGCTGGGGGCTGCAGTGGCCGCGCGCGTCAATATCATCATCAGCGGAGGGGCAGGTGTCGGCAAGACGTCATTGCTCAATTATCTGGCAGGGCATATCAGTCATGGCGAGCGCCTGGTCAGCGTCGAAGAGTGTGCGGAGCTCGACTTGCATCATCCGCATGTCGTCAGACTTGAAAGCTATCCGGTGGCAGGGGATTCTCCCCGTCCTCAGGGGCTAGGCGAGTTATTGAGAGCCGCGTTGAGGATGCGGGCCGATCGCATCATCGTCGGCGAAGCACGGGGTGGCGAGGTCTTCGAGATGTTGCAGGCCATGACGGTCGGTCACGATGGCAGTCTGACCACCCTGCATGCCAACAGTGCACTGGACGTCCCTGTGCGAATGCTGTCATTGGCCTTGATGAGCAGCGCTCACCCCGATCGTCAGGTCATCGAGGAGATGGTACGCCTGAGTGGAGCGCTGATCGTACATCTCGAACGCGACGCCGAGGGACATCGCCAACTTGCCAGCCTAGCCTGGTTGGGGGAAGAGCGCCCTCGTGAGCTGCTGCACCGTCGCGCGACCATGACGCCCGGTGAGCCCTGCGGCGAAGAGGCCTATCAGGCCAACCCCGATGTGCTGGATGCCTTCATCGCTCATCTCGAGGCACGTGGCGCCACTCTGGCGCCTGGCGTCAGGGACGGTTGGTGTGAAGGTGTGTCACGACAGGAGGGCTGACATGCTTATCCTGCTGCTGGTCTGCATCGCGCTGTCTTCGCTGTGGTTGATCATCAGCATGATCAGGGCACAGCGTTTCATGGGAGCGGATATGACCCTGGGGCTGATGCACCGCCGAGAGATGTCGCGTCTCGAACGTCTGCTGGCCTTGTTGGACATCAGCATGCGTCCAGTGCTGTTCGTGGCGGGCGTGTGGGGAAGCAGCGTGATGATCTTCGTGATCTTCCTTGGCTGGTTTCCCGGCAACCTGCTGCTCGCGTCCCTCGCGCTGATGACCAGCCTGTTGCTGGTCGGCTTCCTGCTCCACGAATTCGCCAGTCGGCGCATCTTCCGTTTCGAAGGCGATCTGATTCAGGCGCTGGACATGCTCGAGGCCAGTCTGAAATTGGGCGATAACCTGCGTAATGGGCTACGTCTGGCGGGATCATCCTCTCTCAAGGCCGCACGGCGCGAGTTGATGCAGCTGGTCTATCGGCTGGACATGGGCCTGTCACTGAATGAGGCCTGCGCGCGAATGCTGCGTCTCTATCCCTGTGAGAGCGTCAGACTCTTCACTGCTGCAATGATCAGCGCCGAGCGGCGTGGCATGAGCTTCGCCAGTCTGCTTCCCTCGCTGCTGCCCACCCTGCATGAGCGTTACCAGATGCGGCGTCAGCTGCGTGCCGAACTGTCCGGTGCGCGCTATTCCCTGTTGGTCATCGCTCTGCTGCCTTACGCCATCGTTCCCTTCATCCTCTGGAAGGAGCCTGACTGGTTGATACTGCTGCTGGACCATCCTCTGGGCAGCGTACTGTTGCTGGGAGCCGTGTGCTGTCAGATTCTCGGCTTTGCCTGGTTGCGTCAGATGATGAGGAAGCAGCCATGAATGTCTTTTCCGGTATCCCGTCCTGGACGTTTCCCGAGGCTTATCTGCCGGACATCATCATTCTGTGCATGCTTGGCGCTCTGCTGGCGCTCTATCTGGCCTTGCACAGTACTTTCAAGGTGCGCCTGGAGGAGAGCGGAATTGCGGATGTATTACAGGAGCTGTTGCGTAACCCCGATAACATCAGCCAGAACAGATCACTCACTCCGCGTCGGCGCATGCGTCAGGCTGGCCTGAACCCGCGGCGCGTGATCTGGTGGTGGGGGCTCCAGCTGTTGCTGCCTGCCATCCTGGCCTTGCTGATCCTGCGCATGACGGGGGCAAACCTCGGGGGGCTTGCGGGCATGCTGCTCGGCATCGTAGTGCCGCATCTATGGCTGGGACAGCGCAGGCGCGAACGCCAGATACACATCGCGGCTGCTCTAGGACACCTGCTGGCCGTATCGCTGGCGTACCAGCGCCATGGCCTGTCTCTTGCCGCTTCACTGAGGGAGGCCGCGCGTCAGGCGCTGCCACCTCGGCATCCGCTGGCCTTTGAGCTTGAGCTGTTCAGCGCTGAGCTGGAAGGCGGATTGTCGCTCCAGGAAGCTGCTACGCGCATTTCCAGACGAACCGGAAGCCGTGAATTGCATCAGTTCGCCATGTTGCTGGTCGCCGGCAACAGGATGGGCAATCCCTTGCACGATGTGCTGGAAGCCTTCGCGGCCCAGCTGGCGCGTCAACAGAATGAGCGGCAGCGCAAGGCCATGCAGCAACGCAGCGTCAAGGCACTGTTTCCGATGTTGCTCGTCGGTGGCCCATTGTTCTTCGTGCTGGTGATCTTTCCGGCCAGCCTGCGCGTTCAGGAGGTGCTGATCCTGATGAGGGAGCTGTGGTGAGGCGTCAAGGTGGGCATCTTCGCAAGCGCAATCGTCTCGGGAGAAGGCATATGGTGGCAGGACATGATTCGGTCACTCACGCGTGTCGCACACGTCGCAGGCAGGGCGGTTTCATCATTACCATCGAGTTGATCCTGATCACCTCGATTCTGATCATCGGCTCGCTGGTCGGGCTGGCGGCGATACGTGATGCACTCTTCAAGCATTACATGACCCAGCAGTCCCGTGAGCTCGTTGTCGAGGACGCCAATGGACGAGCACTGGGAGAAGTCTTCGATGTCGATGAACATGACGCCCCGCGGATTCTCTATTTCGATCGCAGCCCACCATCTGGCATCAACCGTGCCTTGATCGGGATTCGCGATGACCGCTTCTCCAGTCGAGAACCACTTTATTACGCCACTCCCAATTGCAGTGGAGATCCTTGCATCAAGTCTGCCAGTGATGAAGCGACGGACAGTCGCGACATAGCCGGTGATGTGAATGCTGGCAGTGTCAGCTACCTGCATGCGCTGCAGGGCGGGCCTGTCTATGCCATCGGGCCTGGCGATCCTGCTGCCTTGCCGGGCTTTCTCTATCGCGGGACACCCCAGCAGTGTCCTTTCGATGGCGTTGATGTGCAGTCGCGCTGGATATCGCAGAAAGTGATCGCGGGGGCTCCTTGCGAGCAATTCACCCTGGATGACCCGCAATCCGTCCAGGCTGATACCACCTGTCTGTTGAGCACCGGGATTGTAGATCTATGTACTCCACCCCCCGGCACGGTCGCTCAAGACGATATATTGAGCAACTATATCGGGCCGGTGGATGCTTTGGTGGATACTACCCTGGGTACCGTCAATGCCTTGCCCACCTGCGCATTGCTGGGGGTTTGCGTTCCTGAAGTGGAAGTGGGGACATTGTATTGCCCCGCTGGCACGTCGCTGGATGAGGATGGCGATCTTGTCACAGCGCTGGTGCGTACACTGTTTGATCAGTTGCGTGCCACGACGGACCTGGGGTTGATCGAGCCGCTGCTGGGGGCGGTAACGAACACCTTGCCCGGCGAGTTGACCTGCTCGGCAGTGGAAGATTTCCAGCTGGCAGAAAGTGTTCCATCTGCTGATGACCCGACACGCAATGCACTCGACGCGCTGGTGGCCCCATTCCAGCTACGTGCTCCGACGACGGCCTCCAGTAACTGGATTCGTACGCCGCCCGATGGAGAAGGGCTGTGAGTCGGTACTGTCGAAAGGCACAACCAAGGAGAGGGGAGGATGTCGTGCTACGTATTGAGGCGTATTGAGGCGTATTGAGGCGTCTTGAGGAGTAGTCACGCCATTGCCCTGATGATGGAGATGTTTGCCATAGAGCGAACCGAGAGTAGGGCGTGCAATAAGGACTAAAAATCGTCGATTTCATGATGCATAAATTCTCTCCATTACCCTGAATCAGAATGACTGGCAGATTCCTCGCATTTATTTGTTTTCACTAATACCCTGCGGGCAAGCATACCTTCCATGGCATCTCTCGCGATAAAGCCTCTTGTTCAATGACAGGGAGTCAAGAATGACAGGGATGACGAAGGCGTTATTGGCAGCTTCCATCACCTTCGTGATGGCCGGCTGTACCTCGGTGCAGGTTCAGCCTCTGGAACGCATGTCCTATCTGGATACCGTGTGCATCGAGCGCAATGAGGCCGTGATCGTGCCCGGCTTCCTGAGTGTGATCAAACGGGGCTTCAGTCGCAATGGCTTGAATACGCGAGTCTATGACGCTCCGGTCCCCGGCCATTGTGAAGTGATATTGACGTATACCGCTTTGCGCTCCTGGGACGTCACGACTTATCTGTCACACGCAGAACTCTGGCTCAATGATCCGTATGGCGATGAAATCGCCTATGCGCAATATCATCTTGTCGCAGGAGGTGGCCTGACGTTCTCCAAGTTTGCCGGAGTCGAAACCAAGATGAACCCGGTCATCGATGACTTGCTGGTCAACTACTGACGCCTCAGCCGTGATGGGCATCCAAGCCTTTTCCTTGCACGCCTCACCGGAACGTCATCTCTCGCCATGATGGCGCACTTGATAGCGGGGCCGGCGCTTGTGTCATGCGCCGGCCCCAGCGGAGACTCTCGAGCCATCTGGTGTGCTGGAATCTCAGGGTGCCATGCCCATGCCTCGGCTGATCGTCGGAGCGCAGCGCTCGGGGTTGATGCTGACCACGCGTAGGCGATGCCCATCGGGGAGCACGCAATCGAGCACCTGCCAGGCACAGCCGGGGGCGCTGCTGCCGTGACTCTCGATCAGATGCGCTCCCTGGGCCTGCCATTGTTCGCGGAAGTGGGCAAAGTCCGTTCGCTCGATCTCAAGCGTCAGCTGGCGGCTGTCGGGTTGCTCGGCACTGCGCTGCAACAGCAATACGCTGGTCTGCTTGTCTCGGCGATGGTTCAGCTCCAGGGTCGCGCTGGTGGCGTTGCGCAACAGGATGGGCAGGGCGAGTGTTTCGGTGAAGAAACGGCAAGCGGCATCGAGGTCGCGCACTTCAAGGATGGCTGGGTGCAGGGAAAGGCGCTGAATCATGGCGAAGCCTCATGGCGTGAGGGGAAGAAGGGGTTGGGGGACTGGCTCAATTGCAGGAGCATGGAGATAGTGTCGTGTTCGTCCGGGTGAGACGCACTTTGAATCTGATGATGGTGGTGATGGCTTTACGCTATCTGGGGCCTTGTCGCGCTCGCGAAGGCCCGGGGCAATCGCTGTGGCAACTTGTCGCATTAGTGGTTTCACGGGTGTGAATGGTTAGCATCCCTGTCATCGACCCTGCTGCCTTTACCTTCTCTGCACGCCACGCTGGAGTGTTCATGTCGCCGCGCAAGCTGATCCTGATGGGACTCAGTGCTTTTGCCCTCGTCATTATCGCGTTGATCACGGGGCTTTCTGCTTCGCATCAACCGCGTGATGCGTGGCCGACGACGCTCGAGCTGCCTTCCACGCGGGGACTGCTGCACGCGGACACCCTGTCTCGGGGGGAAGCGGGTCACCTGAGCGTGCTGATTCCCGGCTTTACGCATTGCCCGGACATCTGCCCGTTGTCGCTTGCCCGGCTGCAGATGGCCTGGCAACGCCTTGACGAGACTTCACGTGCGCATCTGCATCCGATGTTTCTGACGCTGGATCCGGCGCGCGACACCCTGCCCGTGCTGTCACGTTATCTGTCTGCCTTCAGCCTGCCGGTGACCGGCCTTCGCCTCCCGTCACAGGACGACACGCGTCTGGAGGAATTCACTCAGCGGCTCGGTATCCAGTTTCAGCGGCGAGAACCCGAGCAGAGTCATCCCCCTGAACACGCGCAAGCGCAGGCGTCGGCCGGTGAGGCCGATTACATGATCGACCACAGCGTGGCGATCTTCGTGATCGACGAGCAGGGAAGGCTGCGTGACACCCTGCCGCTCAGTCAGACGCCTGCGCAACTTGCCGATCGACTGACGTTCCTGCTCCAGACCGTGGCCGCAGCGACGTCTTCTGACAGTGTTGCGACCGTCAACACGAGCGCAAACGCGAACGTGCCGGCCACGGGGGGCGCATGACAGCGACTTGTCCCTCGACTCGCCACGCCAGGCGTGAATCCGTCTCCTATCATCGCGCCCTATCGCGCCTGACTACGGCCAATGGGCATGTCGTCTTCGTGATGCTGATCGCGTTGGCTGCCATGCTGGTCATGCCGCTGGCGGCCCCGCGTGTGGTGATGGTCAACGACCATGCCGTCTTCGAGAGCGTCGGTACCGGGCGTTGGGTGAGTGCCGATAGCGACTGGATAACGCGTGCCGCTCGCGAAAGCGGTTCGCAGGCGCAGATCACCCACAGTTCCGCTGCCTCGGATTGTCCGTTGGCCAGCATGGCGGCCTTCACGCTGGCATTGGTCGCCGTTGCCCTGTTGCTGGCGTTGGGGCGGTTGTCTCGCGCCGCGGCCCCGCGTCCCTGCCTTGTCGCGTTTCGCGACATCAATGTCTATCTGCGTCCGCCCGGGCGCGCGCCACCCCACGATTCCCTCGCGCCATGAATTGCTGGGCCACCTCGCGGTGGCTCTCCATAGTGTTCGGTGACCTCACGTTGACCGGCGGACAAAGTATCCGTCGCGCGTCGTGGCACCTGTCGATGGGTAATCGAGATGAGTTCAACGACCAATACCGACACCGCGGGTCGCGCCGCTCGCGGTTTCAGCGATATCTACCGTGCCGTGTGGCGCTGGCATTTCTATGCCGGCCTGCTGGTGCTGCCTTTCCTGACCTTGCTGGCCGTCACCGGCGGTCTCTATCTGTTCCGTGAAGAGATCGACCACTTCGTGCATGCCGACCTGATGAAGGTCAACACGCCGGTGGTGCAACAGGCCAATGGCCAGGCACAGGCGAGTGTCCAGCTGAGTGAGCAGGTGCGTGTCGCCGTGCAAAGTCTGCCCGGCAAGGCCGTGCGTGTCGTGCCGCCTGCGGCCAGTGACTTGACCACGGAAGTCGATATCGTGGCAGCCGATGGCAGTGGCAAGCAGGCGGTCTACGTCAACCCCTACAGCGGTGAAGTGCAGGGGCAGATGGCCTACCGTGACAGCATCATGTGGACGGTGCGCAATCTGCACAGCCTCGCGATCACCGGCCCCATCGGCAATGCCGCGATCGAGATCGCCGCCGGCTGGAGCATTCTGCTGGTACTCAGCGGCCTGTATCTGTGGTGGCCGCGGGGCCAGAAGGGTGGCGTCGTCACGCTGCGTACCACGCCTGCGCGTCGTCTGTGGTGGCGCGACCTGCATGCCGTGTGTGGCATCTTCGCCGCTGGTTTCATCCTGTTTCTCGCCGTGACCGGCATGCCGTGGTCAATGGTGTGGGGTGCCAAGGTCAACGAGTTGGCCAACGGGCATAACTTCGGGTATCCCGATGGCGTGCGCGTGAATACGCCGATGTCCGATACGCGGCTGGTGGACCAGGAGCGGACGACCTGGTCGCTCGAACAGGCCGTTATCCCGTTATCTTCCTTGCCGGCTGCAGCGACAAGCCCCGTCGTGGACGAGGGAGAGCATGCCGGGCATGGCGGTGGGGGCAGCAAGTCTGGTGCCGAGCAGGCCTCCGGTGCCGCGGGCGTGCCGCTGAGCGCCGCCGCGATTGCCCATGCCGATATCGGCCTCGATCAGGCTGAGCGCATCTTCGCTCGCGAAGGCCTGGCGCCGGGCTATGCCATCAATCTGCCGGGCTCGCCGCAGGGCGTCTACACCGGCTCCATCTATCCGGATGCGCTGGAGCGCCAGCAGGTGGTGCATGTGGATCGCTATTCCGGCGATGTGCTGCTGGACATGCATTACGCCGATTATGGCCCGCTGGGTCGAGCGCTGGAGTGGGGCATCAATGTCCACCTGGGGCAGCAGTACGGGCTGATCAACCAGCTGGTGCTGTTACTGGCCTGTATCGCGATGGTGATGATGAGCGTCGGTGCGGGCGTGATGTGGTGGAAGCGTCGTCCGGTGGGCGGTATCGGTATCCCGCCGCTGCCCAAGGAGCGCAAGCGTATCGCCGGTGTCTGGGGTTTGATGATGATCATCGGTGTCATCTTCCCGCTGGTCGGCCTCTCGCTGATCGTGATGGGAGCCCTGGATTGGGCGTGGATTCGCCTGAGCAACAACAACGACAAGACTGCCATGGAGGCCAACGCATGACACTTTTCCACGTCGTTTCTCGTACTTGTTCACACCGCATGATCCGGGAGGAGCGCCCGTCGCGCTGCCGCCTGCCCATGGCGATCGCCGCTGCCATTGCCGGCAGCAGCGTGCTGCCGGCCTGGGCGGATGATGACAGCATCAGCGTATTGCCACTGATCAATGTCGAGGCGCAAGCGCCGATGGCCAGCCCCGTCGTCGATGTCAGCCAGGGCCATGCCAAGGGCAATCTGGACCTTGGTGAACAGCTGCGTGAGGTCAATGGCGTCAGTGGTTCGCGGCTTGGCAGTCATGGGGTTTCCGCCATCTTCCGCGGCCAGTCCGGTGAGCGCCTGATTCAGGAGGTGGATGGCGCCACGCTCTACCCGGCCTGTCCGGGTGGCATGGATACCACGCTTGGGTATGCCACTACCGGCAGCCAGTCGGATCTCACCCTCTACAAGGGCGCACAGACGGTCAGTCGTGGTCCCAACTTCGCTGCGGGCACCCTTGAGGTCACGCGTCAGACACCTTCACGTGATGACGACGATGGAGTGCACGGCACAGTGGGCGTCGGTTGGCGCAGCAACGATGATGCCACCAGTGAAAATCTGTCACTGACGGCCAAGCAGGGTGACTTCTGGGCGGCAGTGGATCTGGAGCATTCCGAGCGCAACAACTATGAGGACGGCAACGGCGATACCCAGTACGGAGGCTATCGCAGCGACAATGGCAGCCTGCGTGTCGGCGCCTTCGCCACGGAAGATGTCGCCATCGAAGCAGGCGTCGCCGTGGTGCGCATCGATGATGCGCTGTACCCCACGATGGATGCACCGCGCAGTGACATGGACCGCCAGTTCCTCAAGTTGACCGTCGACAACGTCGGGCCTTTCTCGCATACCGAGACACAGATCAACCATGCTCGTGTCGTGCACGACATGGACAACGTCACGCTGCGTGACTTTGATGATTCCAGCTCGAGCATGGACATGAGCTCGGACATGGACATGGACATGGACATGGACATGAGCGACATGGCCATGTTCTCCAGCGCGACCACCGAGACCTGGTATGCCAGCACCCAGGGTGATATCCCGCTGACCGTCGGTGGGCATGACGCGACACTGACACTGGGTGCCGATGCCGAACGGCTCGAGAGCAATACCCACTCCCAGATGGGCATGTCACTGGATAGCCTGTCGGATAGCCAGACCTGGCCAGATGTCGTGCGGACGCGCGGTGGGGTATTCGCGGAACTGGATACCGCGCTCGATGCCGACAATCGATTGGTGACGGGTGCGCGCTATGACGTCTCCATCAGTGATGCGCGAGATGCCGATGAGGTGGTGGGCAGCAATGCCTCGGCCATCTCCGCCTGGCGTACCCAGTACGGCGATGATGTAGAAGCCAAGCAGCGTGACGGGGAGTTCAGTGCGCTGGCGCGTCTGGAGCATCGCTTCAACGATGACCTCAAGGGCTACGCTGCGCTCAGTCGCAGTGTGCGCTTCCCGACGGCCAGCGAGCGCTATTACAACTATCAGTCCGACTCCGACGGGTGGCTGGGCAACCCCGAGCTTGACCCCGAGATCCATCAGCAGCTGGAGCTGGGGCTGTCGGGCCAGCAGGGGGCCTGGCATTACTCGGCGGACACCTACTACAACCGCGTGCATGACTGGATCGAGCTGACGGAAGGGGATTCACTGACCACCTACGACAACGTCGAAGCCGAGATCTATGGGGTGGAGCTGGAAGCCAGTTGGCAGCAGCATGGCTGGCGGCATTCCGCTGGCGTTGCCGCCACGCACGGCACCAACCTGACAGACAGCACTCCGCTGTCACAGGTTGCCCCCTTCAATGGCTATCTCGCCACGCGTTATGACGCGGATCGCTGGTGGGCGGGAGCAAGGTTTGACGCGGCAGCACGCCAATCGCGTATTTCCGACAGCGAAGACGCGACGGCAGGCTTCGGCATCGTCGGCCTGGAGGGCGGCTATCGTGCCACCGACGCCATCGAGCTGAGCGCCGGCATTTCCAACCTGTTCGACAAGGCTTACGCCTACCACGTCAATCGCTTCTACGACGATCCGTTGCAGGGCGATGTACAGGTCAATGAGCCGGGACGTATCTTCTGGACGCACGCCAGCTGGAGCTTCTGAGACCTGTACCCTCTCAATAGTGAGCGCTGGTCGCCGCGATTCACTAGCGCGCGAGAAGCCCGCCATCGGTCATGTCACCGGTGGCGGGCTTCTTGTGTTACGAGCGGGCTCGAGTGCTTTCAGCGCTCGCAACTCATCTCTCGAGCCTTCAGGCGCGGCCGATGTGCTCGCGCAGGTGCTCACGATAGGCCTGGGTGTAGGCGGCGATATCCGGGTTCTTGATCACATCAGTGGCCAGGTAGGTCGGCAGGGCTGTCATGCCGAGGAATTCCATCGCCTTGTGCACCGGGAAGTAGACGCCATCGATGCCCTTGCCCTCGAAGAAGTTGCCTTCTTCATCAAAGGCCTCAAGTGGCGCATTCCAGGTCAGTGACAGCATGTACTGGCGACCCTGCATCAAGCCGCCAGTGCCGTAGCCCTGGGTCGGGCTGGTGCGATGACGACCATCGCTGGCATACAGAGAGCCGTGGCCCTCAGTCAGGATGTCATCGAGATACTTCTTCACGGTCCACGGCAGACCCATCCACCAACCTGGGGTCTGATAGATGATCAGATCCGCCCACAGCTGCTTCTCGATTTCCGCCTTGGCCTCGAAGCCTCCCTCGATGACGGTTTCACGCACCTCATGACCCAGCTCGGCCAGCTCACCGCGCGCCAGTTCATGCAGCGTCGCGTTCAGCTCGCCATTGGAATGGGCAAAGGCCTTGCCGCCGTTGATCAGTAGAATCTTCATGCCGGGTACTCCACAACTGTTGGCTTTTCAGCAATGGCGCACAGCATGAGTGTTCGCAAGTCATTGATAAAGCGGCACTGGCGTAAAACACCTTTGCTGTGGGTGCAACAATCCAGGCGGATTGCGAGCGATATCTATGCATTCACTCCCTTCATGCCCTCTGCGGTGTAACGCTCCCCGATGATGGGTATCTGAGCTGTGGCTTCTTCCAGTAGACGTTGCTCTTCAGGGGTGAGGATAAATGTCGTGGCAGCGGCATTCTCCATGAGATAGCGCTGCTGCTTGGTGCCGGGAATCGGTACGATGTCAGTTCCTTTCGATAGCAGCCAAGCCAGCGATAATTGCGCGGCAGTACAACCCTTTTGATTTGCCATATCGGCAATCACCTCGGCCATCCGGCGGTTGGTTGCCATTGCCTCATCGGAGAAGCGGGGTAGGCCTGAACGGAAATCACCTTCACCGAAGGCATCATTGTGTTGAAAGCGTCCGGTGAGATACCCACGACCAAGTGGCGAGTAGGGAACAAAGCCGATGCCCAGCTCACGACATGTCGGCAAGATGCTTTGCTCGACATCCCGCGTCCATAGTGAGTATTCGGTCTGCACTGCCGTGATCGGGTGTACTGCATGAGCACGGCGCAGTGTTTCCGCATTTACCTCACAGAGTCCGATATGGCCGATCTTGCCTGCCTTCACCAACTCTGCCAACGCAGTGATGGTTTCCTCAATCGGTTGATTGGCATCGACACGATGCACGTAATAAAGATCGATCTGTTCGATACCAAGGCGCTTCAAGGACGCATCGCAGGCAGTACGTATGTACTCGGCGCTGTTATCCAGGCGACGTGCATATTCGCCCGGGTTGCGCACGATGCCGAACTTGGTGGCAATGCGTATCTGTGCTCGATGTTTGGCCAGAACATCCTTGAGTAACGCTTCGTTGTGATGTGGCCCGTAGCAGTCGGCGGTATCCAGGAAGTTGATGCCAAGCTCGATAGCCTGATCAAGAACGCGCAATGACTCAGTGTCATCGCGGGGCCCATAGAATTCGCTCATTCCCATGCAGCCGAGGCCGATGGCGGATACTGACAGGCCATTACCGAGGATTCGATGTTCCATTCGATGTCTCCTTGAGCGTTGGAGTGACAGCGTGCCACTATCCTGGAATGAAAAAAATTGACGAGTTGGATAAGTCGTTTTCCAGAAACGGAAGGCAAGGTTCACGCGGCTGGGTCTGGGATGACACGCGGGTGTTTCTCGCTGTCGCTCGGCTAGGGACTTTGAGTGCTGCTTCACGCGAGCTGAAATTGGGCATAGCGACGTTGTCGCGCCGCATCGAGCGACTTGAACAGGCGCTGGGGATACCGCTGTTCGTGCGTCAGCAAACGGGCTATCAGCTCACGGAGGAGGGGGAGGATCTGCTTGATAAGGCCGAAGGGCTGGAATCAGCGGCCTTGGCTTTTGCTTCGGAGGTCACTACCCAAGCGCAGATCAGCGGGAAGGTACGCTTGGCAACAGCAGAAAATCTAGCTACGGAATTGATCCTGCCGGCATTGCCAGCCTTTTATCAGCGTTATCCTGAGCTATCGATTGAATTGATGACCGATAGTACGACCGTCAATCTTCATCGCCGGGATGCCGATCTTGCACTGCGCATGCTCAAGCCGGAGCGCGGAAACGTGACACTGAGGCGGTTGGGCGTCCTTGGCTACGGGCTCTACAGCAGCGCTGAGTATGCAAGTCAGAGAATCGAGGAGATCAGACCTCTCTCAGCGTCAGGAGTCATGGATTCATGGGCATCTCAATCGTTTTTCCGCGATAGCTTCATCACCTGGAGTGATCATTACTCACACCTACCTGCCTCACAGTGGATCGAGACTGCGCTACAGGGACGAGAACCGGCATTGAGAACGACGTCTCTGAGGTCTCAGGTCGTCGCTGCGCAAGCAGGACTTGGTATCGCGTTATTGCCGCATTTCATTGGCCGTGAGGCTGATTTATGTTGCCTGTCAGCCGTGACGGCAATCGATCAAGACATTTATCTGGTCATGCAGACAGACTTGGCGCATTCACGTCGTGTCCGTGCTGTCGCTGATTTTCTGGTGGAGCTGGTCAAGGACAATGCGACGCGACTGAGTGGCGAGTATTGGCACTAACGCAACCGCTTCAATTCCTTCCAGTTAGTGGTGTAGCGGGCGCTGCGGTGGGCGCAGCGCAGTTGCCAGGCGGCGTCGGGGCGTGCGACGCCCAGGCGCACGGTGCCGCGGCCCATCTTCTGATTCATGGCGTCCAAGGTCGCCATCAGCTGCTGACTGCGTTCACGCCTGGCGATATCCGCTTCGTCGTCGAGTAATGAGAGTTGCTCGCGTGGCTGGTCGATGAGATCGAGCAGCATCACGCCAGCCTT
Organism: Cobetia sp. SIMBA_158; assembly: GCF_046566945.1. Taxonomy (NCBI): domain Bacteria; kingdom Pseudomonadati; phylum Pseudomonadota; class Gammaproteobacteria; order Oceanospirillales; family Halomonadaceae; genus Cobetia; species Cobetia sp. SIMBA_158. The sequence goes on from NZ_JAWJYL010000007.1 coordinate 134,129, forward strand.
CATGAAGCGATAACCGCGCAGGTAGATATGCTCCAGCGCCTGTTGCGCGGCGGCGAGTATCTCGCGGCTGTCATTGGTGGGGGCGGGCAGCTCGACGATGGTGCTGGGTGAGTATTGCGGCAGGTCGGGTCGGTGGCGATTGCTCTTGAGGAAGACCAGCACGGCGCGTGTCAGGCTGCCTTGGTGGCGCAGTTTCTCGGCGCCGCGTTGGGCATGTTGGCAGATGGCGTCCCTGAGTTCATTCAAGTCACCGGTCATGCGCCCGAAGGAGCGCGAGGTCATGATGCGCTGGCGAGCGTCATCGGCATCATTCATCTCGAAGCAGGGCGTGCCTTGCAGTTCGCGCGCGGTGCGTTCCAGTACCACGGAATACCGCTGGCCGATGGCGCGCGGGTCGGCGCAGCGCAGGTCCCAGGCAGTGTGCAGGCCTTGCAGTGCCAGGCGTTCGACCAGTCGTCGGCCCACGCCCCAGACATCGCCAAGTGGCGTGTCGGCCAGCAGGCGCTGGGTGCCGACTTCATCGGGTTCCAGCACGCAGACACCGCCGAATTCCGGACGCTTCTTGGCAGCGCGATTGGCCAGCTTGGCCAGCGTTCGAGTTGGTGCGACCCCGACACACACGGGAATGCCGGTGAACTTGCGGACATTGCGGTGCAGGGTGCGGCTCAATGTCAGCATCGAGTTGCGATCAAAGCCATCGAAACGCACGAACATCTCATCGATGGAGTAGGGCTCGACCCCGGCGGAATATTCCTCCAGCACCTCACGCACGCGCGCCGACATGTCGCCATACAGCTCGTAGTTGGAGGAGAGCAGGTGGATGCGCCCCTCACGGACGAGTGGCTGTAGCTGGAAGGCGGGGGTGCCCATCTCCACGCCCAGCGCCTTGAGTTCGTTGGAACGCGCGATCACGCAGCCGTCATTGTTGGACATCACGCCGACAGGGCGGCCCTCCAGACGCGGGTCGAACACTCGCTCGCAGCTGGCGTAGAAGTTGTTGCAGTCGACCAGTCCGATCATCGGCGTATTCATACCGCGTATTCGTGGATGACGGAACGCACCACCCCCCAGACCTGGCATTCGAGGTCGAAGATCGCGACCGGCGGATACAGGGCATTGCCGGAGCTCAGATAGGGGCGCTGACCGATCAGCTCATAACGCTTGACCACCACCTCACCCTCGACCAGTGCCACCACGATATGCCCGGGACGGGCATCGATGGAGCGGTCTACCACCAGGGTGTCGTCCTCATAGATGCCGAAGCCTTCCATGCTGTCACCCGCCACCGTCATGAAGAAGGTCGCTGCCGGACGCTTGATCAGCCGCTCGTTGAGGTCCAGCGTGCGCCCCGCGTAATCCTCGGCCGGCGAGGGGAAGCCGGAAATGCCAGCGCGCCCCGTGATGTGAGGGTGCGGCAGCGCACAGGGCTCCGGTGCTGGATGAGGGCGAGCCAGCGAGGCGTGGGACGGTTGAGCGGCAGATACGGTCATGGGTGAGGTCTCCTTTCGATACTGTATTTATATACAGTATCGGCGCTGAGAAGCCCTCAGGCAACCGGTAATCCCTGCGAGTGCTGCACATTCACGAGACGCAGATCAGATGAGGTGCACCTGTGTTCAATGGTGGACGGCAGGTAAAGCTGCTAGCGGGGAAAATTTCCCGGTAGGCCTCGCGTTTGCGTTTGCCTGATATCCGCCTTACCTTCGTTATCCCTTATATAACAATATTAGAGGTGGAAAATGCGGCTTCAGATGTTGGCGGTGGGTTTGGCATGCGGTATGTGCAGTGCCGGTGCGCAAGCGGCGGACTATCAGGATGTGCAGGATGCCGTCGAGCAACAGCGAGCGCCTCTGCTGGAGACGCTGGAAACACTAGTCAACGTGGATTCGGGAACGGGCTACCGTGAAGGCTTGAATGACGTTGAGGCAATGCTGACTCAGCATCTCGAAGCGCTTGGCGCACAGGTGGAAACGCACCCTGCCAAGACCTATGGCGGCAATACGATTGTCGGTCGCCTGCAGGGAGATGGCAGTCGCAAGATCATGTTGATGATTCACTACGACACCGTCTTCGATGAAGGCGTCGCCACGGAGCGTGCCTTCCGTATCGAGGATGGGCGTGCCTATGGCCCGGGCGTGGGCGATGCCAAGGGTGGCGCAGCCGTTATTCTGCACAGTCTCGAGGCGCTGAAGACGCTCGGGTTTGATGACTATGGCCAGGTGACGGTTGTCTTCAATCCTGATGAGGAGAAGGGCTCGCCGGGCTCGCATGACCTGATTCATGAGCTATCGGCAGATCAGGATGCCGTGCTGGTATTCGAGCCTACCTTCGCTGACCCGGGAGTCGATGCCGTCACCGTCGTCACCAAGGGCATCAACTACGCGTTTCTCGAGGTGAAGGGCCGTGCCTCCCATGCCGGTGGCGCACCAGAGGAAGGACGCAACGCCATCATGGAGCTGTCTCATCAGCTGCTGCAGTTGAATGAGCTTGATGATGCGGACAAGGAGACGACGCTCAACTGGACGATCGTCGAGGGCGGCGTCAAGCGCAACGTGATTCCGGAGCATGCCAGGGCGGAAGGTGATATGCGCTACTTCGATAGCAGCGAGTATCAGCGTGTCCTGGAAGAAGCGCAGGCCATCACGAAGAACCAGTTGATCGATGATACCGAAGTGGAGTTTCACCTAGAGAAGGGGCGTCCGCCGCTGCCTGACAATCCGCAGAGTCAGCAGCTGGCCGAGCAGGCCCAGAAGATCTATCAGGAGTTGGGGCAGACACTGCAAGCGGTCGAGATCGGTGGCGGCACCGATGCGGCCTACGCCTATCATGCAGATTCCGATAAACCGGCAGTGCTCGAATCCCTGGGTCTCGTCGGCGGCGGCTACCACAGTGATCAGGAGTTCGTGCTGGTCGATAGCGTCGTGCCACGCCTTTACCTGACGACGCGCATGATCATGCAGTTGTCCGAGGATCAGCCGCAGGAGTGAAGCCGGGATTGTAGCGGTAAATGATATGCTGTCATGACAGCAAACCCGATAAAAAAGCCCGGCCTCCAGGAGGCCGGGCTTTTTTGGGTCTTTCCCAATGCTGTTCTGTCTATCAGCCCGCCGGGCTCAGGATGCGGATATCGCCATCGGCGATCCAGTCACCGGCGTTGTCGCGGAAGCGCTGCATGTGTTCGGTCTCACGGTGGGCCTGCAGCGCATCGTGGGATTCCCAGGCTTCCACCACGGTGATGGTGTCGGGGCGTGGGTCGTTGTCCTTGTCGGCGGCGCGTTCGGAGTCCAGGCACGGGTGGTAGGCGTGGCAGCCATCTTCCTCGCGCACGGTGGGCGCGACGGCGCAGAGTTCATTGAAGACATCCTGAACGTGGCCTTCCTTGGCGGTAACGGTGGCGATTACCCAGATCATCTTGGCTCCTTGTGACGGTGCTGACCGCCGATGTTGTCGGAATTCTCGTGATGAGATGTCCTGACTATGTGGAGCCGTTTCTGGCCACTGCAAGGGGCAGGGGCTGTCTGCCGGCATGACCCCGCGTGATGAGCACACGAAAGCGCCGGACAGCAGGGCTGTCCGGCGCAGTTGTCATCAGACGATGATCAGCGGATCAGGACGGGAAGGCGAACTGGGCGCCTTCACGCAGACCGGCGGAAGGCCAGCGCTGGGTGATGGTCTTGCGGCGGGTGTAGAAGCGCACCGCATCCGGGCCGTAGGCGGACAGATCGCCGAACAGCGAGCGCTTCCAGCCGCCGAAGCTGTGATAGGCGACCGGTACCGGCAGCGGCACGTTGATGCCGACCATGCCGACCTGGATGTGATCACTGAAGTAGCGGGCGGCTTCGCCATCGCGGGTGTAGATGCAGGTGCCATTGCCGTATTCGTGATCATTGATCAGCTGCATGGCGGCTTCCATCGAATCGGCGCGCACGACCAGCAGCACCGGGCCGAAGATCTCTTCCTGGTAGCAGGTCATCTCCGGGGTGACGCCATCGATCAGGGTGCCGCCGACGAAGAAGCCGTTCTCGCCGCCTTCGACCTGCGGATTGCGACCATCGACCACCACCGTCGCGCCTTGCTGCTCGGCGCTGTCGATGTAGCCGACCACCTTGTCGCGATGGGCTGCGGTGATCAGCGGGCCGAAATCATTGCCCTTGTCGCTGTAGATGCCGACCTTGAGGCCTTCCATCTGCTGCTTCATCTGCGCGATCAGTTTGTCGGCGGCGTCATCGCCCACGGCCACCGCGACGGACAGTGCCATGCAACGCTCACCGGAAGAGCCGAAGGCGGCGCCATTCAGTGAGTTGGCCACGTATTCCATGTCGGCGTCCGGCATCACGATGGCGTGGTTCTTGGCGCCACCGAGGGCCTGGCAGCGCTTGCCGTTGGCCGCGGCGCGGCTGTAGATGTATTCAGCGATCGGGGTGGAGCCGACGAAGCTGACCGCCTGAATGCGCGGGTCGTCCAGCAGCGTATCGACGGCTTCCTTGTCGCCATTGACGACATTCATGACGCCGGCCGGCAGACCGGCCTCCATCAGCAGCTCAGCGATGAACAGCGTGGAAGTCGGGTCGCGCTCGGAGGGCTTGAGGACGAAGGTGTTGCCGCAGGCGATCGCCATCGGGTACATCCACAGCGGCACCATGGCCGGGAAGTTGAACGGCGTGATGCCGGCAACCACGCCCAGCGGCTGGAATTCGCTCCAGGAGTCGATGCCCGGGCCGGTATTGCGGCTGTGCTCGCCCTTGAGCAGTTCCGGGGCGCTGCAGGCATATTCGACATTCTCGATGCCGCGCTGCAATTCGCCCAGCGCATCGTGACAGATCTTGCCGTGCTCCTGACCGATCAGGCGGGCGATCTCGTCGGCGTGTTCTTCCAGCAGCTGCTTGAAGCGGAACATCACTCGGGCGCGCTTGATCGGCGGCGTGTTGCGCCATTCCGGGAAGGCGGCCTCGGCGGCCGCGATGGCTTCCTCGACCGTCGCCTTGCTGGCCAGGCGCACCTGACCGCCGACTTCGCCGGTGGAGGGATTGAAGATGTCCTGGGTACGGCCTTCGCTGTGATCGATGTTGCCGTTGATGAGGTGTCCGAGCGTCTTCATTGGGTGGGCTCCCTGAGATGACTTGTGAAATGAATGGCGATGAATGAAGTAGTGTTGATCGTCAGTTCTGAATGTTGAGCGTCAGTCTTGAACGTCGATCGCCAGCCTTGAGCGTCGACCGTCAGCCTTGAGCGTCGACCGTCAGCCTTGAGCGGCAACCGTCAGTCCTGGGCGGCGAAGGCATCGCCGAGGGCATTGATCAGGCGGTCCAGCTCGTCGTGTTCGGTGATGAACGGCAGGCCCAGCTGGATGGTGTCGCCGCCGTAACGCACATAGAAACCGGCCTTCCAGCAGTGCATGGCAATCTCATACGGGCGCCGCGCCGGCTCGCCGGGATAGGCCTCGACCTGCAGGGCACCGGCCAGGCCGTAGTTGCGGATGTCGCTGATGTAGCGCGTGCCCTTGAGCTCGTGCAGCTTCTTCTCGAATACCGGACTCAGCTCGCGGACACGGGAGATGAGCTGGTCGTTCTCGAGCACGTCGAGGGCTGCCAGCGCCGCGGCACACGCCACCGGGTGACCGGAGTAGGTGTAGCCGTGGGGAATCTCCATCATGTAGTCGGGGCCGCCGTTGTCCATGAAGGTCTGGTAGATGTCGCCCTTGACGACCACGGCGCCCATCGGCACCGCGCCATTGGTGATCTGCTTGGCGACGTTGAGGATGTCCGGCGTGACCCCGAATTCCTCGGCGCCGCTCATGGCACCCATGCGTCCGAAGCCGGTGATGACCTCATCGAAGATCAACAGGATGTCGTGCTGGTCGCATATCTCGCGCAGGCGCTTGAGATAGCCCACTGGCGGCGGCAGCACGCCGGCGGAGCCTGCCATCGGCTCGACGATGACAGCGGCGATATTGGAGGCATCATGCAGCGCGATCAGCTCCAGCAGCTCATCGGCGCGCTCGGCACCGGTCCTGGGCATGCCGGGCGTGAAGACATTTTCCTTGAGCAGGGTATGCGGCAGGTGATCGGCATCGACCCCCTGACCGTAGAGCGAACGGTTGGCCCCGATGCCACCGACACTGAAGCCCCCGAAGTTGACACCGTGATAACCCTTGCTGCGCCCGATCAGCTTGGTCTTGGTCGGCTTGCCTTTCTTGCGCCAGTAGGCACGCGCGATCTTCAGTGAGGTGTCGGCACTCTCGGAGCCGGAGCCGGTGAAGAAGACGTGATCCAGCCCCTCGGGCATCAGCGTCTTGATGCGATGCGCCAGCTCGAAGGCCTTGGGATGGCCGTACTGGAAGGCGGGCGCGTAATCCAGCTCGCGCAGCTGCGCGCTGACCGCCTCGGCGATTTCCGGGCGGCAATGGCCGGCACCGCAGGTCCAGAGGCCCGACAGGCCATCGAAGATCTGGCGGCCCTGGGAGTCCGTGAAGTAGGCTCCCTGCGCCTTGGTGATGATGCGCGGGTCCTGCTTGAACTGGCGGTTGGCCGTGTAGGGCATCCAGTAGGCATCGAGCTGCTCCTGGCTCAAGCCTGCCTGGGCGGAAGGGGATGTATCGAAGGCGGTCATGATGTCTCCCACAGAGTGTGTTGTTGTTGGTTCTCGGCTCCTGTCCAACGAGATTAGGAAGTCCTTTTGGTAAGATAAATGCCATTGTCTTTATCTTCAGGAAAGCATTTACTTAACTTTCCGCTGGCGTTCGCTACGCCATCTCGGCGCCGTCTGGCGCGGAACCGTTCAACAACAGGAGGCGCGGGCCTATGCGAGGCGAGGTCATGCGGGGGCAGCTCGGCGATACCGACCTGCGTCTGCTGCGTATCTTTCGCAAGGTAGTGGAGTGCGGTGGCTTCTCGGCGGCCGAGATCGAGCTCAACATCAGTCGCTCCGCCATCAGCATGGCAATGAGTGACCTGGAGACGCGGCTGGGCCTCAAGCTCTGTCAGCGCGGGCGCAGCGGGTTTTCTCTCACCAATGAGGGGCGGGAAGTCCACGAGGCCGCGATGCAGATGCTGGCGGCGGCAGAGGGCTTTCGCACACGCATCAATGGTCTGCATGCCTGGCTCAAGGGCGAGCTGAACATCGGCATCACCGACAATCTGGTCACCATGCCCGAGATGCACATCACGGATGCGCTGAGTGCGCTGAAGGGTCACGGCCCGGAGGTGATGATCAACATCCGCATGATTCCCCCCAACGAGATCGAGCGCGCCGTGCTGGATGGCCGCCTGCATACCGGGGTGATCCCGACGCTCAAGACGCTGCCGGGGCTCGAGTATCGCTCGCTCTATGAGGAAACCTCCTGCCTTTACTGCGCGCGGGGCCATGTGCTGTTCCGTGAACCCCGGGCGGGCGATACCCTCGCGCGGGGGCGTCCGGTGGGCGAGGAAGAGATTCGCCAGCATGATGCGGTGCTGCCGGCCTACGCGCAGACGCCTGCGATCAAGGCGCTGCACGAGCCGCTCAAAGCCGCCGCCTCCGCGACTGACCGCGAGGGCATCGCCTTCCTGGTGCTTTCCGGGCGCTATCTGGGCTATCTGCCCACCCACTATGCCGAGCGCTGGGTGCGCGATGGCCAGATGCAGGCGCTCAGCCCGGTGGCCAACTCCTATGTCACCTATTACAGCGCCATCACGCGCAAGAGCCGCCCACCCAATCTGGTGCTGGAGCGTTATCTGATGGAGCTGGATGCCCTGCGCCAGGCGAAACCGGCCCGAAGAACGCAGGCGGCGAGGGAGAGCAAGCCATGAACAAGCCTAGGCGTGCCGGGGTCAGGGAAGTCGCCCAGCTGGCGGGGGTGTCGGTCGCGACGGTCTCACGGGTACTCAACAACCCCGAAAAGGTGGTGAAGAAGACCGCCGACAAGGTGCTGGCGGCGGCCGACGCGCTCGATTTCCTGCCCAACAATGCTGCGCGTGTACTGTCTCAGCATCAGTCGCGCACCCTGGGGATCGTGATCCCGACCTTCGAGAACCCGATCTACGCCAAGTTCATCGATGCATTGGAAGGCGCGCTGGCGCGGGCGCACTACAGCCTGCTGGTGACGACTACCCAGAAGGGGCGGGTGACGGAATTCGACAAGGTACGCGAGCTGGTCAACATGGGGGTGGACGCCGTGATTCTGCCCGGTGGCAGTCATGCCGCCGAGACACTGGACTACCTGTCACGCTTCTCGGTGCCGGTGGTCTTCAACAGCATCTATCTTCCGGACTCGCCGTTGATCACGGTGGGCTATGACAACTACGGCTTGGCCAAGGCACTGGCGGAGTATCTGATGTCCTTGGGTCATCAGCGTATCGTTATCCTCTCCGAGCCGCTTGCGCACAACGACCGCGCGCGTCTGCGCTACGACGGCGCCGTTGCCGCGCTGCAGGCGCTGGAGGCCGCCCGCGCCGATCGCGAGCATGATCAGTTCGTCGATGTCACCACCGCCGGTGCGAGTGCCGCGATAGGCGAGCTTTCTTGTGAGCCTGGGGGTGCGCTCGATGGCGAAGGGCAAGGCGGCCTGCGGGATGGCATCACCGCCGTGATGTGTCTCAATGACGTGCTGGCCAGTGGTGCCATGCTGGCGCTGCAGCGGCGGGGAATCCGTGTGCCGCAACAGGTCTCGGTGGTGGGATTCGATGACCTGGAAATGGCGGAGTTCCTCAATCCGCCGCTGACGACGGTAGACCTGCCGGTGGAGGAGATGGGCGAAGTGATCGCCCAGGCGTTGATCCGCCATCTCGAGGAAGACGCGCCCTTGACGTCACGCCTGCTGGACGCGTCGCTGGCGATTCGTGGCAGTGCAGGCCCGGCGCCCAGCCAGGGCTGAGCACCTGTTCACGGGACCTGACTGGTAGCGCCTGACTCACAGCGTCTTGTAGTCGACCCAGCCCGGACCATAGATCGGCTGCAACCAGGCGCGGTGCAGGGAGTTGTCCGGCGACTCGGCCTGAAATCGCACGTACTTCCAGTCGCCGTCCAGTTCCAGCTCCCACTCTGCAGCAGCGGTGGGGGCCGTGATCTCGATCAGCTGCGGCGCGTCTGGCTCGCCTGCGCCTGTAGGGTCCACGCCTCGCTGCACCATCGCCTTCCACTTTACCTTGCCCTGTGCGCTGACACGAAAGGTGTAGCGCCCCTGCTGTTCAGACATTGCCAGTGGCGTATCGGCCAGCATCACCCCGGTGCTGGCATAGAAGCGGTTGCGCTTCACGTTGCGCAGGATATCGGCCTCGTTGAGCGCCGCGGCCACCATGATGAAGCCCAGTGGCGCGTAGTTCTCGTAGAAATATTGTTCGCGATAGAACTCGTCGTTGCCGGCAAAGCCTGCACAGCGCACTCCCTCACACAGAAGATCATCCCAGCAGGGCTCTGCCATGTGCGGCGCATAGGGCCTGGCCCCCATGTGTTCCTCCAGGATGGAAAGGCCGTTGTAGACCTCCATGCCCATGATGTTCATCTCCGCGAGGCGCGCACAGGGGTTGAGGAGCGTCTTCTTGATCTGTGTCCACTCGCCCCCCTCGCGCGGGCGGGTGGTCTCGAAGAAGTTGGGGTGGGCGCAGATCGACAGGCCGCCGACCTTGCCCATGCTCAGAACATGCAGATATTTCGAATGCTCGCCGGCGAAATAGCCGTCGAGATAGCCGCCATCGTCGATGGTGTCGTTCTGGATCTCGCGTCCCGGAATCACCACGAAGTCATCACGCTGCTCGCCGCGTGAGAACAGCTCGATGTTGTTGAGGTAGGGGTGAACCGACGTGCACACGAAATCGAAGTGGAAGGGAGCGGCCTGCGAGCGCCGGATCACTTCGTCATGATCCTCGCCATGAATCCGGTCCATCGAAATGCTCTCATCGAGCGCTTCGCGGGTATGCACATGGATATTGCCCTTGAGCCAGCGCGTGCCGGGCTGAGGCTCTGACTCGCTCAGCGGGGCGTAGGGATTATGGACACGATGGGCGGCTGGCCTGTCGGCGCTGGGGGAAGTCGGTACTGCTCGGGTCATGTGAGTCATCCTTGTCATGACGGCGTGCCAGAGAGAACTCTGCTGATCAGTCAGCGGGTGAAGAGATCACAAGCAAGCGGCAAGCCAGGCACCAGGGGCGGTGAAATGGCTCGTGGCAACGACAAGCCCCGAGTCATTTCCTGTCTTCATGGGCCTGGTGATCCGGTGTCGCTCAGATGGCCTTCGAGGCCAGCGCGATATCCGGCTTGGCGGCGTCCGGGAGAGCGCTTGCGGCGTGTGACTCGGCACCATCCCAGTAATAGGCCGCGACATCCTCGCTGGGGCTATGGCGGGTCAACTTGCTGACGACCACCAGCACGACCAGCGAGGTCAGGAAGCCCGGATAGGCGGGGTCGATGCCAGTCGACAGCAGTGGCCAGAGGGCGGTGACACTCAGGGCGCTCGCCATGCTGCTGATGCAGCCCCGGGACGTCGCAGGCTTCCAGAACATCACCGCGAAGAACGGGAAGATCAGCGTGGTGGCCGAGATGCGCAGCGCCCATTGATAGGCCGAGATGATGTCGGTCATCAGGAAGGTGACGCCAAGTCCCAGCACGCTGATGATGACGACACTCAGGCGTGCCGAGGCCATCTTCTGCTTCTCGTTGGCGTGACGATTGATGAAATTGCCATAGAGATCATGCGCCAGATTGGAGCTGCCCTGCAGGATGTAGGAATCCGCCGAGGTCATCAGGGCGGCCAGCAGGCCGACGATGACCAGCCCGCCGATGGCCGGGTGCAGCAACTGCATGGTGACGTAGGAGAAGACGAGATCGGCCGAGGTATCCAGCGGCACGAATTGACGCGCCAGCACGCCGATGCAGTAGGGCAAGAAGGAGATCAACATCACGATGGAGAAGCCTGACACGCCGGCCTTGATGGCCACATCTTCACTTTCGGAGGCGAAGATGCGTTGCCAGGTGCACTGCCAGACGAGGTAGAACGGCGCCACCGTCAGCGCAAAGGTCACTACCTCCATCGTCTTGCCCTCGGGCAGCAGGGCGAGGAACTCGATCGGCGTATTGAGCAGGGCATGTTCCAGCCCCCCGGCATAACTCAGGGCAGTGAAGCCCAGCACCATGATGCCGGCGATCAACAGGATGCTCTGCAGGGCATCGGTGACGATGGCCGCTTCAAGGCCCCCCAGAATGGTGAAGCCGAGAATCAGCGCAAAGGACACGAAGATGGCGGTATTGAACTCCAGCCCCAGCACCACGGTGAGAATGGTGCTCATGCCGATGATCTGGATCGCGGTGGCAGGCACCGAGTAGACGAAGGCTGAGAAGAAGGAGGGAAACAGACTGGCCTTGCGGCCGAAGCGGCGCCCGAACAGGTCCGCCAGGGTATAGAGCTTCTTGCGACGCAGCGGGCGGCTGAAGAAGATGACCAGCATCAGGCTCGCGATGATGCCGGGCAGGGCGAACATGAAGTACCCCGAGAGCCCCTTGGAAAAGCCCATCCCCATCCAGCCGATGAAGGCAGCCGCGCCACACCAGGTGCTGATGGTGGTGCCGGTGATCTTCCAGTAGCCCATGTTCCAGCCGGCAATCAGATAGCTGTCAGAGGTCTTCACCTTGCGGAAGTAGTAGTAGCCGATCGCGAACATGATCACGAAATAGCCAATGATATAGGAGTAGTACCAAGCCATTGTCGAGTCTCCGTTTATTGTTGATTGTTCTATGAAGGTCATGCATGGAGCAGGGCGTACGTGGCGTAGCAGGGACTGAAGCGACCCTCTGATTGTTGGGGATGATGCAGTGGGGCAGGTAGCGGACATGGCCGGGGCAACCATGTCTGGTCTTCGAATGTAACCCGTTACATCGACTCAATCTAGCCGAGAAAAAGGCACTGTCAAAAACATATTTCACCGGCGGACGAAAGTCTCATGCCGGCGCGATGGCAAGATTCTCGTGGGGAGGGATGTCATGCAAGAAGCGTCATCCTCATGCCTCTTCGCGCAGAAAACAGGTGCCGTAGCTGGAGGAAACGACGAAAACTCTGCCGCCATTCAGGCGATACGACTGCCAGAGGAATGAAGAGCTATACAGGTCGCGTCTCGCAACGCTGTCATGGCAGACGATTTTTTCTTCGGCCTGCAGTGGATGATAGCGGGGCGTACTCAGTCCGGAAGGCGGGCGAGCTCGATCAGGAAGGCGTACAGAATCACGGAGTCATCTGAAAGACGCACTGTGTCTTGACCAGCGTAAAGCCGCAGGCGGCATAGAATTTCCTGGCGACATCGCGCGCCTCATGGGTGCGAACCCGCAGGGTCAGCGCCTCGTCGGATGCCCAGGCGATGGCCTGCCTGGCCAATGCCCGCCCTGCGCCTTGTCGTTGCGCCTCTTGTGCGACGGACAGGCCCAGGATCTCGATGAAATCGGCTGAAGCGACACGAAAGACATGCTGGGCATGCAGCCAGCCAATCACTTCGCCCGCCTGTTCCGCCACCCAGATGCGGTCATGGCGTGACGCCAACAGGTGCTCCAGTCGCTGCAGGATCAACGCATCATCGTCGTGGGGCAGATAGCCCAGTGCGGACGCAACGCGTGAAATTCCCTGAGCATCCTTGGGTGTGGCAAGGCGAATCTTCATTGATGTTGTCCAGTCCCCATGACGATGATGATGGATGTTCGAGGGTCTCATTCGTCAGAGAGGCTCATGCATCGTCGTAGTGAATGATCGACAGCAGCTGAATCGGTACCTCGTTCAATTTCTCGGGGCCATGCGGCACACCGGCATCGAAAGCCAGGCTGTCACCGGGCCCCATGTCATAGAACTTGTCACCATGACGGTAGGTGAGGTTGCCGGAAAGCAGGTAGATGAATTCATGCCCGGCATGACAGAAGTTGGGGAAGACTTCGCTGGCGTCATCCATGGTGATCAGGAAGGGTTCGTAGCGCTTCTTGGGGCCTTGTTTGTAGCTCAACAGTTGGTAGGCATGGCCGACTTCCGTGCCGGTGCGCACTACCTGCATGCCTTGTCCGGCCTTGATGTGCTGGGCACCACGCCCGTTGACATCGTAATCGCTGAACAGCTTCGAGATCGGCAGGCTCAAGGCATTGCACAGCTTGTTGAGGGTATCGAGGCTGGTGGATACCTGGGCGTTCTCCACCTTGCTGATCATGCCTTGGCTGACACCGGCGATACGCGAGACGTCGGAAATCTTGTAGCCCTGCGAGACTCGCTGCTGCTTGAGCGCGCGCGCAATGTGCTGCTCGAGTCCCAGGCGTGTCTCGTCGGCTGCCGCGGTGATGGTCTCCTTCACCTCGGACTGCGCGACAGGTTCCGCGGCCAGCGAAGGCGCTTTCGTGTCAGACACTTTCGTGTCAGGCGCTGTCGGTTGAGGTGTATCGGAGGAATGTGAGGATTCTCGCGGCATGGATAACTCCTGTGGCGGAGGTGAATGCGATAAGGACAATGATCAGGCGGGGTGAGAATACGCGTCCTTGTGGGAGTCGTTGCGCGTCACCCGCGTGCGAATATCGGGTGACATTATCAAGTTTACCGCCAACCCTCATCCACGTTTGTGGCCAGTCCTCGGTCTGACTCCATGGCATGTGATGCAAGAGGCCTCCTCGACGCCATGCCGAGGAGGCCTCTCAGGTTTCACGCTATCCAGCATCACGCGATTCGCGCTGTCGCCGCGGGGCTTGAGCTTGTTGCCTCGTGGCTGTGGCGTGCGATCAGCCGCGAGCCAGTCGCTTGGCCTTTTCCGGGTCATCGAAGGGCAGGGAATGGCTGATGGCCGAGAGGCTGGTCTCGCCGTCAGTGCCGGTCTTGAGGGTCAGCGGGGTGCCATGCTCGGCATAGCCGGGCTCGAGACGTGCCAGCGCCATGGAACGATCGCTCAGGCGCGAGTACATGCCCTGGGTGATGACACCGACACACTTGCCGTCGGCGTAGACCTTGTCACCGATCTGGGCGACGTCTTTCGAATCCAGCAGCACGCCATAGACCTTGACGCGCTCCTTGCCCTGCAGCGCGAAGTGTTCGCTGGCGCCACGGAATTCGGTCTTGCCCGGCGAGACGGTGAAGTCCAGGCCCAGCTCCCACAAGGTGTCGCCCACCGGCTGGTCGGGGTACGGGTAGGTTTCGGAATTGTCCGCCGGGTAGAACAGCAGGTGGCTCTCGACCCGCAGCCAGTCAAGGGTACCGAAGCTGCACGGCTTGATGCCCATGTCGGCACCCTCCGCGAGGATCTGTTCCCACAGAGAGGGGGCATCCTTGGCCTTGCAGAAGATCTCGTAGCCACGCTCGCCGGTGTAGCCGGTGCGCGAGATCATCACGTGGCAGCCGAACAACTGGGTCTGCAGATGGTGGAAGTAACGCAGCTCACGGATACCCGGCACGTGACGCTCCAGGAAATCCACCGCGACCGGACCCTGCAGTGACATGTCATGCATGTCGTCATCGAAGGTCAGGCTGACGGCGCGCCCCAGGGCACTCTTGGCCAGCATTTCATTCGCGGTGCCCGTGCCGTGCACCACGAGGTAGGAGTTCGGCGCCAGGCAATAGACGATGCAGTCGTCGACGAACTTGCCGGCCTCATTCAAGACGCTGGCATACACCGACTTGCCCGGATACAGCTTGGACATGTCCCGCGTGGTGACGTAATCCAGCACGGCCTGAGCATGCGGGCCATTGCAGTGGATCTTCTTGAGCCCCGAGACATCCATCAGACCGGCGCGGGTGCGAATGGTCTCGTGGTCATCGGCCGTGTCCGAGACGGCGTAATTCCAGGCGGTGCCCATGCCATTCCAGTCTTCAAGCTCCGCGCCCAGCTTGCGGTGTTGTTCGGCCAGTGCCGAGATGCGCCATGAATTCGCCATGCGTCCCTTTCTCCTGTGAGTCGTGCTGCCTAGCGTAAATGGGGGGTGCCGTAGTCCTGCTGATGCTGGCGATGATGTCGCGCAAGACGCGCATCCGCCGCAGGAGGTGTTGTTGTTCTTTCGCCTCTTCAGGCGCTTCACCAGGGCTTGTGCCTGCTGCTTGCCTTGCCTGATCGCACGAGAGTCGATTCTTGGAAGGAAAGAAACATTCCCCATAGTTAAGCAAGGGGCTTGCCAATTCCGTCAAAGGCCATGGCCACGGCAGCCCTTGAGCGAGTCAGACGCCGATTGGCAGCACGAATCAGGGCGTGAATATTAGCGCTTTGCGTCATGATGGTGCGAAGAGAGGGCTTTGGGCACCGAAATGATGCCTATTTCGAGAAACGGGCAGGAATTCACTCAGGATCACTTGGCGTTTCCTGTGGGGTAAAACGAGCTTGGAAAATAAATTTACATGTAAAACAGGAGGTTGGTGAAAAGCTCTGGGCGGCAACTGGCGAAATGGCATGCTGCATGCTTTTCTTTGGGGGAAATAAAGTTGACCAGCAGGAATCACAAAAACTCGTTTCATCCGCTATCTTGACGTGGCGAGTCACCACAAGGGGTCAGGTTTCCCGGGGTGGCAGACAGTGTCGAGGGAGATGGAACCCGGTCCGCTCTCAGAGGAAACCCAGATGTCACCCGAAAACGCGCAACAGTTCATCAAGGATCACGACATTCGCTATCTGCTGGCGCAGTTCGTGGATATTCATGGCGCTGCCAAGACGAAGTCCGTGCCGGCCAATTGCCTGATGGATGTGGTCGAGAAGGGCGCCGGCTTTGCCGGCTTCGCCGTCAGTGGTCTCGGCATGTCGCCGGAGGGGCCGGACTTCATGGCGCGGGGTGATCTGAGCTCGTTGTCGCTGGTGCCGTGGCAGCCGGGCTATGCGCGCATGGCCTGTGATGGCTACGTCAATGGTCAGCCGTTCGCCAACGACAGCCGCGTGGTGCTGCTCAAGCAGCTGGAGCGCCTGAAGGAGAAGGGCTGGACGCTCAATAGCGGGCTGGAGCCGGAATTCTCGCTGTTCCGCAGGGGGGAGGCGGGTGAGCTGTTGCCGGTGGACGAGAGCGATACCCTCGCCAAGCCCTGCTACGACTACAAGGGCCTGTCGCGTTCGCGTGAATTCCTCGAACGTCTGGTCGAATCGCTGCAGGCGGTGGACTTCGACGTCTATCAGATCGATCACGAGGACGCCAACGGCCAGTTCGAGATCAACTACACCTACAGCGATGCGCTGACCTCGGCAGACCGCTTCACCTTCGTGCGCATGGCCGCCGGCGAGATCGCCAATGACCTGGGCATGGTGTGCTCCTTCATGCCCAAGCCGCTGGCGGACCGCCCGGGCAATGGCATGCACTTCCACCTGTCCGTGTGCGATGACACCGGCCGCAACCTGTTCGGCGATGATTCCGACGCCCAGGGCATGGGCCTATCGCCGCTGGCGTACCACTTCCTCGGCGGACTGCTGGCACATGCTCCGGCGCTGTGTGCCTTTGCCGCGCCGACCGTCAATTCCTACAAGCGTCTGGTCGGTGGTGGCAGCACCAGCGGCGCGACCTGGGCGCCGGTCTTCATCGCCTACGGGGACAACAACCGCTCGGCCATGGTGCGTGTGCCCTACGGTCGCCTCGAGTTCCGCCTGCCGGACGCCGGCTGCAACCCCTATCTCGTGCACGCCGCCATCATCGCGGCGGGGCTGGATGGCGTAGCGCGCAAGCTGGACCCGGGCACGCCCCACAACATAAATCTCTACTCGCTGACCCCGAGCGAATGCGCCGAGAAGGGCATCGAGAAGCTGCCGCAGAATCTGGCGCTGGCCATCGATGCGCTCGAGGCGGACAGCATTCTGCGCGAGAGCCTGGGCGAGGGAATCTGCGCCGAGTTCATGCGCCTCAAGCGCGAGGAATGGCTGGATTACAACGCGCAGGTCAGTGCCTGGGAAGTCCAGCGCTACGCCGAATTCTTCTGATCTCATCCGGCGGCGCTCGCGGATCTCGCGGGGCATGCCAGACGAGGGTCGCCACTGTCACCACCACGCTCAAGACATCAGGCAGGAGACGCCTCCTGCCCGTGAGAGGACATCACCATGTGTGGAATCGTAGGGCTTTATCTCAAGAACCCGGCGCTGGAATCGCGCCTGGGGGAGCTGTTCGAGCCGATGTTGATCGCGATGACCGATCGCGGCCCGGACAGCGCCGGCTTCGCCATCTATGGCGACGAATTTGACGCTGGCATCAAGCTGACGCTGCAAAGCGATGGTGCCGATGAGGATTGGGAGGCGATCGCCAAGGGCCTGGGCGAGCAGGTCGGCACGGTGGCGGACTGGTTCAGCAATGCCAGTGTCGCGGTATTCAAGATCGCCGGGGAAGAAAGTGCCGTGCGCAGCTGGCTTGCCGACAGCGCCCCGCAGATTCGCGTGCTGAGCGTGGGGCAGAGCATCGAGATCCTCAAGGCGGTGGGCCTGCCGGCCCATATCGCCAGCCTCTATGGCCTCAAGGGCATGCAGGGCAGCCACATCATCGGCCATACCCGCATGGCGACCGAAAGCGCCGTGACCCTGCAGGGCAGCCACCCGTTCTCCACCGGGCGTGATCTGTGCCTGGTCCACAACGGCTCGCTGTCCAACCACAACTGGCTGCGCACCAAGCTCAAGCGTGAGGGCATCAGCTTCGAGACCGACAACGATTCCGAAGTCGCCGCCGGCTACCTGACCTGGCGTCTGGAGCAGGGCGACAGCCTGGAAGCCGCGATCACCGGCGCCCTGAAGGACCTTGATGGCTTCTTCACCTTCACCATCGGCACGCGTGATGGCTTCGCCGTGGTACGTGACCCGATCGCCTGCAAGCCTGCCGTGATCGCCGAGACCGATGACTACGTGGCCATGGCCTCGGAATACCGTGCCCTGGCCAGTCTGCCGGGCATCAAGGATGCCCGCGTGTGGGAGCCGGAACCCGGCCGCCTGTATCTGTGGGAAAAAGACACCGCCCGTTCGGAGGCCGCGTAATGATGAAGACACACGATCTGGCCGTTGAAGGGCTGCGCGAATTGAACCAGGCCCTGCACGATGCCGACACCCTGAAGGACGCGCGTGAGTGGCGAGTGGTCAATTCCGACGGCGCCCACAACATCGCCTGCGGCATCAATGACGACATCAGTGTCGATATCGATGGCCATGCGGGCTATTACTGCGCGGGCATGAACCAGAAGGCCAGCGTCACCATCCACGGCAACACCGGGGTCGGGGTGGCGGAAAACATGATGTCCGGCTGCGTGCGGGTCAAGGGCGATGCTTCCCAGTCCGCGGGCGCGACCGCCCACGGCGGCCTGCTGATTATCGAAGGCAATGCCTCGGCGCGCTGCGGCATCTCGATGAAGGGCGTGGATATCGTCGTCAAGGGCAACATCGGGGCCATGAGTGCCTTCATGGGCCAGGCGGGCCGCATGGTGGTCTGCGGCGATGCCGGTGAAGGCCTCGGCGATTCGCTCTACGAAGCGCGAATCTACGTGAAGGGCACGGTCGCATCGCTGGGCGCGGACTGCATCGCCAAGGACATGCGTGCCGAGCACCTGGAAGAACTGGCGGAGTTGCTGGCGAGTGCCGGAATCGATGAAGACCCGGCCAGCTTCACGCGTTATGGATCCGCGCGTCAGCTCTATCACTTCAAGGTCGACAACGCCTCAGCCTACTGATCAGGATGCTCAACATGACCGACGAGACTCAAACACAGCCCTACAACCCGGCACTGCGGGAATCTGCCACCTTCGGCCGCGATGTCATTCATGAGATCCAGCGCGCGGCGGAGACGGGAATCTACGATATCCGTGGCTGGGGCGCCAAGCGCAAGGTGCCGCATTTCGATGACCTGCTGTTCCTCGGCGCCAGCATGTCGCGCTATCCGCTGGAAGGCTATCGCGAGAAGTGCGAGACCGAAGTCGTGCTTGGCACGCGCCATGCCAAGAAGCCGGTCGTGATCAGCACGCCGGTGACCATCGCCGGCATGAGCTTCGGTGCCCTGTCCGCCCAGGCCAAGGAAGCGCTGGGCCGTGGTGCCTCGGAAATCGGCACCTCCACCACCACCGGCGATGGCGGCATGACCCCGGAAGAGCGCGGCCAGTCCTCGCGCCTCGTCTATCAGTATCTGCCGTCACGTTATGGCATGAACCCGGACGACCTGCGCAAGGCCGACGCCATTGAAGTCGTGCTCGGCCAGGGCGCCAAGCCAGGCGGTGGCGGCATGCTGCTGGGCCAGAAGATTTCCGAGCGGGTCGCGGGCATGCGTACGCTGCCGCAGGGCATCGACCAGCGCAGCGCCTGTCGCCACCCGGACTGGACCGGCCCGGATGACCTGGCGATCAAGATTGCCGAACTGCGCGAGATCACCGACTGGCAGGTGCCGATCTACGTCAAGATCGGCGCGACCCGCACCTACTACGACGTCAAGCTGGCGGTGAAGGCGGGTGCGGATGTCATCGTGCTGGATGGCATGCAGGGCGGCACGGCCGCCACCCAGGATGTCTTCATCGAACACGTCGGCATTCCGACCATGGCCGCCATCCCCCAGGCCACTCAGGCACTGCAGGAGATGGGCCTGCACCGTGAGGTGCAGCTGATCGTCTCCGGCGGGATTCGCAACGGCGCAGATGTGGCCAAGGCGATCGCGCTGGGTGCCGACGCCGTGGCCATCGGTACCGCCGCCTTGATTGCGCTGGGCGACAACCATCCGCGCTATGCCGATGAGTATCAGAAGCTGGGGTCCGCCGCCGGTTTCTATGACGACTTCCAGGATGGCAAGTGTCCGGCCGGTATCTCCACCCAGGACCCGGAGCTGAGCCAGCGACTGGACCCGGTCGCAGCCGGCAAGCGTCTGGCCAACTACCTGCGCGTGCTGACGCTGGAAGCCCAGACCCTGGCACGTGCCTGTGGCAAGTCGCACCTGCACCATCTGGAACCGGAAGATCTGGTCGCCCTGAACGTGGAAGCCGCGGCCATGGCCCGGGTGCCGCTGGCGGGCACCAACTGGGTGCCGGGCCAGGGCGGTTACTGATGGCACGATCTCTCTTGTGAGTGTTTCATTGCGCATGATTGTCATGGCAAAGCTGCGGAGCCTTTTGTCAGCAAGCTCGCCGCAATGTTGTCCAGGAAAGCTGTCGCAATGACAGTAACTATGCTCCGGTTGATATGGAGAAATGTGACCTGACGTCATCGAGTCATTAGAGCGCCTCACCCCTTCGGTGAGGCGCCTTATTTTGTGCTGAGTCAAGTCAAGGAATACGGCCAATATAATGCAAGGGAAAGCGCGTCAGAATGCTGGCTGTGGAGTAGCACATGGTGTCGTGTCGATGGAGAGGTCGTGATTTTCTAAAGGCAGATTTTTTCCATTCTTTCAGGATCTTGTGGGTATTTCATGAGAAAGATGTCAGGCGTAGAGGTTGGCTTGTGAGGTGAGATTGAAACAGAGCAATAATGGTGAATAAAAGCCGTTTTACTTGAGCTGAATGTTCTGTTTTGGTGCGTGAATGTCTCGATTAATTTTTCATGTGTGAAACGGAGTTTTCAGGCGATTTTATCGAGTATGTAGGGCAATGATTTTGCCGTCAATGGCACGAAATATGCTCAAGAAATTGGGTGGTAGTCGGATGCACGTCATCGTCAAGACGGCGGCATTACAACAAGGACAATTTCTCAGAGCAGGGTCGTGTCATGAAAAGCCCGCAATCATCCTCTGTCACTGCCGGGATTCGAAGTCGGCAACACTATCCACGCATCGAGGCGCTGCCCGATGCTCAACGCTATCTGGTGGCGTGCCAGTCTCCCGAGAGCCTGCCAGGCACTGGTGAGGCGGCGGGCAACGCCCGTCAGCAGCTGCAGATGCATTGTCAGCTGATCAGTACGCTGCTTGATCAGCTCGGTAGCCGCGAGGTGGGAGGCGCCGTGCAATCCGCCCCGGCAACAGAGGCGTTGTCCACGGGGCCCGCCGTCAACACCCGCCTGCATCGCTGGTATGACGTCGATGACCGCCCGAAGGCCTGCGACGCACTGGTCGGCGCCATCAGCGAGATCGGTGTCGCGGGGTGTCTGGTCATCATCGGCAGTGAGCATTTCGTGTGGCAGGTCGCCAATCTGGCTCAGCAGCAGGGGCTGCTGCTGGATGACATGGTGATGTTGCCGGTCGCTGCCCTGGGGCGGCATGTGTTCTGCGTGCACTGTCAGCAGGTCAGTGAGCATGTCATCCACTCGCCGGCAGCCTGTGATGGCTGCGGTTTGATGCTGGAAGTGCGTGATCATTTTTCCAAGCGTCTCGGCGCCTACATGGGCGTGCGAATCGATGCGGAAGCCCCGGGAGAGATTCCCCCACAGGAGGAGGTGGCACCATGTCTCGCTTCATGAAGGCGCGGGTCGCCGCGGTCGATCAGCTCAGCAGCAGTGTGCGCCGTCTCACTCTGGTGCCTGCCGATGAGGCGTCCCCCTTCAGGCCGTTCTCGCCGGGCAGTCATGTGGTGCTGGGCATTCCGGGAGAGGGGCGGGTGTGTCGCAACGCCTACTCATTGATCAGCCCGCCGGATGATCCCTCGCATTACTGCATCGCGGTGCGTCGGCAGCCGGTCTCGCGTGGTGGCTCCGAAGCCATCCATTCCCGCGTGCAGGTCGGCGACGAGCTGGAACTCAGCCCGCCGGCCAACCTGTTTCTGCCGCATTGGCAGGCGCGCCACCACCTGATGCTGGCAGGCGGCATCGGCATCACGCCGTTTCTCTCCTACCTGCCGGAGCTTGAGCGGCGTGGCGCCAGCTGGGAGCTGCACCTGCGCAGCCAGGACCTCGACGTCGCCCGCTTCCCGGAGGCCGCGCCCTATCTGGCGAGTGGCAACATCACCCAGCATCGTCTCGAACGCCCGAACCTGAAGGCCTTGCTGGCGCGTCAGCCCGCCGGTACGCACGTCTATCTCTGCGGCCCGCAGGCCATGATCGATGCCGTGAAGGAAGCGGCACGCGAGCTGCACTGGAGTCTCGCGCGCATCCACCACGAGGTCTTTGCCGCCCCGGAACCGGGGACTCCCTTCACGGCCGTGGCACGCACCAGCGGCGTCGAAGTGTCGGTTGGCGCCCAGGAGTCGATGCTGGAAGCGCTGGAGCGCAGCGGTGTCGAGGTGACGAGCCTGTGCCGTGGCGGCGTCTGCGGGCAGTGTCGGGTCGAGATGCTGGAGGGGGAGGCGGAGCACCGTGATGCCTTCCTCGATGAACAGGAGCGGGCCAGTCAGCGCTGCGTGATGCCCTGCGTTTCCCGGGCACGCAGCCAGCGGCTGGTGCTGGATCTCTGAATACGTCTTTCGCGAGATGGACCCCCAAGGAGCAGGAACATGCAATTTTCCCCGCGAGATGACCAGGCGTTTCATGGTCTGTTCACCTTCAAGAATTCCGATCACGCCATCCAGCGTTTTCCCTTCCCGTTCCCGGAAGATGAGTACCGTTACTCGGTCAATATCGAGCCGCATACCTTGCCCGGCAAGCCGGGTTCCATCACCGAGCACATGCTGGATATCGATGAGCACTATCTGAGCGAGATCGCCGAGCGTGAGCGGGTGCTGGCCAAGGACCCCAGACGCTGTCTGGTGATGCCGCACATGCAGCCGGCCGCCTGGGACTTCCTGGAATTCGTGATGACGCATTACGCCCGGGACTATCCCGAGGCCTTCAGTTTCGAGCGCGACGGCGATGACTGCGTGTGGCGCAATCATCTGCTGGGACTGGAGCAGGCCTTTTGCATGGGCGATGACGCCAGCCTGCCATTGCCGCCGCTGGACTATATCGGCCGTCAGATGCAGGGCGATATCGCGCTGCTCGACCAGCGCGACGGTGACCTCTTCATGGACGCCGGCATGATCACCTGTCCGGCGGACTGGTCACTGGCCTTCGACGCCGGCATGAGCTTCAAGCAGTGGCATGGCCCGGTGCCGCTGGCGCATGAGATGGGCGTATTCGATCGCGCGCTCAAATACCTGTGCGCCATCCAGGTCGGCGGGCCGGTGCGGCGCCTGAACTGGACCATGACCATCCATCCGCGCATGGACAGCTCCCCGGAGACCTACGCCGAGTGGGGCAGTGATCGCACCACCATCACGCCAGAGAATGCTGGCCGTGATGTGCATCTGCGGGTCGAGCTGCAGACGCTGGTGCGCATGCCGCGCAGTCATGCGCTGTTCTTCGGTATCCGCACCTATCTGATCAGTCTGGAAGACCTGTGTACCAACCCGGTCTGGCAGACGCGGCTGTTGAAGGTGCTGAAGACCCTGCCGGCGGAGCTGATCGACTACAAGGGACTGACGCGCTATCTGCCCAGCGTGCTCGAGTGGCTGGAAGCCCGCGAGACAAGTGTCGCGGCCAACGCCGAAGCGACGGCTCAGGCAGCGGTCTAGGCCACGATCTCGGCAAGCTGCTTCTGGCAAACCGCTCCTGATAAAGAGCTCTCGGCAAACAACTCTCGGCGCCGAGGGCGTGACAGGGAATGGATCGCAAGCCACCGACCACAGCGCTTGCGGATAACAACAAAGGGGAAACGCTGGTGAATATCGATGTGCTGCAACTCAGCTACGCGCTGGATACGTTCTACTTCCTGATGTGTACCGCGCTGGTCATGTTCATGGCCTGCGGCTTCGCGATGCTGGAATCCGGGCTGGTGCGCTCCAAGAATACCGTCGAGATCCTGACCAAAAATGCGCTGCTCTACGGCATCGCCTGTCTGGTGTTCCTGGTGGTGGGCTACAACGTGATGTACCCCGGTGACAACGCCATCAGCAGCGTGATTCCGGGGCTTTCGTTCATGCTCAGCGCTGACAATAGCCTCAGCGACATCAGTGCTGGCGAAGGCGCCGCCTATTACTCCAGCATGGCGGACTTCATCTTCCAGGCGGTGTTTGCAGCCGCGACCATGTCCATCGTCTCGGGGGCCGTGGCGGAACGCATGCGCCTGTGGCCGTTCCTGATCTTCGCAGTGGTGATGGTCGCGGTCATCTATCCGGTGGAAGGCTACTGGAAGTGGGGCGGCGGCTTCCTGGATGCGATGGGCTATCAGGACTTCGCAGGCTCGGTGGTCGTGCACATGGCGGGCGCGGCGGCGGCATTGGCGGCGGTATTGCTGGTCGGTCCGCGCAAGGGTCGCTACGGCGTTGACGGCAAGGTGCGTGCCATCCCGGGCGCCAATCTGCCGATCGCCATGCTGGGCATGTTCATCCTGTGGATGGGCTGGTTCGGCTTCAATGGCGGCTCGATGCTCAAGATCGCTAGTCTCGATGATGCCAACAGCGTGGCGCGTATCTTCGTCAACACCAATGCGGCGGCCTCTGCGGGCATGGTGGCCGCGGCACTGCTGTCACGCGCCATGTTCGGCAAGACTGACATGACCATGGTGATGAATGGTGCTCTGGCCGGTCTGGTCTCGATCACCGCGGAACCGCTGCTGCCGTCTGCCGGCCTTGCGGTACTGGTCGGCGCAGTGGGCGGCATCATCGTGGTGCTGTCGGTGGTGGGGCTTGATCGCCTCAAGATCGATGACCCGGTCGGTGCGATTTCCGTGCATGGTTCCGCAGGCCTGTGGGGCATCATGGCAGTGCTGTTTTCCAATCCGGAGGCGGACTTCGGCACCCAGATCCTGGGCACGCTGATCATCTTCGCCTGGATGTTCGGCGCAAGCTTCGTGGCGCTGCTGGTGATCAAGAAGGTCTGTGGTGGCCTGCGTGTCAGCGAGGAAGAAGAACTGGAAGGCATGGACATGCACGAATGCGGCATGGGTGCCTACCCGGAATTCGTCAACATGTCCTCGCCGTCACAGGGGGAAGGCAATGTGTCCGGGCACGCCGGCAAGGCGAGCGCTGCGGCCTCGGCTGCGGTACTCAAGGGGGCGACGCGTTGAGCCCGCACCCCAAGTGCTGGAGTCTCATAGTCTGATGATTCAGAGGCGCAGAATTTGATGATTCAGAGCGTGATGCGCCCCGCCAGCATGTGATACGAGAAGGCCCGCCAATTGGCGGGCCTTCTCGTGTTCCAGGGCGAACGGAGGGTGAACGGCGGGGGAAAGGATAGGGTAAAGGA
The DNA here is from genome assembly GCF_046566945.1 of Cobetia sp. SIMBA_158. NCBI lineage: Bacteria > Pseudomonadati > Pseudomonadota > Gammaproteobacteria > Oceanospirillales > Halomonadaceae > Cobetia > Cobetia sp. SIMBA_158. The sequence continues at coordinate 159,106 of NZ_JAWJYL010000007.1, forward strand.
GGCGGTAACAAGAGGGATGATGAAGGGCCCGGGATGAACAAGCCGCGATCAGACGGACACGGCGTCAGCGGCGGTGCAGGCCACCCAGCTCATGATTGATATGGCGGGCGCAGTCCATCAGCGCGCCGCGCAACAGCAGGCGGCGGCGCTCATCGGCCATCATCGCATCAGGGCCCGAGATATTGATGGCGCCGACCAGATGACCGGTATGGTCATACAGTCCCGTGGCAATGGCGGTGGCGTAGTCAGAGCGACTCTCCACCCATCCCTGGCGGCGAGCTTCCTCGATGGCATCCTTCAGGGCAGGCAGATTCTGGGGTGCCGGCGGTGGGTAGTCATCCAGCCGAATCTGGCGGTAGAGCTGCTGCAGTTCATCCTCGCCCAGTACCGTGAGCAGAATGCGCCCCATGGCGCTGACATGGCACGGCAGGCGGGAACCGATGGGGATGTTGACCGATATTCGCTGTGCGGCGAAGGCGCGGTAGAGATAGATGGCGTCCGTGCCCTCGCGAACGCTCAAGTGGCACGACATGGTGGTCTGGTCGCGCAGGGTATCCAGGTGGGGCGCGACCACCTCGACCAGGTCACGACTGGCCAGATAGCTGAAGCCCAGCGAGATGACCTGTGGCCCCAGTTCATAGGTATTGCGGGCGATCTTCTTGAGATAGCCCATGTCGGTGAGAGTGATGACGATGCGGTAGATGGCCGAGTTGCTGGTGCCCAGCTCCTCGGCGAAGTCGTTGGTGGTCAGCACCTTGCGACTGCTGCTGAACATCTCGAGGATTCTCAGCCCGCGAAACAGCGCCGGCACGGTGTAATCGTTCTCGCGCGATGCCGCGAGCGAGGAAAGTGCTGTCGGGGCGCTCGCGACATCTTGCCCGCTGGACAGCGACACTTGGGAATCGGACATACCTGGTTCCTTTGGCAACGTACGACAGGCGGTTGGCGAAACGCAGCGTCCCCGTCGCGGCCTGTGGGTCAGGCAGCGACGGGGAGCGGGTGATAAAGCGAGAGGCATCCGCGGGCGGATACCGATGTCGCGCCGCAATCGCTAGCCGTGATGATGGGCCAGCAGGGCAGCGGCTGTCACTTTCTCGCCGGAGTATTCGCGCATGGCATCGAGCATGACGCCCCATAGATAGTGGCTGGAGGCGATGTCGAACAGCAGGTGGAAGCAGGGACACGCAAGGCTCCCCGCATTGACGATGATGGCATTGGTGCGTGCCACCGAGGTCTGGGCGACGCTTCCCGGCGGGAAGGCTTCGCTGCGCAGATCCACCCCGCACAGCTTGGCCATCAGGGCGGGCAGGGTGCTGCCGCTCAGGCTGAACCAGGCGTGGGAATCACGCCGTGGCAGGGAATGCACGCGCATGCCCTGGGCCAGCGCTTCATCCGCCTGTGCGATGAGCGGCAGCTCGGCCACGCCCGCCTGTGGGGGGATGGTCGGCGCCAGGTGCAGAAACTCACCCACTGACAGCCTGACCAGCCAGCTGCCGTCTGACTGAAGCGTTGCCGCATTGGGCGCGCCCGGCACCGTGAAGCCCAGTGCGGCCAGCCAATCGGCGGCGTCGCGGCCGCGCACGCCTGCGCGTCCCAGAGCGCTCATGTCGGCGAGCGCACAGTGACTGAGGGCCGCCGTCGAGACATCTGCCGTCGCGGTCGTCATCGGGCTGACCAGGCTCTCGGGCAGTGGACAGCGTGCCAACGCCGTGGCGCCGCCCAGCGTGTTCGTCATGGTTGTCGTCATCTCACAGCTCCTGGCGGGCAGACTCGGGATCGAAGAAGGGCAATGCGACGACGTCGGCCTGGACCAGTACGTCGCCCTGCGTGCGGATGGTGATCTTGCTGCCGGGCGTACTGCTGTCGAGTCCGGCGTAGGCCAGGCCGATGATGGCACCCAGCGTCGCGCTGTACTCGCACGAGGTCACGTTGCCGGTGATGTCGCCGCCGGGCTTGGCGGCGTCTGCGCTCTGTTCACCTCCGCTGAGCACCAGCTGACCTTCCAGCGGTTGCGGGCTGTCCTTGGGCAGCATGAAGCCGACTAGCTTGCGGGTCTGGGGCTGGGCGGCAAGAATCTCGATCGCCCGCCGTCCGACACAGAAGGGCTTCTTGTGGCTGACTGCCCACTCAAGGCCGATCTCACCGGGATGGCTCATGCCATCGGTGTCCTGACCAATGATGATGTGGCCTTTCTCCAGACGCAGCAGACGCTGGGCCTCGACACCGAAGGGGCGGATATCGGCCTGCTCGCCTGCGAGCATCAGCAGGTCCCACAGCGCTTCGCCGAAACGGCTCGGCACATGGATCTCGTAGCCCAGCTCACCGACGAAGCCGACCCGCAGCAGGCGTGCCGGTATGCTGCCGGTGGTGCCCAGCAGCTCGGTCTCGATGTGGCCGGTGCGCAGCTCAAGATAGGGGAAGGCCTGGGGGCTCAGGTCGATATCGCGGCACACCTTGCTCAGCACCTCGCGGGCTAGGGGGCCGGCCAGATTGACGGCGCACCAGGCCGTGGTGACGTTGGTGATATCGACATCCAGCCGCCACTGGGCATTCCACTTCAGCATCTGCTGGTAGACCCGGTCCACGCCGCTGGTGGTGGCGGTGACATAGAAGTGTTCCTCACCGAGGCGACACGAGACGCCGTCATCGATGATGACGCCTTGCTCGTTGGCCATGGTGGCGTAACGCGTGCGGCCTACCGGCTGCTTGAGGAAGGCGAAGGTGTAGAGGCGGTTGAGCAGTTCGGCGGCGTCCGGCCCGCGCAGCTCGATGCCCCCCAGGGTCGAGACATCGATCAGGCCCACGCCATTGCGCACGGCCAATGCCTCGTTCTGCATGGCGTCATTGCGCTCCTCCGGGCGGCCATAGAAGGCCGGGCGCGCCCAGTGGCCGGCCGGCATCATGGTGGCGCCCAGATCCCGGTGGCGCTGATGCATCGGTGTCTGGCGGTAGGGGTCGAAGCTGCGACCGGCCAGCAACGGCAGCGGTTCGGCCACGAAGGGCGGGCGCGCGGTGGTCACGCCGGTTTCGCTGACGGTGCGCTGGGTGGCTTCGGCGACCAGACGCGCGGCCGGCAGTGCCGAATGACGGCCCTGGGAGGGGCCCATGCCCAGCGTCGAGAAGCGCTTGACCAGCTGGATGTCGCGATAGCCGTGGCGGGTGGCATTGAGGATGTCGCGAATCTGCAGGTCTTCATCCAGATCGACGAATTCCTTGCCCTTGGGGTGCGCGAACAGCGGCCAGCCATGCTGACGGAAGGGACGTGACGGCGTGATGGCCGCCGGCTCATTCGCCTCAATCGTGACATCCACGACCTTGCCTGCGGCGGCAAGCCCGGCCAGTGCAGATCTGGCGGCACGCTGGCCATCGGCCATCACGTCCTTGAGGTGATAGAGGCCATTGGCAGAGCCCGCCATGTGCAGGTGTGCCGGCAGGCCGCTGAGGCTGAAGCGTGCATCGTCATCCAGATAGGAGAGCTTGGCACCCGCCTGGCAGGCCAGCTGATAGACCGGCATGTAGCCCGCCGTCATGCAGACCAGATCACAGGGAATCACCTCTCCCTCGGCGGCCAGTTCGCCGCGCGCGACGATCCTGCGTACTTCGACGCCCGTGACGTGATGCAGCGACTTCTCCGCCTGCGCTTCAAAGATGGCGTGCTCGAGCTTCAAGGCGATGCCGCAGTGGCGCACCGCATCGGCCAGACTTTCATCATCGGGCTGAGCGCGCATGTCGAGCAGGGCGACGATGTTGACGCCGTGCTCCATCAGCTCCAGCGCCGCCAGATAGCCATCATCGCTGCCGGTGATCACCACCCCTTGCTTGCCCGGCAAGACGCCATAGTGCTGCATCAGGCGCTGGGCGGCACTGGCGAGCATGATGCCCGGCAGGTCGTTGTTGCGAAATACCACCGGCTGGTCGAAGGCGCCGCTGGCGAGAATGCACTCCTTGGCCCGCACCTTGTAGAGGCGCTTGCCGCGGATCACCGGCAGGTAGTTGTCGGTGAACCAGGCATTGCAGGTCGCCTCGGTCATCACGTCGATGCGCGGATGCGCCGTGATGGCCGCGCCAAGACGCTCAAGCGTCTGGCTGGCCTCATGTCCTTCGGCATCGAAGCGTGCGTAGGTCAAGGCACCGCCGAGCAGACGGCCCTGTTCGACCAGCAGCACGTTCGCGCCACCCTCGGCCGCCTTAAGCGCGGCCGTCATGCCGGCCGGGCCGGCGCCTACCACCACCACGTCATGGAACAGATAGGCTTTGTCGTGATAGTCGCCGCGCACGTCCAGATTCAGCGTGCCGAGCCCGGCCTTGCGACGAATCAGCGGCTCCCAGTACTTCCAGACGCCCTTGGGCTTGTAGAAGGCGCGGTAATAGAAGCCCACCGGCATGAATTTCGAGAACTTGCCCAGCCGCATGTCGCGGTCGTTGTCCAGGCTGCCAGTGACGTTCTGAGCAGTGACTTCAAGCCCCGGGCTGATCTGGCGCTCATCGCCCAGCACGTTGGGCTCATCCGGCAACTGCACCAGGGTATTGGCGTCCTGGCCGGCGAAGGTCAGGGCGCCACGCGGGCGGTGATACTTGAAGGAGCGCGACAGCAGCCAGCGGCCATTGGCGGCGAGGGCACTGGCGATGGTGTCGCCGGCAAAGCCCTGATAGCTCTTGCCGTCGAAGCTGAAGGTCACGGGCGTGTCACGGTCGATCAGTCGGCCCATCGGGGCCGGCAGACGTGCGCCTCGGGTCATGGGGACTCTGGCGTTCATGCGCGTTCTCCCGAGCTATCCGTGGTGTGCAGTGGGAACTCCACGCGCTGGGTGAAGCGCTCGGAGGGGTCGAAGGTGCGCAGGATCTCGTCGGTCACGGTGTGACGCTCGGCGAGGAACCAGTAGCTGGAGGCCGCGTGCATCCACCATTCGGTGACGACACCGGCGGTGTTGTCGCTGAAGAAGACGTAGTCGGCCCACTCGCGATCACTGCAGGTATCGGGGTCTGGCATGTCGGCAAGCTCGCCGCCATACACGAATTCGCTGATATTTCGGGGCCCATTGAGTGGGCAGGGCATGATCTTCATCGCGGAAATCCTTGACCGTTGTTCTTGTACATCCACCGTGGGGTGCGCATACCCGGGCAGTCATCGAGCCTTGTAGGTCGAGCCGTCGCGAGGCATCAGTGGCTGGCGGCAGTCGCGCCCATCTCGTTGACCTGACGGAAGCGCGCGAAGCGTTCCAGCGCGAAGGGGGCAATCAGGTCCGGAGTCTTGCCGCCGGAAGCGACCAGCTCGGCCATGGTCTTGCCGCAGATCGGCGTCGCCTTGAAGCCCCAGGTGCCCCAGCCGGCATCCAGGTAGTAATTCTCGACGGGGCTCTCGCCCATGATCGGGCTGTAGTCCGGCGTCATGTCGGTCGTGCCCGCCCATTGGCGCATCAGGCGGGCCTGGGACAGGAAGGGGAACATCTCCAGCGCTGCGGCGATCAGGCTTTCCTTGAGGTCCAGCGTCGAGCGGGTGTTGTAGAGCGGGTAGGGGTCGGAGCCACCGCCGAACACCACCTCGCCACGGCTGGTCTGCTGCACGTAGCAGTGCAGGGCCGAGGAGCTGACGAGCGGGTCGAGGAACGGCTTAAATGGCTGGGTGACCATCGCCTGCAGCGGGTAGCTGATGATGGGCATGGTGAAGCCGGCCTTTCTGGCGAGTACCGAGCTGTGCCCGGCCACCGCCTGCACCACGCAGCCGCACTGCACGGTGCCGCGATTGGTCTTCACGGCGCGAATCTTGCCGCCTTCGACCACGAGGTCCTGCACCTCGGTGAGCTGGTGGATCTCGACGCCGCGCTTGGCGGCCTCCTTGGCGTAACCCCAGGCGACCGCATCATGCCGCGCGGTGGCGCCATCGATGTGCCACAGGCCCGCCATGACCGGCAGGTGGCCGGGGTCCAGATTCAGGGTCGGTACCAGCTCGCGGATCTGCTGGCGATCCAGCATCTCGGTGCGCCCGCCGAAGTGGGTGTTGACCTCGGCGCGCTGGCGGAAGGCGCGCACGGTGGAATCGGTGTGCGCGAGGGTCAGCTGGCCGCGTTCCGAGTACATGATGTTGTAGTCGAACTCGTTGGACAGTCCCTGGAACATGCGCACCGATTCGCTGTAGAAGCGCACGCCTTCCGGCGTCAGGTAGTTGGAGCGAATCACCGCGGTGTTGCGCGCGGTGTTGCCACTGCCCAGGTAGGCCTTTTCCAGCACGGCGATATTGGTGATGCCGTGATACTTGGCCAGATAGTAGGCGGTGGCCAGGCCGTGCCCGCCGCCGCCGATGATGACCACGTCGTAGCGGGACTTCAGCTCCGTGGGCGGGGGGAGGTCGACTTCGGCCGGATACTCGGAGGACAGGCCGTACTTGAGCAGGGAAAAGGGCATCGGTGACTCCCGGTACGCGCAAACGTACCTCTAGTGGTTCAGGCCGACTGGCGACGCGCGGCAGTCAGGGTGTTGGCGAGCAGGCAGGCGATGGTCATCGGGCCGACGCCCCCCGGGACAGGCGTGATGGCGCCGGCGATCTTGCTGACCGCAGCGAAGTCCACGTCCCCGACCAGGCGGGTGCGTGCCTTGCCGGTGGGGCTTTGCTCGGCGGACTGCGCGATGCGATTGATGCCCACATCGATGACCACGGCGCCGGGCTTGATCCAGTCGGCGCTGATCATGTTCGGGCGCCCGACCGCGGCCACCACGATATCGGCCTGGCGACAGAGTTCGGCGGGATTCTGGCTGCGCGAGTGCAGCTGGGTGACGCTGCAGTTGGCGGCGAGCAGCAGACTGGCCATCGGCTTGCCGACGATGTTGGAGCGGCCGATGATCACCGCGTGCAGCCCGGAAAGGTCACCGCCGCGCTCGGCAAGGGTGTCGCGCAACAGGCGCATGCAGCCGGTGGGCGTGCAGGGCGCCAGGGCATCGGCGCCCTGCACCAGCGCCCCGACGTTCATGCGATGGAAGCCGTCGACGTCCTTGGCGGGGTCGATGGCCTCCAGCACCGCGTCTTCCTGGATATGCGCCGGCAGCGGCAGCTGGACGAGGATGCCATGCACCTCGGGGTCTGCATTGAGTCTGGCGACCAGGGCCAGCAGCTCGGCTTCGCGGGTCTCGCTGGGCAGCACGTGCTCGAAGGACTGCATGCCACACTCGACGGTGCGCTTGAGCTTGTTGCGTACATACACCTGGCTTGCCGGGTCTTCGCCGACCAGCACGACGGCAAGCCCCGGTATCACGCCCTGTTGCGCGAGGCTTGCGACCTCTGCCGTGACTTCCTTGAGCAGTCGCGCCGAGGCGGCCTTGCCATCGATCACGGCGGCGGTGGGCTGTGCGAGTGTCTCGTCCGCGCTCGCGGTGGGTGTCGCTTGGGTATTCATGACTGCGCTTCCTCCCTTGGGTGACGGCCGATGATTCACACGTGGTCTGTCTTGAAGGCTTGTGTGACGCCTTGCTTGAAGACTTATCTAACGCCTTGCTTGAAGACTTGTTTGACGCCTTGCTTGAAGACTTACTTGAAGATCACGGTGCGATCATTGGCGAGGAAGACGCGGTGTTCGATGTGATAACGCACGGCATTGGTCAGTGCCTGGGTCTCGGTATTGCGGCCCGCTGCGACCAGATCTTCCGGGGCAAAGTTGTGTTCGACCCGCTGTACGGCCTGATCGATGATCGGCCCTTCGTCGAGATCCGCTGTGACGTAGTGAGCGGTGGCCCCGATCAGCTTGACCCCGCGGGCATGGGCCTGGTGATAGGGCTTGGCGCCCTTGAAGCCCGGCAGGAAGGAGTGGTGGATGTTGATGGCGCGCCCGGCCAGCTTCTGGCACAGCTCATCGGAGAGAATCTGCATGTAGCGCGCCAGCACCACCAGCTGAGTGCCGGTCTCGTCGACGATGTCCATCAAGGCCGCTTCCTGGCGCGCCTTGGTGTCCTTGGTGATCGGCAGGTAGACGAAGCGGATGCCTTCGCGCTCGACCATCGGGCGCAGGTCGAGGTGATTGGAGACCACCGCGGTGATCCGCATGTCCAGCTCACCCTTGCGGTAGTGATAGAGCAGGTCGTCCAGGCAGTGGTCGAACTTGGAGACCATGATCAGCACCGGCATCTTGTCCTGGCCACCGTGGATCTGCCATTGCATCTCGAAGGGAGCCGCCACGTCCTCGAAGGCCTGACGCATCTGGGCGATATCGCCTTCGACGCCTTCATTGAAGCGGAAGCGGGCGCGGAAGAAGAACTGCCCCTTGTCCTCATCATCGTATTGCGCCAGCTCACTGATGTAGCACTCATGGGTGGTCAGGAAGGTGGTGATGGCCGCCACGATGCCGGACGTCGCCGGGCAGCTGATGGTGAGAATGAAGTGATCGTCTGAGATGCAGGTCGCGTGAGGCATTCTGGGCTCCGATGTCGGCAGAGAGGCATTGTTGTTGTGATGTGAAGAATGTCATTCACTGACGTGGCTGTGGTTCGGTTATTTCCTGTCAGTGACTTAATTTTCTTCTCAAGTAAATAACAATGTTTTTCTGGCGCTGGGTCAAGCCTGATCGACGCGCCGGCCGGCGATAGCACCCATGAAATGAAGACAATTATTCATTGATGAATTTTTACCGCTTTGGGGGAGTGCGGCGCAGGGTGAAACCATGAGGCGGATAAGGGTGGGAGAGGTGCCAGATGAGACACGCTCGTCTCGGGATGGCTACAACTTTCGGATAAGGTGAAAGAAATCGTCATGTCAGGGATCGACAATTGCGAGCTTGAATATCAACACGTTAGTGTCTGCTCATGACAAACCTCGAGGGACGCCCTCCAGGACTCGCTATTCATGCAAGATGACGAGGTAGACACGATGCGCAAGTTGACGATCGCAGCACTGATGGTGGCCAGCATGGCCGGTTCCTCCGTGGCACTGGCCGGTAATCCGACGCTTGAGGCTCACAAGGACAGCGCCAAGTCTCAGTACTCCCAGTCCAAGGACAGCGCCAAGTCGTCTGCCAAGTCTGCCGCCCAGTCCCACAAGGCCACGGCAAGCAGCAAGGCATCGACCAAGACATCACACGCCAGCCAGGTGGCCAAGTCAGCCAAGTCCAGTGCCAGCAACAAGGCGAGCGATACCCAGTCTCGTTACCAGAAGAAGAGCTACGCCGACGTGCTCAAGAACGAGCGCCACTGAGGCATGACATCGCTGCCCGATGGCAGCTGAGTGCCCCGAATGATAAAAGCTCCCCGCAGCCTTTGGTTGCCGGGGGCTTTTGCGTTTCAGGCTATTGCGGATGCGATAGTGATTCGCTGAAGGTCTCGACCAGGTGCTGGGCAAACGCCTGGACGCGACGCGGTTGGGCGCGCGCCGGCGGAAACAGCAGCTGCAGCGGTGAGGGCGGCGCGGCATGTTCCGGCAGCAGCTCGATCAGGCGACCCGCACGCAGATCCTCCTTCACATCGACTTCCGATTTCAAGGCGATGCCCAACCCTTCCAGGCACCACTGACGCACCAGTTCGCCGTCATTGGCGATCCGGTTGCCACTGACGGTGACGATCTGCGGCACCTTGTGACTGCCGAAACGCCATTCGTTGTCGAGGCTCTTGCCGAAGCGCATCACCAGGCAGTTGTGGTGCTTGAGGTCCACCGGCGTCAGCGGCGCAGGATGCTGCGCCAGGTAGGCGGGGGAGGCGCATAGCAGGCGGCGTTTCTGGCCCAGATGCCGCACGCGCAGCGTACTGTCCATGATGGTGCCGAAGCGCAGGGCAAGATCGATCCCCTGGCCGACGATATCCACGTAGCTGTCCGACAGCAGCAGTTCTATCTCGATGGTGGGGTGCAGATGCTGGAATTCGGTGATGGCGCGTGACAGGGCATTGCGGCCCAGGTCGCTCGGCGCACTGACGCGAATGCGGCCGGTGAGGGTCTGGGCGCCCAGGCGGATGCGGGTCTCCAGTTCCGAGACGCTGTCGAGCAGGCCGCGAGCTTCTTCCATCAGTGTCCGGCCTTCTTCGGTCAGGCTGATGGCGCGCGTGGTGCGATTGAGCAGCACCACCCCGTAATGGGCTTCCAGCGCGGCGAGGCGCTCGGACACGGTGGTGGGCGACAGCCCCGTCTCGCGTCCTGCGGCGGTCAGGCTGCCTTTCTCGATGATGGTCAGGAACAGGGCGATATTATCCAGCAGCATTGTACGGTTTTTCCGAATTATCTTTGCGTAAGTTGGATATTTATACGGATGAGGCTTGTGGCTAGGATGACCACATCGCTTGCGCAACTCAAGCTTCCCGATCACGCCACGGAGTGTCCTTCATGACCCAGCTGACCATCATCGCCAATATCCATGCCAAGCCGGACCAGATCGAGCAGGTCAAGGCAGCGCTTCTGGCACTGGTGCCGATCACCCGTGCCGAGGAAGGCTGCCTTGGCTACACCCTGCACCAGAACAACGATAACCCGGCGCACTTCACCTTTCATGAGAATTGGGCCTCGCGGGAACTCTGGCAGCAGCACATGCAGGCCCCGCACCTGGAAGAGTATGTGGCAGCAACCGAAGGCGCGGTCAGCGAATTCACCCTGCATGAAATGACGGCCTTCGACTGAGAGGCGGGCCAGGGCCCTGGATATGGGTCCTGGCTTACCACCGCGGCCGTGCAGGCCTGCTCGCTTTCTTTCCCCTTCAACAATCCAATTGAGGCAGTCATGACAGACCCCATCCGTATCGGCCATATCGCGTTGTCCTTCCATGAGGCCAGTGCTCGGGAAGTGGCACGTGTTCTGGAGAGCCACGGCCATGAGGTGACCTTCGCCTCTGCTCCCCACGAAGAGGCCTTCGCGATGCTGGGGCGAGGGGAGGTCGACATTCTGGCCTCCGCCTGGTTGCCGTCGAGTCATGAGACCTACCTGGCCCCCATGCTGGAGGACGTCGACAAGATCGCCGTCATCTATGAGCCGTATTGCATCTGGGGAGTGCCGGATTACGTGCCACAAAGCGCGGTGGCAAGCGTCACGGACCTGCTGCTGGAACCGGCGCTCAGCAAGATGGAGCTGATCATCCAGGGCATCAACCCGGGGGCCGGCATCAGTCGCTTCTCGGCCGAGATGATCAAGCAATATGGTCTGGACGCCGCCGGGTATGTCTTCCGCACCGGCAGCGAAGCGGACTGCTTCGATCGTTACGAAGCGGCGGTGGCGCAGGGACGTTGGGTCGTGGTGCCGCTGTGGCATCCACAGTTCCTGCATCACCGCTACCGGATTCGCGCCCTCAAGGAGCCCAAGGGGCTTCTGGGCACCCTGGATGACGCCACGCTGGTGGTGCGCAAGGAGGCTCGCCTGCGCATCGGCGCCGCGGCCCTCAAGGGCCTCTCCCAGCTCTACATCGGCAATCCTCGCTTGAGCGAACTGGAAGACGACCTGCGTCGCCGCGCCTGATTTATCGCACCTGAATCTTCTCACCTGAATCTCGACAAACCCCGCGCGATGGCCACGTCACCGCCCAGTCTCTTCATCTCATCATCATCGACCCTGCCGGCCTGGTGCACAGCGCCAACCGGCGGGCAAGGAGCCCCCATGCCGTTTTCTCGCCTCAAGACTGCCATTCTCATCGCCTCACTGGGCGTTGCCACTGTCGCCAGCGCCGCGCAGGCGGCCGCTGACAGCTCGGCCGTGACCCCCCAGAATGCGAAAGCCGCCTCCCTGCGCGACGGCACGCTGACCACCGTCGCCGAATATTCGGACACCCGCCCCGGCAACATCACCTTCACGCCGGATGGCCGCTTGATCATGTCCCAGCAGCCACTCGATGCACCGGCACTGCGCGTGGTCGAGATCACCCAGGACGGCAAGCGTGTGCCGTTCCCGAACCTGGACTGGGCCGATGGCCCGGAAAAGGGCGAGGTCGGCATCGCCTCGATCATCGGCGTGCACTCCGACAGTGAGGGCGTGGTGTGGATGCTCGACATGGGCAGCCAGGACATTGCGCCCAAGCTGGTGGGCTGGGATACCCGCAGTGATTCGCTCAAGAAGGTGATTTCGCTTGCCGGTGACAGCGTGCTGCCGATCTCCTTCCTGCAGGATTTCGTCATCGATGAGCAGCGCGGCAAGATCTATATCGCTGACATGACCTTTACCGCGCCGGCCTCCAGCATGAAACCGGCTTTCGTGGTGGTGGATATCGCCAGCGGCAAGACGCGTCGCGTGCTGCAGAGCGATGAAAGGCTGATGCCGGTGGAACACGACATGGTCATCAATGGCCATCTGATGGCGGCCAAGGGCGACAAGAATGGTGAGCCGAAGCCCTGGTACCTGGGCTTGAACGCCATCGCCTTCGATCCGGCAGATGACGTCGTCTATTTCGGGGGCGTGAACGGCAGTGAGATCTATCGCCTGCCGGCGGCTGAGCTGGCCGATGACACTGCCACTGAGGCGGAACTGGCTCGCGCCATCACGCCTTACGCCCCCAAGCGCCCCAATGATGGCTTCATCTTCGATGGCCGCCGCGGCGGCATCATCGCCGGTGACGCGGAGCACAACGCACTGACCTTCTCATCGCCGGAGGGCATGTCGGTGATCGCCCAGGATGACGAGCGTCTGCGCTGGCCGGATGGCTTCGCCTTCGCGCCGGATGGCAGTCTCTACCTCACCACCAACCAGTTGAATGCCCATCCGGCACTCAATCAGGGCGTGGACGGCAGTGACAAGCATTACTACCTGCTCAAGCTGACACCCGCCAACTGACCCTTGCTTCCTTGGGCCTTGGGCCTTGGGCCTTGGTCCTTGGGCAGCTCATTGCCTTGGCGCCAGGACTGCCTTGCTAACCTGTGATCTGCGCAGGACGTGTCTCACGACCGTCCTGCGTTGTCGTTTTTGTGTCTGGCCGGCGCATCTCGCATCGCAAGCCGATGACCCGTCGGCGTCTCCCTGCACGCAACACGTAAACTCGCCATACATTATCCGCTTTATCCGGATTAACCTTGCGGGTGAGGGCTGTTTTTACGACAAGGCCAGAGAGTTAACATGCTGTCATCGCATCACGGCAAGGCCTTTCAGCGCTGCCGTGACTGACATGATCTTTAGGAGAGACTCTGATGAAAGCCATTGGTTACTACGCTGCCGGTTCCGTTGATCGTGACGACGCCCTGGTCGATATCGAACTCGAGACACCGGTCGCCACCGGTCACGACCTGCTGGTCAAGGTTGCCGCGGTGTCGGTGAATCCGGTGGATTACAAGATTCGTGAGAGCCGCGAGCCGGCCGCAGGCGAAGCTGCCGTCATCGGATGGGACGCCGTGGGCGAAGTCGTCGCCATCGGTGACAAGGTCACGGCCTTCGCCCCGGGCGACAAGGTCTGGTATGCCGGTGATCTCACCCGCGCCGGCACCAACAGCGAATTCCACCTGGTGGATGAGCGCATCGTCGGCCATGCGCCCAAATCCGTGGCGGCCCATGAGGCGGCTGCGCTGCCGCTGACCACGCTGACCGGCTTCGAGATGCTGTTCGATCGTCTGCGTGTCACCGAGCCGGTGCCGGGTGCTGCACGTGCCATCCTGATCATCGGCGGGGCCGGTGGCGTGGGCTCCATCACCATCCAGCTGCTGCGTGAGCTGACCGACCTGACCATCATCGCCACGGCGTCACGTCCCCAGACCCGCGAGTGGGTGAAGTCACTGGGCGCGCATCACGTCATCGACCACAGCCAGCCGCTGCCGGCCCAGATCGAGGCGCTGGGCATCGGTGCCCCGGCCTTCGTGTTCTCGACCAACTTCTCCGAGCACTACGCGCCGCAGGTCGCCGAATTGATCGCACCGCAGGGCCGGTTCGGCATGATCGATGACCCGGAGACCCTCGATGTGGTGCCGTTCAAGCCCAAGGCCGTTTCCATCCATTGGGAGCTGATGTTCACTCGTTCACTGTTCACCACCGCCGATATCACGCGTCAGGGCGAGATCCTCACCAAGGTGGCGGGTCTGCTGGACACTGGCAGAATCACCTCCACCGCGACGGAAACCTTCGGCACCATCAATGCCGAGAACCTCAAGCGCGCGCATGCCTTGCTGGAAAGCGGCAAGGCCAAGGGCAAGATCGTCCTCGAAGGCTTCTGATCGAAGCCACTGTTGAGGCGGTGATGTGAAAGGAGTGCGGCCGGGCAACCGGTCGCACTCCTTTTCGTGAAAGACACTCTCATTGCCACCCAGCACTTACAAGCCACCTTGTCTGCTGGTGAGTGCCGAGTGGCTGATACAATGATGGAACCCTGTCATGGGCATACAGCGCCTTGATCATGTGAACCTGCGAACCGGACAGCTGAGTGCCATGCTCCAGTGGTATGGCGATGTACTGGGGCTGCACAGCGGGCCGCGACCCGATTTCCCCTTCGCCGGTGCCTGGCTTTACGCCGGAGAGGTGGCGGTCATCCATCTCATCGACATCGGTTGCCTGCCAGCGATCAGCAGTGATGCCAGTCTCCGGCTTGAGCATTTCTCGCTTGCCGCCACGGATATCGAGGCATTCGAGGCGCGCCTGGCGGCGTCCCGTACGCACTATCAGCGGATCGCGCTCGCGGGGGGCGGGCTTGTGCAACTGCACATGCGAGACCCGGACGGCAATCATCTGCATCTCGATTTTGCCACCGCACCCTGCAGCGCCGTGGCCTGATCTGGCTCTTGGAAGTCATATTTGGCTCTAGGAGGTCATATCTGGCGCCAAGTGGCTGCCAGACTTGAGGAAAGCGTGTAGATCGTGCGTTATCCAACCGCAAATTGCGCCGCTGACGCGATAAGCTGATGGTAGGGAATGGCGATCTGGAACGCAGGGTGTCCAGCCGTCAGCAGGATGGCCTGAGCTGGACTCAGCACATCGCACGCATACGCAATCTGCCGAGGAGGCCAACATGGCGAAGCGGTCATTTGCGGTACTGACCCTGGTGTTGTCGTTGCTGGGTGCTGGCCTCGTGCAGGCTGACTCGGCGGGTGATGGCAATGATGACAAGGACGAGGAGCGTCTGCGCCAGAAGCATCATGATCTGGAAGGTCAGGTAAAGGCGCAGCGCGTTCAGGCGCAACAGATGCGGGAATTGAAGAAGATTCAGCACCAGGAAAAGCTGGCTGAGAAGAAAGCGGTGGCAGAGGCTTCGCCGGCACATGTCTGGAAGCGGGGCGGCAAGGTGCCGGACACAGTCGCCCGGGATGATGGCCTTCGGGTCGAGAACTGGCAGCAGCACAAGCTCTCGGAACCGGGCGCCAACCAGCGCTGGCTGCAGCTCAAGGATGCCTTCGTGCTGATGAATACCGAAAGCCAAGTCATTGATGAGATCGTGCTCGAGCAGTGATGCCTCGGGTAGCGATGACATTAACTATCACCGATGCAAGCTGTCCTCATCTGGCGACGCTCTGATGGGGCGCCCACCCCCTTGTGACCATGGAATGCGCAGGTATCAATGCTTGCCACGCGCCATGGTGCGCCATATCAGCCATTACGAATATCTGCTTCTCGATGTTGTCATTGCGCAACAAGGATGCGTCAACTGGCGACAAGTCGTTGCGAATTGTGCGCAAAAGTGGAGGTTGGCGCGCTGGCTTGCCGTGGCGAACACGAGGCGATAGTGTTCTCTCATACCGTTTGTTAACACTGTTTCTTAACTCTGTTTCATGACCCCGTTTCATGACCCTGTCTCATGACTCCGTTTCATGACCCTGATTCACAGCCTCGGCATCCCTTGATGCCGAGTACGACGAGGAGGCCAGACATGCGCAATCGCACCCTGACCGTAATGATGATGATCTTCACCCTGATGACCGCGTCGCTGGCGCAGGCATCGCCCAACGACCGCGATAATCGTGGCGGTCAACACAATAGCCAAGGCAACCAGCACAACAGCCACGGCAACGGGCATCAGAAGAAAAAGCAGCAGACGCGTTACGACCAGTCTCAGCGTCATAATCAGCAAAAGCATCAGGCGCAGGCCAGGCATCAAGGTCAGAAGTCACACAACTGGCGTCGCGGTGACCATGTGCCGCGCAGCTACTACTCCAACAAGCGTTACTGGGTGAGTGACTGGCGTGCTCACAAGCTGTCTGCGCCGCCGCAGGGGCATCGCTGGTTGAACATCGATGGTCGCTATGTGCTGGCGGCCGTGGCGGGCGGTGCCATTACCGCGATCATTCTCAATCATTGAGGACAGTCAGACTGTCCGCGTCATGAAAAAGGGGCCTCCATCTGGAGGCCCCTTTTGCGTTTTGCGCTCGGCCGCTGCTGAGCTAAGCCGTTGCTGTGGCAGCCATTGCTGCGGTCAGCCGTTGCTGCGCTAAGCCGGCACAGCACTATTGCGCGAGCAGTGTCTCCAGCGCCTGGGCGACGCGCAGCAGCGCCACATCCTGACCCTGAGGGCGCGACAGCATCAGGCCCAGCGGTTCTTCGTTCTGTGGTGCCGGCGCCGGAATCGAGATCGAGCTGGCATCCAGGTAGTTGAAGACGCTGGTGTTGCGCAGCGCGCGCTTGTTGAGCTGGGCGAAGAGCGCGCCATCCTGCTCCAGCAGGTCACGACGCGGGGCACGCATGGCAACGGTCGGCATCAGCACCGCATCGACGTCCTGCACCTGCTGAGCGAAGCGTTGCTGGATGGCGGTGCGCGGCCACAGGCGTGCCAGATACTCGCTGGAGGTGATGTCGCGCCCGCCGTTCAGGCGTTCGGCGATCAGCGGATCATACTGGGCTTCGTGGGCGGCCAGCAGTTCGTGATGCACGGCGGCCGCTTCCGGAATGACCAGCCCGCCGCGCTGATTGATGGCGTAAGCGGCCTCGATGGCCTCGACCGGCGCACGCTGGAGGCGAACCCCCAGCCCCTCGAGCCGTTCCAGCAGGGCGGCGAAGTCGGCGGCCACATCGGCGTCCACTTCACTGACCAGCTCGCTCTCCGGCACCAGCAGCGTCAGCGGGCGGGTGAGCGGCGTCGGGTCAGCGATCTCACCGCTCAGGACTTCCCACAGGCTGCGACAGCAGGCGACGCTGGGCGCGATGGGGCCGATGCAGTCCAGGCTGGGTGACAGCGGGAAGGCGCCATCTCCCGGCACGCTGGCCTGTGACGGCTTGAAGCCGGTCAGGCCACAGAAGGCCGCCGGAATCCGCAGCGAGCCGCCGGTATCGCTGCCCAGGGTCGCGGCTGCCAGTCCGAAGGCGACGGAGGCGGCGCCGCCGGAGGTCGAGCCGCCGGTGATGCGCTCGCCGTCGAAGGGGTTGGGCGGCGTGCCGACATGCGGGTTCAGGCCCAGGCCAGAGAACGCGAATTCACTCATGCTGGTGCGGCCGGCATGCAGGATACCGGCGGCTTTCAGGCGACTCAGCGCCACAGCGTCCTGTTCGGCTGGTTGGCTTCCTGCCAGTGCACGCGAGCCTGCCAGCGTCGTCATGCCGGTCTCGTCGAAGAGGTCCTTGATCGAGACCGGAACCCCTCCCAGCGGCAACGACGTCGCAGCCGCCTTGAGTTGCTGCTGAGCGGCAGCCTGCACGCTCATGCCTGCATCATCGCGGCTGATGATGCTGTGGCTGGCGCTCTCGCCCAGGGCCTGATGGCGCTCGGCAAGCACCGTGGCGGTCTGCTCGGGGCCGAAACTGCCTGTCTGATAGGCCTCCAGCAACTGCGTCAAGCTGCGCTGGCGGGGCGGGCGCGCCCAGAATTCACGCGCCTGTTCAAGGCGCTTGTTCTCATCACTCATGCCACCACCTCAAGTTCTTCCACCTCGTAACGGTGCTCGATGCGACGACCGGTCTGCGGGTCGATCAGGCGCATGGTAAAGCTCGGGCTGGGGCGGATGCCACCGATTGCCGGCACGGTGCCGCACAGCAGCACGCTGTTGGGGGTCAGGCTGCCGTCCTTGGCGATGCCGGCCGGCAGGCGCTCCATCAGGGTGGCGACCGGCAGCAGCTCGGCGAGGGTGCCCTGCTGATAGCGCACGGTCGTGCCGGCGTCTTCGATCTCGCTTTCGATCTCGAGGCTGTCCCAGTGGTCGATGACCTCACTGAGCTTCCAGGCGTGGCGGGCAATCGGCTTGGCGCACAGCTGCTTGGATTCGGCGACGCCGACGGCTTCGAGCTTGCGGTCGGTGTGGTCCGAGGCGATCGTCACCCACAGGGTGCCTTCGGCGTCGCTGACCAGACAGGTCTCGACCTCACCGGAGCCTTCGCCGCCGAGCATCGCGACCTGAGAGGCCTGGGTCAGGGTCTCGCGGGTCACGCGATAGAACAGCGGGGTCTGGGAGGGCGGCGCCACGCCCAGCAGCTTGAGCTCGTCGATATGGTGCTGCACGCCCGCCTGGTCGCGTCCGGCCCAGCCGGCAATCGCGACGCGCTGGACATCAAGGGTGAATTCGCCGTTGTCATGGGTAAAGGTCAGCATGGGAATCGCTCCGTTATCGGGGGTTGTCGTTGTTCTGTGCAGGAAGTCTTGAATGAACGGTGTTGCGTCAATGACACCTGCCGGCTTGCCAGCAGGTGTCAGGCAAAAGCGGCTTTACAGTGCCGAAGGCAGCCACAGCGCGATCTGCGGGAAGGCCACCAGCAGCGCGGCCATCACCAGCATCGCGCCCAGATACGGCAGGGTGCCGATGATGACGTCGGCGAAGGCTTCGCCACGCCGTGAGGCCTGCACGATGTAGAGGTTAAGGCCGACTGGCGGGGTGATCAGTGCCAGCTCGACGAACAGGATCATCACGATGCCGAACCACACCTTGTCGTAACCGGCCGCCGCGATCAGCGGGGTGACGATGGGAATGGTGATGACCATCAGCGACAGGGTCTCGATGAAGAAACCGAGCACGATGAACAGTGCGATCACCGCCATCAGCAGCGCGAAGGGCCCCAGGTCATAGGCTTCGAGCAGACCGGTGACCTGCTGGACCATGCCGGAGGAGGCCAGCGCGAAGTTGAGGAAGGAGGCCGCCATGATGATGAACAGGATCATCGAGGTGGTCTTGACGGTGCCGTCCAGCGCGCGGCTGATCATCGCCATATTCAGCGAGCGGTTGATGGCGGCGAGGCCCAGCGAGGCCAGCACGCCGATGGCAGCGGCTTCGGTCGGCGTCGCCCAGCCCAGATAGATGGAGCCGACGATGACGATGAACAGCACCAGCAACGGCAGCAGGAATGACAGGCTCTTGATGCGAGTGCTCCAGCTGGCGCTCTGGCGCGGGCCGCCCAGTGACGGCTTCCAGACACACAGCAGCAGCGAGGCCAGCATGAACAGCGCCGCCAGGCCGAGGCCCGGCACCAGGCCGGCCATGAACAGCTTCGGGATGGAGGTCTCGGTCAGGAAGCCATAGACGATCAGGTTGATCGACGGGGGAATCAGGATGCCCAGGGTGCCGCCCGCGGCGATGCTGCCGCAGAACAACTTGGCGTCATAGCCGAGCTTCTTGCCCTGGGGGAGTGCCACGGTCGAGACCGTCGCCGCCGTTGCCACCGAGGAGCCGGAGGTCGCCGAGAACAGCGCCGAGGTGGTGATGTTGGCGTGCAGCAGGCCGCCCGGCAGCCACGACAGCCAGTGGTCCATGGCGCGGTAGGCCTTCTCGGCGATGCCGGCGCGCACGATGATCTCGCCCATCAGCACGAACAGCGGAATCGCGATCAGCAGGAAGGAGTCCGCGGCAGACCACAGGTTCTGGCCTAGCGCCTTGGTCAGCGGGAAGAAGGAATAGAACTGGTCGATCCCGAAGGCGAGCAGGAAGAGGGTGACCGCAACGGGAATGCCGGCCAGCAGCAGGGTGAGGATACCCACCGAAAGAAAGCCCAACATCAGCGAGTCTCCTTGGTCGTGGAGGCAGCCTGGGCCAGAGCCCCTTCGCTTTCTCCGTGATCGGGGCCGGCCAGTGTCTCGAGCGTGGTGGTATCACGCAGACAGGCGGCAACGAGAACGCGCAGTCCCAGCACGCTGGTGGTGATCGCGAACCAGGCATAACCGGACAGCCACAGCAGCTGCGGAATCCACAGCGGTGTCGCCAGCGGGGTGTTGGCGGTGGAACCGTTGCTCAACGACTTGCCGAGCACCGGCCAGGCATTGATCAGAATCACCCAGGCCACCAGGTTCAGCGCCAGCATCGCGAGGATATCCAGGGTGTGGCGCGAGAAGGCCGGCAGCTTGCCGTGCACGACATCGATACGGATATGGGCGCGCTCCATCAGGGTGTGGGAAAGGCCCCACGCCGAGAGCATCGCCAGCACATACCCGGCATATTCGTGCACGCCGGGCAGCGGATGATTGAACAGTTGGCGCATCAGGATTTCGGCGCCGATGAAGACCACGACGGCCAACAGCAACAGGCCCATCAGGCGTGCGGCGTGGCGTGATATCGCGCGTGTCAGTGACACGAGGACATCGAGTGCGTGAAGGAAGGAGTTCATGAGTCGGGTCCTGCTGGGGCGCTGAACGAAGGCCGCTTTCTCGAGAAAGCCTGCTTATG
This sequence comes from Cobetia sp. SIMBA_158, assembly GCF_046566945.1. Classification (NCBI taxonomy): domain Bacteria; kingdom Pseudomonadati; phylum Pseudomonadota; class Gammaproteobacteria; order Oceanospirillales; family Halomonadaceae; genus Cobetia; species Cobetia sp. SIMBA_158. The sequence continues at coordinate 179,533 of NZ_JAWJYL010000007.1, forward strand.
AAGCCTGCTTTTGAAAGCTTGCGCTTGAATACACAGGCGCGAGTCGTTCAGCGCTACGTCTCTGGGGAACATGTCTGCCACGTCGGGACAGGGCGGGGCTATCGGCACCTGCTCGCGAACAGGCTTCGGTGAACAGGTGCCGTTGGATCACTCCGCGCTAGCGGTCAGGCCGACGACCTTGCCGACGCTCTCGTTCCAGGTCTTGCGCGTCTCGGCATCGACACGCGCCGCCCAGGCAGGCAGGACGGTGTCTTCGAGCGCCGCACGAGCACGTTTGGCGTCGTCGTCGCTGAAGTCGACCAGCGTCATGTCGGCGCTCTCGCCCAGCGGGCAATCGCCTTCGCCGGTCAGGCAGGCCACGCCACGCGCGGTCTCGCCACGCGCGTTTTCCCACACCGGCGCGGTGAACTCGCTATCCACCTGCTGCTGGATCAGGGTCTGGGTCTCGGCGCCCAGGTCCTGCCACTTGTCCTGATTGATGGCGGTGATCACGTAATCCCAGCCGCCCAGCGGCAGCGGCATCAGGTGGCTGGACACTTCATGCCAGCCGGCACTGTAGCCGGAGAGCGAGCCGGTGACGGCGCAGTCGATGACGCCACGCTCCAGGGAGCCGGGCACCTCGTTGAAGGCGATGTTGAGGCTCTGTGCGCCCAGCGCCTCGATGAACTCACCGGTGGAGCGGCCGCTGGCACGCACCTTCTTGTCCTGCAGGTCATCGAGCCCATCGATCGGGGTGTTGCAGAACAGCACCTGAGCCGGATACGGCACGATCGCCAGCACGTGGCTGTTGAAGCGCTTGTTCATGGTGGACTCCGCCAGGGGGCGGAAGGCCTCGGCGACCTGCTGCGCTTCCTCGGCAGTGGGGGCCATCATCGGCAGATCCAGACCTTCGAGTTCCGGCGCATCGGACACGGTGTAGTCGGCCACGGTCATGCCGACATCGAAGACACCATCGCCCAGATAGCGATAGACGTCGGAGCCGGGGATACCCATCTGATCGAAAGTGGTCACCTGGGTGCTGAGCTCACCGCTGCTGGCGGCCGGAAGGGTCTCGCTCCAGAACGGCTTCTCGAACTGACGGTTGAGCTCCAGGCTGCTCCAGCTGCCTACCACGTTGAGGGTATCGGCAGCATTGGCGCTACCGGCGGCGGCGAGTGCGAGACCAAGGGCGGAGAGGGCAAAACGTGTCTTCATGGGAATCACCATTGTTGTTGTGCATCTGGTGTTATCGGAAAAGCTTGTTGGCTACATCTTTGCGGGGTGTGTCTTTCCCGCTGCCGTCCTGTGTGTTGCTGTGCTGTGTTTCGATTCGCGGTGCGTCCCTGCATTGCACCGGGCGTGATGAGTGCGGATTTCTCTCATGCCCGGCAGTACGCTCGGCAGCACGCTTGGCAGCAGGTCATCCGTACTTGAGACGATGATTGGGAATGTCGGTAATCAGCATGTGCCCCGGGCTATGCGCGATCGCCAATGGCAGTCGGGCATTCTCCAGCGCCAGTTGTGGCGTGACGCCACAGGCCCAGAACACCGGCATGTCACCTGTCTCAAGCGTAGGCGCATCGCCGAAGTCGGGGCTTTCGATATCGGAAATACCGATCAATGCGGGGTCGCCCAGATGGACGGGGGCACCGTGCACACGAGGCATGTCGGTGGTGATCTGGATCGCGCGAATGGCGTGCGCCGCCGACATCGGGCGCAGGGATACCACCAGGTTGCCGTGGAAACGCCCCGCACTGATCAGCGGAATATTGGTGCGATACATCGGCACGTTGCGCTTCAGGCGCGCATGGCGAACCTCGACACCCTCGTTGAGCAGCGCCTCTTCGAACGAGAACGAGCAGCCGATGGAAAACGCCACGAAATCGTCCTGCCACAGGGCGGCGATATCCTCGCGCGTTTCCTCACGCTTGCCGTGACGGTAGATGTGATAGGCCGGCAGGTCGTGGCGCAGGTCGATGTTCTCACCGAGCCCTGTCGGGGCGGGAGAACCGACGGCCGTGACATCCAGCAACGGACAGGCCTTGGGATTGGCCTGGCAGAATTGCAGGAATTCGCCGGCAGCCTCGGCTGGCAGGATGATCAGGTTGGTCTGGGCGTAGCCGGCAGCGATACCGCTGGTGTGGCTGGCCCAATGACCGCTGCGGATCTGCTCGCGCGCCTCGCGGGGGGACGACGCGGCACTGAGAAGTGTCTGGGGCATCGTGGGGGCTTCTTGTGAAGTTGTTGTTGTCTGTCTTCACCATAAGAAGCGCACCCGGATAAATCCAATCGATTTTTATCGAGTCAAGCCATCGGAAATTCCTTTCATGTGGTGCGGGTCAGTAGAGACATCATGGCCGAAAGGGACGCTGTGCAGGGTATGGAAGACCGAGAAGATCAGGCGATTCGTGAATGCGCCTCCTGATCCTGGCGGGCGATCTCGATGGCGAGTTCACACACGCCTTCGGCGAGGGCGCTTTCCATATGGGTCGGCCAGGAGGCGGTGAAGGTCAGTTCGGGGAGATCGCAGGGCAGGCTGAGCAGGGTGCCCCGGCGGATTTCCTCGGCGACGATACGTGGCGGGATGGCGCCGACGCCCAGGCCATCCAGCGTCATGCGCACGATGGTCCATAGCGAGCTGGAGCAATGCAGCTTCACGTCATCCAGCCCCATCTGATGGAGCATGGAGCCAAGTTCATGGTGCGGTCGGCTGTTGCGGGCAAACGAGATCAGCGGCAGAGAATTCAGGCGCCGCAACGAGAAATTGTCTTCGGTGAAGCCCAGCGCGGGGCTGATCACGAAGCCCATCGTGTAGTTGCAGAGAAAACGATTGAGCACGCTCTCTGCCGTCACCGGCCCCATCAAGAAGGCGAGGTCGATATCGCCGGCGGTAAGCATGGCAGCGAGCCCCGGGGAGCTGTCGACCTCGAGTTCCAGCGTGAGGTCCGGATAGCGGCGCGCCAGTTCGGCCAGAAAGCCGGGCAGCCAGCTATGCGCGACGGTCTCGACGACGCCCAGTCGCAGTACTCCCTGGAAGGGCGTATTCAACACCATCATGGACAGCGCTTTCTGGCGCGCTTCCAGTAGCGCCTCGGCGTGGCGATAGAATTCGCGCCCCTTGAGCGTCGGCTGTACCGGTCGGCGAGTGCGCTCCAGCAGGCGGGTTTCCAACGTGGTTTCCAGTTTGTTGATGCGTTCGGAAATCGAGGGCTGGGTCAGATGCAGGTGCTGAGCGGCCAGCCGGAACGACCCCAGGCGCGTGATCCACACGAAGGCTTCCACTTCCTTGAAATCGAACATGGCCAGATCCTGTCGTGATTGATGCCGCAAGCTTGAGGCTCACATTACCACTCGTTGAGAAATTGCGTTCTCGGTGGCGTACATTCCGGTACGATATGGAGCATCGAGAAATGCGTATTTTCATGAAAAGGAATGATGATGAAGTCTAGCGTGCGAGTTGTCAGCCTGGTGATGCTGAGTGCCCTTTTCGTGGCAGGGTGCAGTTATACACCGGCGCGGATCGATGCCGAGCCAATCATCGAGATCGGTGATGGACACCATGACCACAAGCGTGGAGGCGGTGACTTCTGCCCGCCGGGGCAGGCCAAGAAAGGTAACTGCTGATCACGTCGAACCAGAAGGAGCCGCTCATGCGGCTCCTTTTTCGTTGTCGATCGCTTCCCGATATGGGCCTCTGGAGTCGCTCGGTCTGCAAGGATACCCTGCGTGATCCGAGTCTTGCCTCTTTCTCCACTACTGCTGGCGGGTACTGTCTCCATGCTCAATCCCAAGGCGCTGACGGCGCTGAATGAAATCATCCGCCGGGGCTCACTGCGGCGCGCGGCGCGGCATCTGAATCTCGACCCTTCAGCGGTGAGCCGCCAGATCAAGCAGCTGGAAGAAGAGGTGGGTGTCGCGCTGTGCGAGCGCAGCGAGACGGGCATGCGCGCCACCCAGGCCGGGGTGTTGCTGCTGGATCACTTTCATCGCCAGCAGGCGGCGGAGGCGGCAGCGCTCTCGCAGCTGAGCGCCTTGCAGGGCCTGCGCAGTGGTGAGGTGAGAATCGCGGTGGGCGAAGGCTTCATTGCCGATCTGATCTCGCTGCCGTTGCAGAGCTTCATGGCACGTCATCCCGGCATCGAGGTCGTGGTGCGCATGGCGGGGGTGAATGAGGCGACTGAGCTGTTGCGCGACTTCGAGGTGGATATCGCGCTGCTCTACGCCCCGCCTGTCGATCCGATTCTTTGTTGTCATGTGGAGACCTGCCAGCCGCTGGATCTGATCGTGCCGGCGGAGCATCCGCTACTCGAGATCGCAGAGCCGTTGACGCTTTCGCAGGTAGCGCAGTGGCCGCTGGCGTTGATCGATGAATGCACCGGCATGCGCCAGATGGTCAATCAGGCGGCACAGCAGGAGCGAGTCTCGCTGCGCGCGCAGTTGCGCACCAATTCCGTGTCGGTGCTCAAGAATTTCGTGCGTTCGGGGATCGGCGTGACCTTCATGCCGGAGTTGAGCGTGGTGGAGGAGCTGCGGCGCGGCGATATCTGCCTGCTGCCGATGCAGCACCCAGCGCTGGCGACGACCCGTGCGCAGATGTGTACACGGCGTGGGCGCGAGATGACCGTCGCCGTCGAGGCCTGCGTCACCCATCTTCAGCAGGGCCTGCGATTCTTTACCGCGGATGCACCACGCCTGCTGGGCAAGTGATATTTGTTGCGTCCAGTCATTCGGGAGTCTCGTATCAGAAGTTGGACAGGGTGATATCTCATGACAACAATTTCTGATACGAGGACTTCCTCCGATGCTGAGCCCCCTCAAGAAAGCACTGGCGCTGGCAGCGCTTCCTTTCAGTCTGCAGGCCCAGGCCTATGAGATAGAACCTCTCGGAGAGGGGCTCTATCGCTTCATTGATGACAGGCATCGCTCAGTATTCATGATCACCGATCACGGCGCGCTGGTGACGGACCCGATGAATCACGCCGCAGCGACCTGGTTGAACAACGAGATCAAGCAACGCTTCGACACGCCGGTGCGTTATGTGGTGTATAGCCACAACCACAGCGATCACATCTATGGCGGAGAGGTCTTCGATACGCCGGATACCACCTTTATCGCGCACCGGCTGGCGGCTCAGGACATCGCCAAGACCAAGGCGCAGACCGTACAGCCGGATCTGGTCTTCGATGATGAAATGACCTTGCGACTGGGCGGCAAGGAAGTCCAGCTGCGTTATCACGGCCCGAATGACGGGCGCGGTGCGATCAGCATGTACTTCCAGGATCATGCCACGATGTTCGTGGTGGACTGGATCGTCATCGGGCGTATGCCGTGGCAGAAACTCTGGAGTTACGATATCCAGGGCATGATCAACTCGACGCGTGAAGTGCTGGAATACGACTTCGATACCTTCGTTGGCGGGCATGCCGAGGTGGGTGACCACGCGGATGTCGAACGTTATCTGGCGTATCTTGAATCGCTGTATTCCCAGGTGACGGACGGCATTCTCGCCGGCAAGTCACTGGAGCAGATTCAGCAGGAGGTCGATCTCTCCGAGTACAGTGATCTGGCTCAGTATGAGGAGTGGGTCGGCCTCAATATCGAGGGCGTGCATGAGCGCCTGATGGAAGAGTCCGGCATGGGCTGGCGCAGTGATCTCAAGGAAGAGCATACCCACTGACGATGTAGCGCCGCGTTCAGCACTGCTACGTTCAACACGGCCTCGCCGTGTCGTTGAAATGGCCCCGAAAGCTTCGGTTTTCGGGGCCATTGGCGTCTGTGGGAACGTCAAGGCAGAGTTGTGTCGGTCCGGCCCGGTGGGTGTGGACGAAAAAACAACACTCAGGCGATTGATTAGTCTACAGCGGCAACGCTACTTTCGAGGTGTGAAGGCGAAAGTCCCTCACCTTGACTGGCCGCAGGGCCACACTGACAAAGGCGGCGTCACTCCCGCCGCATACAACGAATATTTACAACAACAAAAGGGAATCCACATGTCCTTGTCCAAGACATCTCTGCTGCGCAAGACGCTCACCGGTTCCACTCTGGCGCTCAGCCTGCTGGCGGCCAGCGTTCAGGCCCAGACCATCAACCTCAGCTACAACGGTGCACCGGATGCCGACAAGAACGCGGTGCATGTCTTTGCCAGCAATCTGAAGACCCTGGTGGAAGAGAAGACCGATGGCGAGCTGGAACTCAAGCTCTATCCCAACAGCATGCTGGGCGAGGAGCAGGAGCGCATGGAGCAGGTGATCAGCGCCCCGAACCTGAACATCGCCTCCTTCGCGGGCATGGCCCCCATCGTGCCGGAAGTCTATGTCAGCGCGACGCCGTTCATGTTCGACGGCTTTGATGAGGCGCGCCGTTTCTTCGATGAAGGTCAGTATTGGCAGCAGGTGCAGCAGCTGTTCAGCGAGCGCACCAATGGCGCCGAGATTCTGGCCGTGGTGGAGGAAGGGGGCTTTCTGGCCTTTACCAACGACAAGCGCCCGATCACCAGCCCTGATGATTTCGAAGGCCTGCGCTTTCGCGCGATGGACCCAAGCCAGGTAGCGCTCTACGAGGCCTTCGGCGCCTCGGGCACGCCGATTCCGTGGACGGAGGTCTACATGGCGCTGCGCACGGGGGTGGCGGATGGTCAGATGAACCCGCCGATGTACATCCTGCTTGGCAGTCTGCAGGAAGTGCAGAAGTACCTGACATTGGCCAACATCCAGTATTCCGATCAGTTCCTGGTCGCCAATGGTCAGCTGCTCGAGAGCCTGTCGGACGAGGAGCGCACGGCACTTCTCGAGGCGGTTCAGGAAGCCAATGCCCAGGCCCGTCAGGACAACCAGAGCCAGGTCGAGTCACGTATCGCCTCGCTGGAAGAGCAGGGCATGCAAGTGATCCGTCCCAGTGAGGCTGATCTCGAGGCATTTCGCAGCAAGGGCCAGCCGGCCTACCTCGAATGGCTCAAGAGCCAGGACATCGCGCCAGAGCTGATCGACACCGCCATGAAGGATGCCGGCCTGTCCTCGTGATGGTCTGTTGCGATGGTCTTTCTAGATGGCTTGTCGCGATGGTCTGTTGCGATCGTCTGTTGCGATGACCTGACACGCTGACTCGGTGAAAGGCGAGTGACGCTCAAGTATCAGCGAGCATCCCGCTGCGGTACCCGGTGCCCGGGCAATGACAGTCCGGGCATCGAGGCTCTGAATTTCCCTCCTTGCTGGTGGATTGCGGTAAATGACTTCCATGACTCCTTCACGACAGTCTTCCCTGCGGGAAGGCCTGCTGCTTGCCTGTGGCCGCGTGACACTGGCGATAGCGGCGGTACTGCTGGCTTCCACGGTGCTGATCATGCTTTATGGCGTGGTGATGCGCTATGTACTGGGCGGCGCGCCCATCTGGGTCGATGAGCTGACCCGCTATCTCATCATCGCCAGTGTCATGCTGGCGATCGGCGTCGTCTGGGCGGAAGGGGCGCACATGCGCGTGGCGCTGCTGGAGCGGCGTCTGCCTCCGCGCATGGCCACGGCGCTGGTCCATTACCAGTGGTGGCTGACGCTCGTGCTGATGGCGGGCGCGACCTGGATGACCTGGCACTACGCCATGTCGGCGAGCATGTTCCGCACCATGGGGCTGGGCGTCAGCCGCAGCGTGCCGATGCTGTCGATGCCGATCGGCTTCGCGCTGATCACGCTGCAGGTTCTGTTGCATGGCCCACGGCCACTGACATCCCCGGCGCTTGAGATCACGCCGGACGCGGAGGTCGACGAGCCTGCGACACACGATGACAGGACAGGAGGGCCACGCACATGATCTGGGCAATGTTGGCCATCTTCGTCGTGCACGTGCTGCTGGGCCTGCCGCTGTTTCTCTCCCTGCTCGTCACCGCCGTGACCGGCTTTCTGTTCGTCGATATTTCGATGCTGGAGCGCCTCGGGCCGCAGCAGTTCTTCGGCGGCATCAATGCCTTCTCGCTGATGGCGATTCCGCTGTTCATTCTCGCCGGCAACCTGATGAACATCAGTGGCCTGACCGAACGCCTCATGCGTCTTGCACGCCTGATGGTCGGGCATCTGCGCGGTGGCATGGGCCATGTCAACGTCGTCTCCAGCGTGTTCTTCGCTGGCGTCAATGGCTCGGCGGTCGCCGATACCTCCGCGCTGGGCTCGCTGTTGGTGCCGGCCATGCGCAAGGAGGGCTATTCGACTTCCTTTGCCGCGGGTCTGACGGCGGGCAGCTCGTTGATCGGGCCGATCATTCCGCCCAGCATCTTCATGATCCTCTACGCCTCGCTGACCAATACCTCCGTGGGCAGCCTGTTCCTGGCCGGTGTCGTACCCGGTCTGGTGCTGGCGGTGGCATTCATGGCGATGAATGCCTGGTATGCCCGGCGTCATGGTCTGCAGGCACGTGGCCAGGCACCGGCACGTCGCGAAGTGATCGCGGCGATCATCGGGGCACTGCCTGCGCTGGTGGCACCGGTGATCATCGTCTCCGGCATCGTGCTGGGCATCGTGACCCCGACCGAATCCGGCGCCTTGATCGTGGCCTATGTGCTGCTCTGCGGCTTGTGCCAGGGGCCGCTCAAGCTTGTCGAGGTGTGGGGTGCCATCAAGGACACGGCCCGCCTGACCAGCGCCATCTTCGTGATCATGGCGGTGTCGTCCATCGTCAGCTGGCTGCTGTCCTATGCCCAGGTGCCCAATCAGTTCGTGGCATTGCTGACGCCCTATCTCGACAGCCCGATCCTGATCCTGTTGCTGCTCAGCGCCATCACCTTCGTCACCGGCATGTTCATGGAGGAAGTCTCGGCCTTGATGCTGCTGACGCCGATCTTCGTGCCCGTGGCCATGGCCGCCGGCATCGACCCCGTGCACCTGGGGGTCATCATCACGCTCAATATCACCATCGCGCTGATCACGCCGCCGATGGGCGCCTGCGTGTTCGTGGCCGCCGCGGTCAGCAAGCTCGAGATCACCTCGCTGTTTCGCACCATCTGGCCGTTCGTGCTGGTGGCGGTCGCGGTGCTGCTGATGCTGATCATCTTCCCGCCTCTTACCCTGTGGTTGCCGACCCTGTCTGGATAACAACTCATGACGTCAACATTGAATCGCCCAATTCCCCCCATCCCGAGTCATGACGAGCCGGACTGGACGCAGGTCACCCGAATTCCCGTCAAGGGCTGTGACAGTACTCTGGTGCCGACCAGCCTCGGGCCGTCATGTCTGAAGGTCTATCCCGCCTACGCGCGCCTCGGTATCCCGGGGGCGGTCAATGAATGTCTGGTGCGGCGCGCGGTCTATCAGCGCCTGTTGCAGGCCGCGCGCGCCTTGCCGCAAGGGCTGTCGTTGGTGGTGATGGATGGCTGGCGTCCCTGGCGGGTGCAGCAGTATCTGTTCGAGACTCTGTATCAGTCGCTCAAGACGCATGACCCCGAGCTTGATGAGGAGCAGCTGCTGGCGCGAACGCGCGAATTCGTCTCGCTGCCCAGCCGTGACCCGGATGCGCCGAGTCCGCATCTCACCGGCGGCGCCGTCGATGTCACCCTGTGTGACGCCGATGGCTTGCTGCTCGAGATGGGGACGCTGTTTGACGAGGCGACCCCCGAGTCCCACGCCGATCATTTCGAGCGTCATCCGCCTGCCAGCGATACGCCCCAGGCTGCGGCACGCGACAACCGGCGTCTGCTCTATCACGTCATGACCGAGGCCGGTTTCACCAATCTGCCCAGCGAATGGTGGCACTTCGATTTCGGTGATCAGCTCTGGGCCTGGTACCGCGGCGAACCCGATGCGCTGTTCGGCCCGGCGGAAATGGACAGCATCGAGAGTCTCTGGAAACGCTCACTGGCGTGAAGGTGTCAGAACATGCCTGACAGCCGCTGTCCTGCAAGACACGAAAGCCCCGCTCGATGGCGACTCGAGCGGGGCTTTCGTTTCAGCGGCTTATGCGATCAGCGTTCAGCGAGCCGTGGCTGATGCTCAGCTGACGATCTCGGCCTGATCGAGCATCGCATGGAAGAGCACGTTGCAGCCGGCGTGCAGGTCCTTGGGCGCGGCGTTCTCGATCTCGTTGTGGCTGATGCCGCCTTCGCAGGGCACGAAGATCATGCCGGCGGGGGCGATACGGCCCATGAAGATGGCGTCGTGGCCGGCGCCGCTTACGATGTCGAGATGCGAGTAGCCGAGCTGGCTGGCGGCATTGCGCACCGCGTTCACGCAGTTATCGGCGAAGTGTTCCGGCACGAAGTCGGCGGTGGGGGTGAGCTCGTAGGTCAGACGATGCCGCTGACTGACGGCTTCGACGACTTCTTTCAGCTCCGCGACCATCGCGGTGAGGGAGTCGGGTTCCAGCGAGCGCAGATCGATGGTCATGTTGACCTGTCCCGGTATGACGTTGCGCGAGCCCGGATGGACCTGCATCACCCCCACGGTACCGCGACCGTGCGGCGCGTGATCGATGGCGATGCGATTGACGGCGACGGTGATCTCGGCCGCGCCAAGCATGGCGTCCTGGCGCAGTGACATGGGCGTGGGGCCCGCGTGCGCCTCCTGACCGGTGAGGGTCAGATCGAACCAGCGCTGGCCCAGCGCGCCCATCACCACGCCGATGGTGGTCTCTTCATCTTCCAGAATCGGGCCCTGCTCGATGTGGCTCTCGAAGAAGGCGCGCACGTTCTCGCGGGGGATCTCATCGCTGCCGCGATAGCCGATGGCGTCCAGTGCCTCACCGGCGGTCACGTCGTCGCTGTCCTTCTGGGCGAGCATCTCATGCAGTGACAACTGGCCGGTATGCACGCCGGACCCCATCATGCAGGGCGCGAAGCGACAGCCTTCTTCATTGGTCCAGACCACTACCTCCACCGGGCAGCGGGTCTTGATGTCGTGCTGGTTGAGGCTGCGCAGGACTTCAAGCCCGGCCATCACCCCGAAGCAGCCATCGAACTTGCCGCCGGTCGGCTGGGTGTCGATGTGGCTGCCGGTCATCACCGCCGGTGCGTCCGGATCGGTGCCGGCGCGGCGCGCGAAGATGTTGCCGATGGCATCGATACGGATCGTGCAGCCCTCGGCCTTGCACCACTGAATGAAGAGGTCGCGCGCCTGGCGGTCCAGCTCGGTCAGTGCCTGACGGTTGACGCCACCCTTGGGCGTGGCGCCCAGCTCGGCCAGGGTCATCAGTGATTGCCACAGGCGATCGCTGTCGGTGCGCAGCTCGCTCAGGGTATTCGCGGGCGATGTGTCCATCTGGGCAGTGGTCATCGGCTTCATCCTCTCGTGGATATTGTTGTTGTGCTTCCGGTTCCGCTCTCGGTTCTGCTCTTGTATTAATTCCGCTCTTGTTTTGGGCTCCGCTCCTGTTTCGGTCCAGGCTTCGGCTTCGGGTCAGGCTCTACTGTCGGCCATCAGCTGCGCGGGGGTGACGAGCAACTGGTCGGCCATTTCCACCTCGAGTGCCGTCATGTGGTGCTCGGCATCCTGCATGTGTTCTGTCATGAGCTGTCTGACCTGCTCATGGTCCTCGTGGCGAAACGCCGTGATCAGGCCCGAGTGGTAATGCTGATTGGCCTGGTCGAACTGCTTGCGTTCCGGCAGGTAGGCCTTCTTGATGACGACCAGCTCATGCAGCATGTCGTTGAGGAACTGGCACATGAAGCTGAGCAGCGGGTTCGGGCAGGCGCGGGCCAGTACCTGATGGAATTCGATTTCCAGGAAGCGCTGGCGCCGCTGGTGCTCGTCCTGTGGCTGGTGGCAACTGCAGTCATGGACATTGTTCTCGAGCGCCACCAGGTCCTCTTCGCTGAGCAGGCCCACCACCGAGACCGCCATCTCGACTTCCAGCAGTCGGCGTAGCTGATAGACCTGGGCGCCATTGAGCGTCTTGAAATGCAGGAAGCTCCTCAGCATGCGGCTGGCCGGTTCCATGCTTGGCGCATTGAGCACGGCGCCGCCATTGGGCCCCGTCTTCAGGGTGATCAAGCCCTCGACCTCGAGAATCTTGAGGGCTTCGCGCAGCGTGCCCTTGGCGCAGCCGTACTGGGCCATCAGCGCCTTCTCGTTGGGCAGCCGGTCGCCTTCGCTCAACCCATCGCGCACGATGCTGCGCCTCAGGTCATCACTGATCAGCTCGGCCAGCTTCTGCCGCTTGGGCAGGTGGGCGCCGGAGGCGTTGGCACTGGTGCTGGCACGTGAAGTGTCCAGGGGGGAGGGCGATGTCGGCATGCGATGTCCTGAGCGGCAGCGAGTCAGTTATATTTATTCGTATAAATAAGCTTTAGTCGCGGACTCGAGTGCTGTCAAACCCCAAGGTGGCCTCAAGCGTTGCGCAGGCGATCACGCCAATGACGCGTCGCATCAAAGGCAGCGCATTGGCGAAGTCATGCGTGTCAGTCTTGAAAAGCGCCTGGTCTGACATAAGGTTTCTATATTCGACCCCGCTAAAGGAGGCCCCTATGGAAACGCATGATCCTCAGCGAACGCGCGACGCCGATATCGTCATCGTCGGTGGCGGTGCCGGCGGACTGGAGCTGGCGGTTCGCCTTGCCAAGGCAGGCCACAAGGACGTCTTGCTGATAGACCGCGACACCAGTCACGTATGGAAGCCACGACTGCATGAGATCGCGGCGGGCCTCGGGCGGCGTCAGGTCGATGAGCTGGGGTATGCCGGTCTGGCCGAGCAGTGGGGGTTCCGCTATGAGTGCGGCACACTCGAAAGCGTGGAGCCTGAACAGCGCCAGATCACCCTGGCCGCGATCCCGGGCAGGGAAGATCACGCGGGCGCCGAGGTGCCGGCGCGCGTCAGGGGCTATCGTCAGCTGGTGCTGGCCCTGGGCGGTGTGACGCCGGACATGGGGGTCGAGGGTGTGCTGGAGCATGCCTGCCTGCTGGATTCCCCCGACGACGCCGAGCGCATTGCCCAGCAGTACTCGCGTGGCCTGATGGCCAACCATGTGGCGATGGAAACAGCACCGACAGGCGATGCTGGCGTGTCAGCCACCCAGGGCGGCGCTCAGGTTGGCGCTGAGGGAAGCACGCAAGATAGTGCCAAGGAGTCCCCGGGGCGGCCGTATCAGGTAGTGATCGTCGGCTCCGGTGCCACCGGTGTCGAACTGGCCGCCTACCTGCATGAGGCGCGTGGCATGCATGACGCCCCTGCACCCAAGGGCGCGAAGGTCGAGATCACGATTCTCGAGGCCACCGATACCTTCATGCCCGGTGTCTCACAGGAACTGCGCGAGTCGATCCATCAGCGACTCGAGGAGCAGGGCATCAAGATCGAACTGTCTCGTCAGGTCGCCAAGGTGTCCTCCGGCAGTGTCGAGATCAGTGAAGGCGATGAGTCGGTGACGCGGGACGCGGATCTGGTGGTCTGGGCGGCAGGGCGTGTCGGGCCTGCCATCGTCGAGGAAATCGATGCCCTGGAAAGCAACAAGAAGCGTCAATTCACGGTGACCCCCGGGCTGCAATGTCTCGGCCACGACAGCATCTTCGCGCTGGGCGATTGTGCCAACATCGATGAGGCACCGCTGCCGCCCACCGCTCAGGTGGCCAGCGAGCAGGCCGAGTTTCTCGCCGATGAACTGCCGCGTCGCCAGCAGGGGGAGCCGGCTCAGGCCTTCGAGTTCAAGGACAGCGGTACCTTGCTGTCACTCTCCAGCGCCGGCAGCGTCGGTGAGCTCAGCGGCAAGTTGAGTGACAAGCTGGGCAATGCCCAGGGCAGCAAGGGCAATGATGATCTGCAGGTGAGAGGACGCTTCGCGCGTGCCGCCTATCAAGGGCTGCAGCGCCAGCACCAGTTCCTGCTGCTGGGGCCGTTGAAGGGCTCCGCCGAGGTGGTCAGCGATGTGCTGCGCCGAAGCATGGGACCGCGTCTCAAGGTGCATTGAGTCTTGAGCGGGTATTGAGAGGCTCTTGAGTGAGCCTTGAGAGAGTCGCCACCCAGTGATGACAGGCCGACATGTGCCGTGGTGGATTCCACTGCTGCATGTCGGCCTTGTGCTTTTCAGGGCGTTATTGCTGCGCCGTCGTGTTCAGGATGTCGCGCCCAGCGCGTCATGAGGTTCCTGGCGGCGTGATTCTCGCGCTGCTTCGGCTTCGCTCTGCGAGCTGGCCAGTGGATAGGTGCCGGGCCTGAGAATTCGCGCGTCCACGTCTTGGATATCACGCAGTCCGCACAGGGCCAGCGTGGTGTCGAGTTCCTTGTGGATGATCTCCAGGGACTTGGTCACGCCTTGTTCGCCCATGGCGCCGAGCCCATAGAGGAAGGCGCGACCCAGATAGACGCCCTTGGCACCCATCGCCACCGCCTTGAGCACATCCTGTCCGGAGCGGATGCCGCCGTCCATGTGGACCTCTGTCCTGTCGCCGACTGCCGCGAGAATGTCCGGCAGGGCGGAGATGGAGGAGGCGGCACCATCCAGCTGTCGTCCGCCGTGGTTGGAGACGATCACCGCATCGGCGCCTGCCTGCACGGCCAGCTCGGCATCTTCCGGCTCCATGATGCCCTTGATGATCAGCTTGCCGCCCCAGCGGTCCTTGATCCACTTGATGTCATCCCAGCTCAGGCTCGGATCGAACTGGCTGGCGGTCCATTTCGAGAGGGAGCTCAGGTTCTCGGCATCCTTCACGTGGCCGGCGATATTGCCGAAGGTGTGGCGCCTGGTCTTGAGCATGCCGGCGCACCAGCGCCACTTGGTGGCCAGGTCGAGCACGGTTGCTACGGTTGGGCGAGGGGGCACGCTCAGGCCGTTGATCAGGTCCTTGTGGCGCTGGCCGATGATCTGCAGGTCAGCGGTGAGTACCAGCGCGGAACACTCCGCGGCCTTGGCGCGGTCGATCAGTCGTCCGATGTAATCCTTGTCGCGCATCACGTAAAGCTGGAACCAGAAGGGCCGTGAGCTGACCGACGCGACGTCCTCGATGGAACAGATGCTCATGGTCGAGAGCGTGAAGGGGATACCGAAGTCACTCGCCGCGCGCGCGGCCAGCATCTCGCCATCGGCATGCTGCATGCCGGTCAGGCCAGTCGGCGCGATCGCCACTGGCATGGCCACCTCCTCGCCGAGCATCTTCGTGCGCAGAGTGCGATTGTCCATGTTGACCATCACCCGTTGGCGCAGTCCGATCGCGGCGAAATCGGCCTCGTTGGCCCGATAGGTGGACTCCGTCCACGAGCCGGAATCGGCATAGTCGTAGAACATCTTCGGCACGCGGCGTTTCGCCAGGCGTTGCAGGTCATTGATGCAGGTGATGGTCATGCGGGTCTCCATCCGTGGTGGGTCGCGCGGGGGCTGGCAGGGTCGCTTGCGCTACTGTCACCGAATCCGGTCTTGTCCAGCTATAGGCGATACGTCTAGGGGGAAGCGTTCGGGTGGTGGAATTCAATGAAAAAACCGCGCTTCAGACCGGCCGACCACCGACAAGACAGTCGATTCCTCCAGCGCGTGTCGCGGATTGTCATCTTTGCGTGGAATACTATGGAATTGGGATGATTTTCGAGTGGATGGAGAGATGGCATGGATCAGGCCTGGCCTGAAAGCACGCGCGACAACCTTCGATTTCTGTGTTCGGAAGTGGATAGCCAATATGGCTGGCTGCAGGCGTTCGTGTCCGCGCCGACGGCGGCCATGGCGCGCAAGCTGCTGGAGCGCCAGGGGTACGCAGAGAACCTCTGCCAGCGTATCGAACAGGCATGCCCTGAAGCCCGAAACCACAAGCGCTCGCACGCGCGGGCCCGCTTCCAGCAGAGCCTGGTCGAGGTCGCCAGTGGTCTGGCACGGCTCAGTGAGCTGGCGCGCAGTTGTCTGGAGCAGCTGATTCGCGTCGATGATGTCCAGCTGGTCGATGATGTCGTGCTGGTCAAGTCGCTGCGCCGTGTGCGTCGCGGCATTCTGCGCAGCGAGATGTCGCTGGAGAACGGCTCCCTGTCCCTGGCCCTGAAGCTCGCGCGCAGTCGCGAGAAGCTGAAGCGGGACAGTGAAGGCCGCATCCGGGCACTCACTGGCCAGCTCAAGAAGAAGCGCGCTCCCGCCGAAGACCTGACACATCTGCTGTTCGTGGCCCGGGAAATCAGCCAGATGGGCGAGGTGCTGGGGCAGCTGGGTGAGGCGGTCATCTCGGCAACCCTCGGTCAGTCACTCAACTTCGAGCGCTATGCCTCGCTGACGCACCTGGTCAATGAACTCGGTGATGGCAGTCAGACGGCGGGCGAGATGCGCGTCGACACTTTGGCCGAGACACGTTCCGGCAGCCGGATCTCGGGGATTGCCAGCGAGAAGCCCAATGAGAGGGCTGTCGAGAAGGTCAGTGAGAAGGGTAATGACAAGGGCAAGCCGGCCAACGACAAGCAACAGGGCAGCAAGGCTGGCGAGTCAGGGGGCAGCAAGCAAAAGGGCAGCAAGTCAAAGGACCGCAAGACTGACGCGAGCGAGTCAAAGGGCAGCAAATCCAGGGACCGCAAGCCAACCGGCGATCTGCCGCTGACCTCGCCGGAGTATCTGGCCATCTTCAAGGATGGCCTGGGGCGCAAGGTCGAGGAGGAGCGTCAGGGCGTTGAGCGCTGGCACGACATCTATCCCGGCATCGCCCCCCGCATCCTCTCGCACCATCAGCAGGGCGACAGCGCGGCACTCTTGATCGAGCACCTGCCGGGCATGACCCTCGAGCATCTGTTGATCAACGAATCGTCACGCCTCAATCGTACCGCCCAGCAGGCGCTGGTCGAGACGCTACACTCGGTGTGGACCACCACCCGCCGCGACAAGCCGGTCACTGCAGGGCACATGCGCCAGCTGCTCAAGCGGCTGAGTGATGTCTATCAGATCCATCCGGAATTTCGCCACTGCGGTGCCTCGCTGTGTGGGCGCGAGATGCCCTCGCTGGAAGCGTTGATCGAGCAGGCCGCAGGTCTGGAACGTTCGCTCGAGGCCCCCTTCGCCGTCTATATCCACGGCGACTTCAATGTCGACAACATCCTCTTCGATCCGGTGAAGCAGAGCATCCGCTTCATCGATCTTCACCGCTCGGCCTATCAGGACTATGTGCAGGACGTGTCCGTGCACATGGTGTCCCATTACCGTCTGCAATTGACGGATGCGGCGCTGCGGGCCCGTATTCTGGCGCTGGCCCTGAGTTTCGGTCAGCAGATGCGTCGCTTTGCCCATGAGCAGGGCGATACCACCTTTGAAAGGCGTCTGGCACTTGGCCTGGCGCGCTCCTTTGCCACCTCGACACGTTTCATCCTCGATGCCGGGCTGGCAGGGCGCATGTTCAACCGCGCACGCTTTATACTCGAGCATGTGCTTGGCGCCGACCCTGAACGGCCGGCCGATTACCGTATTCCCCTGGAGGAGTTGTTCGTTGACTGATTTCAAGATTGGCGTCGTGGGTATTCCCGGCAAGTGGTCGACCGAAGTGCTGGCGGATGCCATCGAAGCACGGACAGGCTTTCGTCTCGTGATCGACATGGCGGCCGTCTCGCTGGACCTGACCCGCAACTGCCTCGAATTCCGTGACTCTGCCGGGGTGCGTCATGACCTGACCGAGCTGGATGCCCTGATCGTCAAGAAGATCAGCGCGGAATATTCCCCGGGCAGCCTGGACCGCCTGGAGCTGCTGCGCGTCGCCGAAGCCAGGGGCGTGCGCGTCTTCAGCAGCGCGGAAAGCATGATTCGCCTGATCGACCGCCTGAGCTGCACCGTCACGCTGGCCAATGCCGACATCCCGATGCCGGCCACGCTGGTCACCGAAGACGTGACGGCGGCCTGTGAGGCCGTCAAGCGCTTCAAGGCCGCCGTCTTCAAGCCGCTTTTCTCCACCAAGGCGCGGGGCATGTGCATCATCGAGGACACCGGCGATGATGCCGCGCTGGAAGCTGCCGTGCGTGAGTTCGCCGCCGAGCACCCGATGATGTATCTGCAGCAGCGCCTCGACCTGCCGGGGCAGGATTACGGCATGGTCTTCGTCGGTGGCCGTTATTTGTGCAGCTACGCCCGTGTCAGTGGGGGCGATGCCTGGAATACCACCATCCATGCCGGTGGCAAGTACGCACCCTTCGAGCCCTCCGAGGAGCTGATCGCGCTGGCGCAGCGTGCCCAGGCGCCGTTCAAGCTCGACTTCACCACCGTCGATGTCGCGCTGACCGCCGATGGCCCGATCATCTTCGAAGTCTCGGCCTTCGGTGGCTTCCGCGGGGCGCTGGAAGGTGCTGGTGTCGATGCGGCAGCCGCCTATCTCGATCACGTGATGGAGTGTCTGGCATGAACGCGACGACCTGTGACAGCCCGGCCACCCTTGCCACGCTGCCCTTTGCAGAGTGGACGGCCGCCGCCTGCTTCACGGCGCTGACGCCGTCGCGCCAGTGCCTGAGCGAGGCGCTGCTGTTCGAGGTGGATGACTTTCGCCTGTGCGTGAAGACGGACATGCCACGGCTGCTGCAACGTCTGGCGACATATTTCCGCCATTGCGCGCGCATCGTGGCGCTCGACAATGTGCCGGGGGGAGCCAGGCTCGTGCATGTGCTCGAGGCGCCGGCCCTCAAGGACACGCCAGCGGCAGCGAGACTCGGCATCGTGCCCGAGGCCTTCGTCGATTGGATGCCGGAGCCCGGCAAGACACGCCGCAAGGACGCCATCATCGACCTGGCCGACGGGCGCCTGATCCACAAGGTGCGCACGGGCATGGCCTTTCTGCGCAGCAACGACCACAACCTGGCGTTCGGGCCCTGTGAAGACAACGAGAGCCAGGTGATCAACTTCCTGCTCAATCTGCACATGTCGCATCTGCAGCAGAATGACGGCTTGATCTGTCACGCCTCGGCGCTGTCGAAGGGCGATCGCGCGGTGGCCATCGCCGCCTTCTCTGGCGGCGGCAAGTCCACCACCATGGTGAAGGCACTCGACAATCCCAAGTTCGACTTCATCAGCAATGACCGGCTGTTCCTGGACCGGCCGGGGCGGGAGGGAACGCTGCGTGCCCGCGGCGTCGCCAAGTTGCCTCGCATCAATCCCGGCACCATGCTCAACAATCCGCGTCTGCGCCCGCTGCTGGACCCCGCACGTATCGCAGGCTATGAAGCGATGCCGCAAGAAGCGCTGTGGGATCTCGAAGAGAAGCACGATCTGATCATCGAGGACGTCTACGGCCCCGGGCGTATCCGCGCCAGCGGCGAGCTTGCGGCCATGGTGATACTCAACTGGACGCGCGGCAGCGAGGCGCCGCTCGAGGTGCGCGAGGTCGAGGTCAGCCGCAGCGAAGCGCTGATACGCGCGGTGATGAAGACACCGGGGCCCTTCCATCAGCAGCGGGATGGCCGTTTCGTGCCCAATGGCGCAAGCCTTGATCCCGCGCCGTATCTGGAGCGCCTGGCGGGAACCCGCGTGCTTGAGGTGACCGGGCGCGTGGACTTCGCCGCGCTGGTCGAGAACCACCTGACCCCCTTGCTGGAGGCTTGAACATGCGTCGTGAACTGCTGTTGATGCGCCACGGAAAGTCGGACTGGTCAGTGGCAGCTGACGACTTCCATCGACCCCTCAAGGAGCGCGGCAAGCGGGGCGCCCAGCGCATGGGAGCCTGGCTTGCCCAGGAGGCACTGGTGCCGGATGCCATCCTGAGCTCGCCGGCCCTTCGCGCGCGCGCCACGGCGGAAAAGTGCGTGAAGTCGATGGGCCTCGGCGTCGACATGATCGAGCTCAAGCCTGCGCTTTACTGCGAGGACGAGGCGCCGCTGCTCAAGACGGTGCGCGCCTGCCCGGACAGCGTGCAGCGACTGATGATCATCGGCCATAACCCGGCATTGGAAGATGCGCTGGTCTGGCTGACCGGCAAGCGGCCGCGTCCGCCCAAGGAGACCAAGCTGCTGCCGACGGCGGCGGTGGTCAAGCTGACCTTCGAGGGGCGCTGGGAAGACCTGCGCTCCGGCCAGATGAGCCTGGAGCTGATCCAGCGCGTGCGTGCCTTACCGGATGGCTTTCCCTGGCCATTCCCGGCCGGTGAGGAGCGCCGCGAACGCCCCGCCTATTACTACCGCCAATCGGCCGTCCTGCCCTGTCGTCTGCAGGGGGAAGGCGACGATGCCCAGTGGGAGGTGCTGTTGATCGGCTCTTCCTCCAACCGTCACTGGAGCCTGCCCAAGGGGATCGTCGAGCCAGGCATGAGTCCGCTTGAGTCCGCGCTCAAGGAAGCCCGCGAGGAAGCGGGCATCGAGGCGGAGGCGCTGGACCACGCAGCGCTGGAATTCAGTTACGAGAAGTGGGGCGCTCCGGTCGCGGCCAGTCTGCACGCCGTGAGAGTCGTGCATGAGCAGGAAGAGAGCGAGCGGGAGGAGCCGCATCGCAGTCGGCGCTGGGTGGCGGCGGAGGTCGTGCCGAGCCTGTTGAAGAACCACGAGATGGGGCACGCCGCCATGGCGCTGCTGGCACGGCTTGAGCAGTCGCGTCAGGCGACGTGAGCGCGGGAGACTGGCGCCATTAGCTCCATTAGCTCCATTAGCTCCATTGGCGCCACTAGCACCGTACGTGTCGACGCATGGCGAGGACCGCCAGCATGAATCAATACCGAGTGAAGACGGGAAGAGCGACGGCCGATGACTGATGAACCGACAATCCGACGTGTGGCATTGATTCGTCATGCCGACTATCACCAGCAGATTGATACCCCGAGCGCACTGCAGCCGTTTCCCTTGACCCGTCGCGGTGAGCGTCAGGCGCGTGAGGGAGCCGAGGAAGTGCTGACGCTGTGTCAGGCACATGGCTGGCAACCGGCCAGCACGGTACATGCCTCCAGCCTGTTGCGTGCCTGGCAGACGGCGCAGGTGATGAACGAGGTCATGGGAGACAGGACAGGGCGTGAGTTCTCGCTCATGGCACATGATGCCCTGTGGGAGCGCAGTCTGGGCAGCGCCGCCAATCTGACCACGGCACAGATCGCCGAAGCAGTGCGTCATGACCCGCGCGTGGATTTCCTGCCGGCCGACTGGAAATCCAACAGCCACTTTCGCCTGCCGCTGCCGGGGGCTGAATCCCTGATGCAGGCCGGTCAGCGGGTGGCCGACTTCATTGCTTCGCTACCGGCTTCCTCATCACCTTCTGTCTCGGCTCCCACATCACCCCCCACATCGGGCGCCTCGCTGACACTGGTCGTCGGCCATGGCGCGGCGCTGCGGCATGCGGCGCATCTGCTGGGCGTGCTGGACTTCGACCAGATTGCCGGGCTGAGCATGCACCATGCGCGGCCGGTGGTCATCGAGGAAACTCCGTCAGGGTCATGGCGGCATGTGGCTGGCGAGTGGAAGGTGCGCCAGCGTCACGAGCCCGCGCAGGACTGAGTTGGCGGCTAGCCGGCGGGGTACTGAAGTGCCGTGAGCGGGCGGGGGGGCTGGAGAGCTGGAGAGCAGGGGATGGGCGGAGTCATTGACAGCAGAGAAGCAGGCCAGCGCATCAGCGTGATACGGGCCTGTCATCTTTCTGTGATCAAACGGTCATAAGCTTGTCGCCCTGTGCTCGTGACCTCATTCCACATTCCGCATGCCCCCGGATGGTCCCCAAGGAGCGGCAAGGCGCTTGCTTGCCACAAGCCGGTGAGTTCAACGAGGCAAGCAGATGCCACAAGGAGATAGCCCAATGACCCTCAGTCCCCCCATGAGCGACGCCGTACCGCGTTACCGAGGCCCGACGCGTTATCTGAAGGCGCTGCCCAGTCACGCGGCTCAGTGGCCCGAGACACATCAGCACCTGCGCGCCGGTGACAAGGTGTCCCGCGCCGCTCGCAAGCTGGGCAGCAAGGACTGGCCACGCCGCGATGTCATCTTCATCTCCGATGCGCATGCCGACGCGGAAGCCTTCATCGCGTCTCTGGTGGCCAGTGGCGGTGTGCGCCTGACCTCGCGGGACAACCTGGTGTTGACGGCACGGGGCAAGCGCAGTGTCTTCGTCATCGGCGGTGACTGCCTCGACAAGGGCCCCAGCAATCTGGAACTGCTGGAAGCCCTGCGCACCTTGATGCGCAGTGGGGCACGTCTCAAGTTGCTGGCGGGCAATCACGACATGCGGCTGATGCTGGCGCTGATGCGGCTGAGTCATGATGATTCGGCGAGGACCGATCATCTGTTCGTGCGCATGGGCGCCAAGGGCCTGGCGCTGCTCAAGGAAGTCTTCGATCACTACCTGGCGGACAGACCGCGGGCGATGAAGAGCATTCCCTCGCGAAGTGAATGCCGTCGGCGCCTGTACCCGGGGCCGGACTGGGCGGAACAGTTTCGCAAATCGGCAGGCCATGTGCTCAAGGGGGAGGCGCTGGAGAAGGAGGTCACTCGCCTGAGCGCCAAGGCCGATGGCTTCGAGCATGCCTGTGAGAAACACGGTCTCTCGTTGCGCCAGACCTATGCCGCCGCGCTCAAGGCCCACGAGCTGTTTCTCAAGCCCGGCGGGCGCTTTGCCTGGTTCTTCGACGAGATGCGCCTTGCCTATCGCAGTGGCGCCTTCCTGCATGTCCATGCAGGCGTGGATGATGCCTTCGCCAGACGACTCGGCCGCCAGAAGGTCTCGCAGGTCAATCAGGAATTCCGGCGCATCCTGCGCGAAGACCCGTTCACCTTCTATTACGGTGAGCTGGCCAATGTACTGCGCACCAAATATCGCAAGAGCGACATGGTGCTGAGCGCCGCAGGCGTCAAGCGCCTGCACAAGGTCGGCATTCGTGCCGTGATGCATGGTCACGTCAATCATCAGGCGGGCCAGCAACTGGGCTGGCGCCACGGGCTTCTGCATATCGAGGGCGACGTCACCCTGGATCGCAATTCACGCCGCAAGGAAGGGCTGGATGGCGTGGGCATGGGGGCGACGCTGATAGAAGCCTGTGGACGCATCGTCGGCATCAGCAATGACCATCCCGAGGTCAAGGTCTACGCGCCCTGAAACACGTACAGGAGAGGCTGGTGAAAGACGACAAGCAGGACAAGTCGCTGTTCCGACATGAATCATTGCAATCCATCGATGGCGTTCAGGACATTCTCAAGGCCATCATCAAGGGGCTGGGCAAGGGCCTGCTGTCATTTCGCGATGAGGACGGCGAGATACGGCTGGCACCGCGCGGCCTGATGACCCTCAAGGTCACGGCGCGGCGAGAGGATGATCATCATCGCCTCGATATTCGCCTGTCATGGCATGCCAAGCCCGGCGCCAAGCGCAACAAGACGCTCAAGGTTCTCGATGAGTGAGGGCATCGTGCGCTGGCATTGACCCAGATCAAGTCTCTGCCAGTCCGCGGCCCGTAGTGAGATGGCCGGCATGTCCGCGCTTAAGCGGCTATGGTACATGTAGCATGCTGCATATTGGTTGTGTCTGCTGCGACACGACCGCTCCCCATGATCAGGACATGTCATTGATGCCTTCATCCCCTCAGCGCCTGTGCGGTGCCGATCACCGCTCGTCTCCATTGCACTCTTCCAGCCTTGCGGTAAAGCTTGCTGTCAGGCCTTCAAGGTGCTGGAAACAGTGGCTGGCCGCCGCCGCGCTTGCCTGTCTGCCGCTGGGCGCACAGGCCGCTGACAAGCCGCTCTCGGCGTCGGCCATTCAGGACATCGAATCAGAGGTCGGCGCGCGAATCGGCGTCACTGTTCTGGATACCGCCGATGGCACCCGTTTCAGCTGGCGGGGGAATGAGCGCTTCCCCATGAGCAGCACTTTCAAGGTGCTGGCCTGTGGTCATCTGCTCTCTCGGGTGGACGAAGGCCAGGAATCGTTGTCACGCAAGGTGGCGATTCGCCCGGCGGATCTCGTGACCTACTCCCCCATCACCGAGAACCACACCCAGGATGGCGGGCTGACGCTTGAGGCGTTGTGCCATGCAACTATCACGACCAGCGACAATACCGCGGGCAACCTGATTCTCGACACCCTGGGCGGTCCTGCTGCACTGACGGCCTATCTGCGGCGCCTGGACGATGACAGCACGCGGCTGGATAGACGTGAAACGGCGCTCAATGAGGCCACTCCCGGTGACCCGCGCGATACCACCACGCCGCACGCGATGGCGGCCACCCTGCAGCGATTGCTGGTGGGGGATGCGCTGAGCGAGCCATCGCGCCTTGCCCTGCAGGGCTGGATGCTGGCCAACACCACCGGCGATGACAAGCTGCGGGCGGCCTTGCCCGATGACTGGCAGATCGCGGACAAGACCGGCGGCGGGGGGTATGGCACCAACAATGACGTTGCCATCCTGTGGCCGCCGTTGCGTGCCCCGTTGATCGTGGCGGTCTATCTGACCGAAAGCGAGGCGGAACTGGCAGCACGCAATGCTGCGATTGCCGATGTCGGGCGTCTGCTGGTCAAGGAAGTGCTGGAGGACGAGGCGAGTCGCTGATGGTGGGGCGCTTATGGTGAGGCGCTGGCAGGGCGTGCGTGAAGCATGGGCAACTCAGCGTTGCCGTCATCACGGCCAACCTGCGCTTGTGGCGCCTCCCCAGTGCCCGCATTGTGCTTGCACTGCATCGGCTTTGGCAGCACGGACCATCTCGACATGTTCGCGCCTGCGCCTTGCCGAACCCGCCCTGTCTGCATCCAGAGGAACTCCATGTCCACACTGTTTTCATCGCTCACCCTCGGCCCGCTCACGCTGGACAATCGCATCATCATCGCACCCATGTGTCAGTACTCCGCCGAGGAGGGCCAGATGCAGGCCTGGCATGATCAGCATCTTGGCAATCTCGCCCAGTCCGGGGCTGGGCTGTTGATCTTCGAGGCCAGCGCCGTCGCACCGGAAGGGCGCATCACCCACGGCGATGTCGGACTCTACGATGAGGCTTGCCAGCAAGCCATGCAGGGGGTCGTCGAGCGTATCCGCCGCTATTCGCCGATGCCGCTAGCGGTGCAGATCGGTCATGCGGGACGCAAGGCATCCTGCCAGAAGCCTTGGGAGGGCGGTGCTGCCATCGCGCCCGGCAACGACAATGGCTGGCAGGTACTCGCTCCCAGCGCGATTCCCTTCAGCGAAGGCGGGCCGCTCCCCGAGGCGATGAGTGGCGAGCAGATCCGCCGCACCATCGCGGACTTCGTGGCGGCGGCACAGCGCGCCGTCGAGCTTGGCCTGGACGGCATCGAGTTGCATGCGGCGCATGGTTATCTGCTGCACGAGTTCCTGTCGCCGTTGAGCAATCAGCGCGATGATGACTACGGTGGCTCGCTCGAGAATCGCATGCGTCTGACGCTTGAGGTCTTTGACGCCGTGCGGGCCGCGATCCCGCAGCACGTGATGCTGGGCATCCGGATCAGCGCGACGGACTGGGTCGAGGGCGGCTGGGACCTCGAGCAGAGCATCGAACTTGCCAAGGCGCTGGACGGTCGTGGCTGCCACTATCTGCATGTCTCCAGTGGCGGGCTCAGCGCGCAGCAGCAGATTCCGGTAGCGCCCAACTATCAGGTGCCGCACGCCGAGGCCCTGAAGGCGCAGGTGAAGATGCCGGTGATTGCCGTTGGCCTGATCACCGAGCCGCAGCAGGCCGAAGACCTGCTGGCGAACGAGCGTGCCGATGCCATCGCGCTGGCGCGTGGCATTCTCTACGACCCGCGCTGGCCGTGGCACGCGGCTGCTGCGCTGGGTGACACCGTCAAGGCCGCGCCCCAGTACCTGCGTTGCCAGCCGCATGGCCTGAAGTCGCTGCTGGAGAATCAGCAGGACTGAGCCGTGTGAAGAGATATTGAGGACTGACGCCCGCGTTCACGAGCTCGCGCTCGGTGATCGAGGGCGTCTTGCTGTGCGAGGCTTGCCTTGAAGTTCTGGCTTTCCTTGACGTTCAGATTCGAGCGCGCCGGGCGCCTGACGCCATATCTTTCGTCTAACAAGAGCGCTGCCAGCGCATCACTCGAGTGCCGGATAGCGTGGCCTTGCGCCATCATGGGGGGTTCTGAAACGCGTCTTTGCGGCAATCGCGCCTGTTTCACCTCAAGCGCAGGGTGCAAGACTTGATGGCGTGATGGTGGGACGATGCCACCGATGATCAAGCGGACCCGCTGCCTGCCGTGGGTTGATGTTGCAGCGCGATACGCGCTTGATCCTGGCCGCCAGACCGTCTGGTGAATGTGACTTGAAAGACCAAGGGGGCTTGAGTGGAAAATATGCGTGGCAGTGTTTTCATGGTCATCGCGATGGCAGCATTCGCGGTGGAGGATCTGTTGTTCA
Source organism: Cobetia sp. SIMBA_158 (assembly GCF_046566945.1). Taxonomy (NCBI): domain Bacteria; kingdom Pseudomonadati; phylum Pseudomonadota; class Gammaproteobacteria; order Oceanospirillales; family Halomonadaceae; genus Cobetia; species Cobetia sp. SIMBA_158. Next base: position 205,668 of record NZ_JAWJYL010000007.1, read on the forward strand.
AGTTGGCGGCGGGGCATACCTCGACCGGTATCACCCTGATGCTGTTCGGTCTCGGCGGCATGCTGGTCTTCATGCTGTTGACCTGCCTGCGCGGTGAGTCCCTCATGCCTGCGGCGATCTTCTCGCGTCCGATTCTGGTGCGTGTCATCTGTGAGATCATCGCCCGCAGCAGCTTCGCTCTCGCCATCACCCTGATGCCGCTTTCCACTGCCTCCACCATCCTTCAGGCGACGCCGCTGGTCGTGGTGGCCGGGGCGGCAATGTTCTTCGGGGAGCGCGTCAGCCGCAAGCGCTGGCTGGCAATCGGTGTCGGCTTCATTGGCGTGTTGCTGATCGTGCGCCCTGGCCTCGACAGCTTCAACATGACCTCACTGTTTGCGGTGATCAGCACGATCGGCTTCGCCGGACGGGACCTGGCGACGCGCGGCGCGCCGGCGTCGCTGTCCAACGTTCAGCTCGGCATCTATGGCTTTCTCGCCCTGATCCCGGCGGGGGGGCTGATCGCTCTCTACCAGCAGACCCCGCTTGCGTATGCGCCCGAGGCGACCTGGCTGATCGTGGGTGCCGTGATACTCGGGGTCATCGCCTACAACGCCTTGACGATTGCCATGCGCAAGGGCGAGGTCTCGGTGGTCACGCCATTTCGCTATACCCGCGTCCTGTTTGCCTTGGCGCTCGGGGTCATGGTGCTGGGGGAAAGCCTCGATGCCATGACCCTGCTGGGCGCCGCCATCGTGGTTGCAAGCGGTATCTACATCGTCACCCAGGGCAAGCAGCGCCCGCCAGTGGCGAAGGTGGCTTCGTTGTGACCCCCTCGCTGCCATCAGCTTGGCAGCGGCTGGCTGTCATCACCGCTGACGCCAGCTTGCACCATCGACCAGATGACACATGTGAAAGGAGAGGCGCTTGCGCCTCTCCTTTTGTCGTTGTGGCGCGCATGTTTCCTCCAGAACAGTGCGGTGACGGCAAAACCCCTCGATCAAGGCATTGGCAAGGCGATGAGGGAGCAGGGGAGCACGTGACGGTTGGCAGTAGTTATACGAGTGTGTAATAGTGAGGGTAAATCCATGGCAACCCACTCGCTGCCAGTCGTGTCACAAGGAGAGCCAATGCCAAGCCAAGCCCCGATTCTGGGTGTCTATCTGAGTGAGTCCCTGGACCTGGACAGCGTCTACGGTGAAGCGCTGCGCCAGCTGGGCGACGATGTCGTGCTGCGTCATCCGCATGAGATCGAGGACCCGAGCGCGGTGCGGTTCGCCATCTGCTGGCAGCCGGGGGAGGACGCCTTCACGCCGTACCCGAATCTTCGGCTTGCCATGTCGATCGCGGCGGGGGTGGACGCCCTGCTGGGGCATCCGGGGCTCTCGGCCGAGGTTCAGGTCGCACGGGTGCGCGACCCGCATCAGGCGTATCTGATGGCCGGTTTCGCCGCTCACGAGGTACTGCATCGCGAGCGCGAGTTTGCCGTCATGGCCGACAATGCCACGCGTGGCGAATGGCAGCCCTTGGCAATGCGTGCGCCAGAGAAGGCACAGGTGGCAGTACTGGGCCACGGCAGTATGGGGCGCGCCGTCGTCACTTCGCTGTTGACCCTGGGCTTCTCGGTGACGGTCGCCTGTCGCAGCGAACCGGCCGCGCCGGTGCCGGGTGTGCGTTACCTGACCGGTGAGGCTGCCGTCATGGCGGCGGCTGACGGTGCCGATTATCTGATCAATATCCTGCCGTTGACCCCGGCGACCGAGAACGTGTTGAACGCTGCCTTGTTCGCCCGGCTGCGCCGTGGCGCCTGGCTGGTGCAGATCGGTCGCGGCGAGCACCTGGTGGAAGCGGACCTTGAAGCCGCGCTCGACGCCGGGCAACTGGCAGGCGCGACGCTGGATGTCTTCCGCGAGGAGCCGCTGGCGCCCACTCACCGCTGGTGGCAGGACGCGCGCCTGCGCATCACGCCGCACGTGGCCAGTGACTCGCTCCCCGAGGTGGTGGCCGAGCAGGTGGTGGCCACGGCGCGTGAGTTGCACGATGGCCTGCCGCTCACGCTGGGCGTGGATCGCCAGCGCGGCTATTGAGGGCCGCAGCGATTGAGGCTCGCGTCGCTTGAACCCCGAAGGTGGACGCTTCAATGCTTCTCAAGGCTCAGCCGAGCCTTTCTCGACCCCAGACAGTGACATTGTGACCACAGGAGACAGCAACATGCCGGCATCGACCATGAGTGACGCGGAGTGGCAAGCACGCCTGGACCTGGCGGCCTGCTACCGGTTGGCAGCGCACTATCGCATGACCGACCTGATCTACACCCACATCACCGCGCGGGTGCCGGATGAGGAAGGGCATTTTCTGATCAATCCCTACGGCTGGCGCTGGGAGGAGATCACGGCGTCCTCGCTGGTCAAGATCGACGTCAACGGCCAGAAGGTCGATGACAGCGCCGCGCGGGTCAATCCGGCCGGTTTCACCATTCACTCGGCGATTCATGCGGCAAGTCACTCAGCCAGCTGGATCATGCATACCCATACCCGCGCCGGTGTGGCGGTGTCGAGCCTGGAAGAAGGGCTCTTGCCCCTGAATCAGATCGCCCTGCAGTTCCATGGCCGCGTCTCCTACCACGATTACGAGGGTATCGCGCTGGATCTGGATGAGCGCGAACGCATCGTGGCGAGCCTTGGCGACAATCCGGCGCTGATCTTGCGCAATCATGGCCTGCTGACCACCGGCGCTTCTGCCGCCGAGATGTTCAACAACATGTTCTATCTCGAGCGCAGCTGCGAGATCCAGGTCGCGACCCTGTCCATGGGCCAGCCGGTGCGCCGCCTCTCGCCCGAGATCTGTGAGCATGTGGTCGGTCAGTACGATATGGCCATCCACGAGGAGGGAGATCTGGCGCTGGAGTGGGAGTCTCATCTGCGACTGCTGGAGAGCCTTGGCTGTGATTATCGTTGTTAATAGCAGGCGCGCTGTTGAAAGCATCGTCGTTGATCAGCCCATCGAGTGCATGATGCGCGGGCCCGCGACCGGACGGGAGACATCACGATGAGTCGCAAGGCATTCCAGCGGCTTTCCCAGGATCAGCGTCGTCGCGACCTGCTGGAAGCCACCCTGAGCTGTGTCGCGCAGCACGGTCTGGCCGGCGCCAGCGTGCGCCGCGTGGCGGAGGCTGCCGGAGTCTCGCCCGGACTGATTCGCCACCATTTCGGCACCAAGGACGACATGGTGCGGGCCGCCTACGCCTACATGATGGGCCAGTTGACCTCCGATATCGCCGATGCCAGCCCGGCCAGTGATGAACCCCCGGCGTGTCGTCTGGCGCGCTTCATCGCGGCGAGCCTCACGCAGCCCAACCTGGCTGCCCACAAGATCTCCCTGTGGGCGACCTTCATTGGCCGGGTGCGCCACGATGCCAGCTATTCGGCGGTGCACCAGGAAACCTATCGTGAGTTTCTCGATCTGCTCGCACAGCTGGTCCAGCCGGTGTTGAGTGCCCACGCGCTGCCCGCCACCGAGAGCGAATGTCAGGAACAGGCGATCGCCCTCAATGGCTTGATCGATGGCCTGTGGCTGGAAGGCGGGCTGGAACACGGCCTCTATCCGGTCGAGCGGCTGCCCGCGATCGCCATGCGGGCGGCAGAGGGCATTCTGCGGCTGCCACAGGGCACCTTGCTTGAGCACGTCGCTATCACGACATCACCCCCACCTCACAGGAGTTGAGCATGCGCTACGCCACCATTACCGAACGACTGAGTGATCTGGGCGGTGACAAATGGGCCGTTCACAGCGCTGCCCGCCAGCGTATCCAGACCGGCGAGCCGATCATCGAGCTGACCATCGGCGAGCCGGATATCGCCACGCATCCGGCCCTGGTCGAGCACTGTGTCGAGGCGCTGCGCGCCGGTCGTACCCGCTACTCTGATGGCCGTGGCGAGCCGGGGCTGGTCGCGGCGCTGGCCGAGCGCTACGCCGCGCGCATGCCCGAGATCAGCGCAGACAACGTGCTGTGTTTCCCCGGCACGCAGACGGCGCTGTTCGCGGTGATGCTGGCGCTGGTGGAGGAGGGGGCCGGCGTACTGACCGGCGACCCCTACTACGCCACCTATGAGGGCGTGATCCGCGGCGCCGGCGGTGACCTGCAGCCGGTACCGCTGCGCATGGAGCATGGCTTCGTGTTGCAGCCGGAAGATCTGGCCGCAGCCATCACGCCGCAGAGCCGTGTGTTGCTGCTCAATACCCCGCACAACCCCACCGGGGCGGTGATGGACCGGGCGACTCTCGAGCACATCGGCGCGCTATGTCGCGAGCATGATCTGTGGATCGTCTGCGATGAGGTCTATGAAGCGCTGATCTTCACGGGCGAATTCGTCTCGCCGCTGGAAATCGAGGCACTGCGTGAGCGCACCGTGGTGGTGTCCTCCATTTCCAAGAGTCACGCCGCTACCGGCTTTCGCAGTGGCTGGGCCATCGGCTCGGCGGAATTCTGTCGTCGGCTGTTGCCTGTTTCGGAAACCATGCTGTTCGGCAACCAGCCCTTCATCGCCGACATGACCGAGGCCGCGCTGCGCGGCGATTTCGATACCACCGAGCGTCTGCGCGAATCACTCGGGCGCCGCGCGCGTCTGGTTCACGAGACGCTGGCGGCCATCCCGCAGCTGTCCTCCAGCCTGCCCCAGGGCGGCATGTTCCTGATGGTCGATGTCTCACGCACCGGCCTGGACGGTGAGCAATTCGCCTGGCGGCTGCTGGAACAGCAGCAGGTGGCGGTAATGCCCGGCAGCGTCTTCGGCGATTGCGGTACGCCGCTGGTACGTGTCGCCCTGACCGTGCCGGACGACAGCCTGCTGGAAGCGGTGCAGCGCATGGCGCGGCTGTGTGACCAGCTGGAAGCCGAGGTCGTGGTCTGAGATCTTTTCTCAGCGACTTGCGGTCAGTCTCGAGGCCAGCCAAGGACAGTCAAGGTCAGACAAGATCAGGCATCACCCCGTCTCATCTTCTGTTGCGTAGACGCAGAAACGCCGCCCTTGGGCGGCGTTTCTGCGTTCAGCGATGCTCATGTCAGGTCATCATTTCCAGCCCGTCATTTCCAGCCCATCTGCCAGACATCATCTGCCTTGAGCTCGCGCCAGGCGAGGGTGTAATCCCTGCGTGTCAGCACCGCCTGCAACACGACCTGGATCACATGTTCGTCCTGCTCATCGCGAATCAGGCGCGTGACGATGAAATGGCGCTCACGCTCCCGGGGCGACACGGCGGTCCATTTGCTCTGCAACAGCTTGTCGGGGTTGATGCGATTCATGCTGATTCCTCAAGAAACGGTTGGCAGGTGCGTGCTGGTCGAGTCAGTGCCCGGCAGATGCGTGAGCGCCAGGCGGGCCTACACCGAAGGCGGGCTCTCGTTGAGTAGTTGCCACAGCGACTCGGTCGCCGCGCTGTGCTTGCCACGGCGGCAATAGCAGGCCACCTCGAGGGTCGGGCCGCCCAGATCATCCAATAGCGATACCAGTCTGCCGCTCTCCAGATCATCCTCGATCAGGCCATGGGGCAGCCAACCGACTCCCAATCCGGCCATCACCAGTTCACGAATGCCCAGCGTGAAGGACGTCTCGCAGATGATGTCGATGTCCTGGGCGCGCTGCAGGTCCATCAGGTAGGGCGAGGCCAGAATCTGGCCCAGAAAACTCTCCGGATCATAGGCGATCAAGGGCAGGCGCTGGTCACTGCGCGGTAGGTGCAGGGGGCGCCCCTGGGCGTCCGGAGCACACACCGGCAGCAGCCGCTCCAGCCCCAGCGAGATGCGCTGGGTGTCGCCGTTGTCATCGAAGATCGGCGCCCCCTGCAGTTCGGAGCACAGCAGCAGGTCTGCCTGGTCATGCTCGAACAGTTGCAGGCATTCGCTGCGATCCAGTGATTTCACCTGCAGTCCGGCTTCGGGGGAGTTGTGCCGGAAATAGCGCAGCAACCGCGGCAGGTAGCTGACGGTGAGGGTGTGCTGGGTGGTGATGATCGCCTTCGGCCCCTGGCGGGCCTCGCTGCGCAGACGGCTGCGCAACGTGTAGAGCCGTGCCAGCCATTCCCGCATTTCCTGCTCATATTCCAGCGCGTGCTCGGTGAGGATCATGCGCTGCGACTGACGATAGACCAGCTCGACGCCCAGCCACTCTTCCAGCTGCCGTATCCGGCGCGAGAAGGCGGGTTGCGTCACGTTGCGTCGCTCGGCTGCCAGCGAGAAGGTCCCGGCCTCGATCAATGCGAGAAAGTCTTCGATCCATTCGATCTTCATGCGTCGCCTGAGGAGATGTCGGTTTTTGTTGGAGGTCGGCCATCATGCACCGAGTGCTTGTTGGGGTGAAGCCCGCACGCACACCCCGGGTGCATGACATATCAATAGTTCGTCAATGGTGCCTCAGCGCCGAAGGGCCAGGGCCGACAGGCAATGGATATGACTGCCGGTCGGCGTTGCGGGCATGACGATCTTCTGGATGCCTGAGTCGGACCAGAGCAAAGAGCTGGTCATGCAGAAAAGTAACAAACTTTGAGAAACATGGCATTGGGACTGGCGAGAATCGCGGCTTACTGTTGAGAAGACCGCTCGGCGGCGTGCCGGAGTGATGTCACACATTCGACGAACGTCGTTATGAGAGTAACCCCCTATGACAACAATGACTCGCCTGGAGGCTCGTATGCATCTGTCCCGTTTTCCCCGTGTTCGCCTTGGTCACCTCTCGACTCCGCTGGAGCCGATGGACAACCTGAGCAAGCTGTTGGGTGGGCCGCGTCTCTGGATCAAACGTGATGACTGCACCGGGCTTTCCACCGGTGGCAACAAGACCCGCAAGCTGGAATTCTTGATGGCGGATGCGCTGGAGCAGGGCGCCGACACCATCATCACCCAGGGCGCTACCCAGTCCAACCACGCGCGTCAGACCGCTGCCGCTGCCTGCAAGCTGGGCCTTGAGTGCCACATCCTGCTGGAAGACCGTACCGGCAGTGACGACCGCAGCTACAACTACAACGGCAACGTCTTCCTCGACCAGCTGCATGGCGCGACAGTCGCCAAGCGTGAAGGCGGTGCCGACATGGCCGCCGAGATGGAAGCGCTGGCCGACAAGCTGATCGGCAAGGGCAAGAAGCCCTACATCATCCCGGGTGGTGGCTCCAACGAGATCGGCGCGCTGGGTTACGTGAATGCCGCCCTCGAACTGCTGTCCCAGGCCAACGACATGGGCCTCAAGATCGATCACCTCGTGCACGCCACCGGCAGCGCCGGGACCCAGGCGGGTCTGGTGACGGGCCTGACCGCCTGCAACTCCGGCATTCCGGTACTCGGCATCGGCGTGCGGGCCCCGAAGGACAAGCAGGAAGGCAATGTCTTCGCGCTGGCACAGAAGACCGAAGCCAAGCTGGGCCTGTCTGACGTGGTCAAGCGTGAAGATGTCGTCGCCAATTGCGATTACGTCGGTGAAGGCTACGGCATTCCGACCGAAAGCATGGTCGAGGCCGTCACGCTGCTGGCTCAGCAGGAAGGCATCCTGCTGGACCCGGTCTACTCCGGCAAGGGCATGGCCGGTCTGATCGATCTGGTGCGCAAGGGGCACTTCAAGGAAGGCGAGAACGTGGTCTTCCTGCACACCGGCGGTGCCGTGGCCCTGTTCGGCTACCCGGATGCCTTCAACTTCGCGGATTACCAGGCCTGATAGCGTTTGCGGCCAGTGATGCGTCCCGCCTGACGACAGCGGCGTGACTGACGCATCCCGTAACGACACGCTCCCGGGCCCAGCTGGCAAGGGAGCGTGATGATCACAGCAGTTTTCGGGGAATCACAATGACAATCAAACACCTCAAGCTGGCTGAAGCAGCCGACGGCGTGGCAGAGGAAGATCAGCGCACCACGGCCATCGTCCAGGACATGCTGCAGGACATTCGCTCGCGTGGTGAAGACGCCGTGCGCATGTATGCCGAGAAGTTCGACAACTGGAGCGGCGATTTCGTCATCAGTGAGGAAAAGCTGGCCACGCTGATCGAGAGCGTGCCGCAGAGCGTCAAGGACGATATCGATTTCGCCCATCGCCAGATCCGTCGTTTCGCCGAAGCGCAGCGCGACAGCCTGACGTCCTTCGAGATCGAGACCGAGCCGGGTGTCGTGCTGGGTCAGCGCGTGCTGCCCATCGATGCCGCGGGTTGCTACGTGCCGGGCGGACGCTACGCGCATGCCGCCTCGGCGCTGATGAGTGTCGCCACGGCCAAGGCCGCCGGCGTCAAGCACATCACGGCCTGTTCGCCACCGCGCGGTGACAGCATCAATCCGGCGGTGGCCTATGCCATGCATGTGGCTGGCGCCGACCGCATCCTGGAGATGGGCGGCGTTCACGCGGTCGCCAGCATGGCCTTCGGCCTGTTCGGCGGGCGTGAAGCCGACATCCTCGTCGGCCCGGGCAACGCCTTCGTGGCTGAAGCCAAGCGCCTGCTGTTCGGGCAGGTCGGCATCGACGTCTTCGCTGGCCCCACCGAATCAGCGGTGATCGCCGATCACACGGCAGACCCGATGACCATCGCGGTGGATCTCGTCTCCCAGGCGGAGCACGGCCCGAACTCGCCGGTCTGGCTGTTCACCACCAGTGAAGAAGTCGCGCGCCGCGTCATCGAGCTGGTGCCGCTGGTCGGCAACGACATGCCCAACGCCGAGGTCATCCACGCCGCCTGGCGCGACTACGGCGAAGTCATCCTGTGCGACACCCGCGAAGAAGTGGTCCAGGTCAGTGATCAGTACGCCTGCGAACACCTGCAGGTGCTGTGTGAGGACCTGGAATGGTGGAAGCAGAACCTCAGCAACTACGGTTCTCTGTTCCTGGGCGAAGGCAGCACCGTCACCCACGGTGACAAGTGTTCCGGCACCAACCACATCCTGCCGACCAAGCGCGCCGGTCGCTACTCCGGCGGTCTGAATGTCCACAAGTTCATGAAGGTTCTGACCACGCAACAGCTCAGTGCCGAAGCCAACCTCAAGTTCAGTGCCATCGGTTCGCGCATCTCGCGCACCGAAGGGATGGAAGGCCATGCGCGTGCCTGTGACTGGCGCCTCACCAAATACTTCCCCGAGCAGGATTGGGATTTCCCCGTCTATGCCCAGAAGCGGTATTGAGGAGGCCACATGCGTCGTTTTGCCAAGTCATTCACCCAGCAGGAAGCCATCTCCGACACCGCCATCGAGGCTGCCGTCGCCGTGATGCGCAGTGGTCGCCTGCATCGCTACAACCTGGCGGAAGGCGAGCAGGGCGAAACGGCGCTGCTGGAGCAGGAATTCGCGGCGACTCTGGGCATTCCCCACGCGCTGGCCTGTGCCTCCGGCGGCTATGCCTTGCAACTGGCGCTGCGCGCCTGCGGACTCGAGGCCGGTGACAAGGTGCTGTGCAACGCCTTCACCCTGTCCCCGGTGCCCGGCAGCATCGTCGCCGCCGGTGGCGAGCCGGTGCTGGTGGACATCCTCGAGGACACCACGGTCGATCCGGAGGATCTGGCACGCGCGGCCGATCAAAGCGGGGCCCGCTTCTTCATGCTCTCGCACATGCGCGGCCATATCGGCGACATGCACGCGATCATGCAGGTCTGCGACAGCCGCGGCATCACGGTGATCGAGGATTGCGCGCATACCATGGGCGCGAGCTACGACGGCAAGCCCAGCGGCACCTTCGGCAAGGTCGGCTGCTACAGCACCCAGACCTACAAGCACATCAATTCCGGCGAAGGTGGCCTGCTGGCGACCGCCGATGATGAGGTGATGCGACGCGCCATCATCCTGTCGGGCTCCTACATGCTGTACGACCGCCACCTGGCGGCGCCGGCCGCGGAGAGCTTCGCCGAGACGCGCCTGCAGACCCCCAACATGAGTGGTCGCATGGACAATCTGCGTGCCGCCATCCTGCGCCCGCAACTGGGGGAGCTGGCAGAGCGTCGTGAGCGCTGGAATGCCCTCTATGCCCGCATGCAGGACCGGCTCGCGGCCATGGAGGGCGTCACGCCCATCCTGCGTGGCCCGCTGGAAGGCTACGTCGGAAGCTCCATCCAGTTCACGCTGGCGCAGTGCACCCACGAGCAGATCGCCGCCTTCATCGCAGGCTGTGAAGCGCGTGGGTTGCCGGTGAAATGGTATGGCAAGCTGCTGCCGGAGGATTACACCAGCCGCTACGACAGCTGGGCCTATCTGGGCAGCCATCGTGCTGTGCCCAATGCCGACCGGGTGCTGGCGACGCTGTGTGATCTGCGTCTCCCGCTGACCTTTGAATTGGCCGATTGCGATGATATCGCCACGCTGATTCAGGAGGCGCTGACGGATACCCGTGAGGCATCTTCCGTGGCATGAAAGAGTGCCCCTTCACCACAATGACCCGCGAGAATTTCGGCAAAGGGCTGACGCGCCTTGCCGCGAGATGTGAAGAAATGACAGAGATGGAATGGAAAATACGGACATCGACAGCTTCCAACAATGACAAGGCTTGAACGCTGCCATTTTTCTAGATGACCTTCTCTTGTCAGCAGGAGAAGGGGTATCCGCAACCCCTTGGAGTGATAACAATGTTCAATAAAACTCTTTTGGCAACCGCTGTAATGCTGGTAATGACATCCACTGCCCAGGCGAAGACCTTCAAGGTCGGTCTGGGAGACCCGATCGATTCTGACCAGGGCGCCTACGCACAGCGCTTTGAAGAACTGGTGGAGTCGCTTTCCGACGGTGAAATGCAGGTTGAGCTGTTCCCGGGCGGTCAGCTGGGCACCGAGACGGGCATGATTCAGGACGCACGCATCGGCAAGCTGGATTTTGCCATGGCAGGGATCGGCAATCTGACGCCCTACGCACCGCGCCTGGGGGCCTTGACCATGCCCTATGTGCTGCTCAGTCATGCGGATGCGGTCAAGGCCACCACTGGTCCGCTGGCGGATGAGTGGAACCAGATCGCCGAGAAGGAGGCCGGGGTTCATATCCTGGGCTGGCATTATTCCAACTTCCGTTACCTGACCAACTCCAAGCGCCCGGTGACGTCTCTGGAAGATCTTGAGGGTCTGAAGATTCGTGTGCCGCAGAACAAGATCATGCTTGCCACCTATGAAGCCTGGGGAGCGAATCCCATCAGCATGTCATGGCCGGAAGTCTTCACCGGCCTGCAGCAGGGCGTGATCGATGGTCAGGACAACCCGGACATCGTCAACTACACGATGAAGTTCCAGGAAGTGCAGCAATATCTGACCGAAATTCATTCTCAGTATTCTCTGCAGCCGATCATGATGGGAATGAGATCGTACAAGAAGCTGTCGGACGAGGAGCGCGAGATCATCGATCGTGCCGGTCTGGAAGCGCAACTGTACGGTCTGCAATTCCAGTTGACCGAAGCGGCAGAAGCACGTGCCGCCATGGAAGCGGAAGGGATGCAGTCCGCTCAGCTGACCGACGAGGACAAGTGGATCAGCATTGCCAAGGAAGAAGTCTGGCCGCAGTTCTATGAAGAGATCGGCGGCAAGGAATCCTTCGACGAATTGCAGAAAGCATTGGGCCACTGAGCCCGAGTGGGCGGGGTCGCTCGCGGCGTCAGCGTGAATGACGCCTGAGCGACCCCCGCTGCGTTCAATGCTATCGAGCAGGGATACCGGACAGTGCTGGTATCCCTCTCACAGTTCATCGTGAAGGAGGCTCGCATGTTGGCCAGATTGAACAATATCGAGGATTACGCCTGCCGCTTTCTGCTCGCGGTCTTCGTACTCCTGCTGTTTTCCCAAGTGGTATTGCGTGTCGTGTTCGGTATCGGCATGGCATGGATGGAAGAGCTGGCACGCTACGCCTTCGTCTGGTTCGTCTTCCTGGGGGCTGCGCACGCGGCTCACCTGAGTGCCCACAATCGGCTGCAGACCCATATCAATCTGCTGCCGCGCAAGGTGGCCAATGCCATCCTGCTGTTCGTCGACCTCATCTGGGTCGGCTTCTGTCTTACCCTCGCGTACAAGAGTCTTGACCTGATCAGCCTGTTGACGGAGTTCCCCTATGCCTCTCCCGCATTGGGCTGGTCGCTGGCCTATGTCTATTACATCTTTCCGATTGCCTTCACCTTGATGGCGCTGCGCGTGCTGCAGGTGCAGTACATGAAGCTGGTGCATGGCGTGGAACCGGGTGATGTCGATGCACAGGAAGTCGAGAAGATTACCCAGGGGGCTTCGCATGATGTCAATGCACCCTGCAATGCCAAGGCCGGGAGCTGATCATCATGGCTGCAACCATTCTCTTTTCCCTGTTCGGTGCGCTGCTGTTTCTCGGCTCACCCATCGTCGTTGCCCTTGGGGTGGCGTCACTGGCGGTCTATGTCGTCAGTGGTGATGACATCACCTCACTGGTGGAGCTGGCGTTCTCGGCGATCAACTCCTTCCCGCTGATGGCACTGCCGTCCTTCATTCTGGCGGGCGCCCTGATGGGCGACGCCGGCATCGCGCGGCGTCTGATTCGTATCGCCGAAGAGCTGGCGGGCCCCGCCGCAGGTGGCCTTGGGGCGGCAGCGGTGATGGCCTGCATGTTCTTCGGTGCCATTTCCGGCTCGGGTCCGGCGACCACGGCGGCCGTGGGCATGCTGGTGATTCCGGCGATGATCGAACGTGGCTACGGCCGCAGCTATCCGGCGGCGATCACCGCCACCGCTGGCGGACTGGGCGTCGTGATTCCGCCCAGCATGCCGTTGGTCATCTATGGGGTGACCGCCAACGAGTCGATCTCGGCGCTGTTCATGGCGGGTGTCATCCCGGGCATCATGCTGGGGGCGGCCCTGATGATCGCCAACTACATCACCGCCAAGCGCAACGGCTATCAGGCCCAGGGCGAGCCGTACGACAAGGCGCGTGTCTTCAAGGTGCTCAAGGAAGGCTTCTGGTCACTGATGGCACCGGTGGTCATCCTCGGCGGCATCTACAGCGGTCTCTTCACGCCGACCGAAGCCGCCGTCGTCTCGATCTTCTATGCGCTGTTCGTCGGTGTCTTCATTCACAAGGAGTCCTCGCTGCTGGGCTTGAATGAAGCCTTCCAGAACACGACCTGGCTGACCGGTCGCGTGCTGATCATCATGTTCACCGCTACCGCCTTCGGTCGCATCCTGGTGGAGCATCACATTCCGGCCATGATCGCCCAGGGCATCCTCAACATCACCGACAGCCTGTGGCTGGTGTGGGTGCTGGTGATCGCCTTCCTGCTGATCGTCGGCATGTTCATCGAGATTCTGGCCACCATCATGATCGTCACGCCAGTGTTGCTGCCGGTGATGGTGGAGCTGGGCGTCGACCCGGTGCACTTCGGGATCGTGCTGGTGGTGAGTCTCGGGATCGGCTTCTCGACCCCGCCGCTGGGCGAGAACATGTTCATCAGCTCCAGCATCGCCAACGTGTCCATCGAGAAGATCTCGGTGCGGGCGCTGCCGCTGGTCGGCACCATGGTGCTGATCGCCTTGCTGCTGGCCTTCGTGCCGCAGCTGACGATGTGGCTGCCGGACATGATGGGCTTCTAGCGGCGCAGCGGAGGGTAAACACAGCCCTTCGTGAACAGTGCCTCATGAAACAGTTTCTCGAGAGGATGCCGGCCACGTCGCCATCCTCTCGAGCCTTGATCTTCAGTGAGAGTTTTGTCGGAGAACGACCAATGAGAAGCTCGCATGACGCCTCGGGCGCAGAACATATCGTCGTGGGCGTGTTGGGCGGCATGGGGCCGGATGCCACGGTGGCCTTCATGCAGCAGGTGATCCAGGCCACACCGGCCGAGGACGACATCGACCATGTACACATGGTGGTCGACAACAATCCCAAGGTGCCGTCGCGTATCAAGGCTCTGCTGGAAGGGGGCGATGTCTCTCCGGGGCCTGCCATCGCGGAAATGGCCCAGCGACTGGAGCAGTCCGGGTGTGATTTTCTGGTCATGCCCTGCAACACCGCCCACTACTACTGGCAGGATGCGCAGGACGCCGTCTCGATTCCGGTGTGGCATATCGTCGAGCGCACCCTGGACCGAGTGGCGGCGCAGTGGCCGGGCGCACGTGTCGGCATGCTGTGTTCCCCGGCGCTGCGCAAGATTGGCCTTTACGAAGGCTTCATCGCGGCGCGTGGCCTGTCGCTGGCCTACCCCCAGGATGAGGACGCGATGCTGGAGGTGATCCGCAGCGTCAAGAAAGGCCAGGTGAGTGATGACGCCGTCGGGGGAGCCTTGCGTCAGGCCGCCGCTGACCTGGTGGCGCAGGAAGCCGATGTGCTGGTACTGGCCTGCACGGAGCTCTCCATTATCAGCCATCTGCTCGATGACCGGCTGCCGATCGTGGATTCCGTCGAAGCGCTGGCCGTCAGCGTGGCACAGGCGGCCACTCAGTAAGCGTCGCCGTCACGCGCCGCCCATGCCACTGCCCGAGCGGCGTTGCTCGCGTTCCTGCAGGTAGCGGGCGGGCGTGGTACCGAGCAGCTTCTTGAACATGCTGATGAAGGCGTTGACGGACTGATAGCCGACGTCTTCCGAGACGCGCTGCACGCTCATGCCTTCGGCCAGCAGGCGAATCGCCACCACCAGGTGCAGTTGCTGACGCCAGCGGCTGAAGCTCAGGCCGGTGTCACGCTGGATAAGCCGGGCGAGGGTGCGTTCGCTCATCGCCAGTTCGCCTGCCCACTCGGCCAGGGTGCGTCGGTCGTCCGGGGTCTTGATCAGCGCATCGCTGATGCGGGTCAGCCGCGGATCCTCTGGCAAGGGCAGATGCAGACGTTCGCTGGGCATGCAGGCCAGCTCTTCCAGCAGCACACCGACCAGCCGCGCTGTCGGCCCCTGTTCAGGATATGGCTGGGGCAGCTCCGCCAGGCGCAGCACCAGCTCACGCAGCAGGGGCGAGATCGACAGCGTGCAGCTGTGGCTTGGCATCTCGAGCGCACCGGGCTCGATGAACAGGTGGCAGACGCGGCCGCCACGGGTCAGATGATTGCTGTGGGGCAGGTTGCCGGGAATCCAGACCCCGCTGTGCGGCGGCACCATCCACAGACCTTCCGGTACGCGACTGGTCACCACGCCATGCAGGGCGATCACCAGCTGTCCCTTGCGATGCTGGTGGATCGGCACCTCCATCACCTGCTGGCCGGTCTCGACATGCAGGGCGCTGGCCGGAATCTCGTAGATGTCCGGGTCGTGCTCGCAGACGCTGCTGGAGAAAGGCACCTGATCGGGGCCACGGGTGCTGACCTCGGGCGATGACGGTAGGACGGGTATGGTCACTGACATGGCGGCTCGCAGATTGTCTGATTTCAGTGATCTGATGTCATGATGGCTCAATTCTGCAGTGGGCGAGGGGATTAAGCTAGCCTCACTCTGTGCGCGGACTCATCTCTTGGGTGTCGTCCCGCCATTACCCCGTTTCACGATCGCTGCGAGCGCCTCATGACTGAACTCTGCCACTCGTCTCCTGTCCGGCGACTGAGCCATCCGGCCGTATTGATCGCCGGTATCTTGTTGATCGCCATGAACCTGCGTGCGCCCTTCACCAGTATCGCGCCACTGCTGGAGCGCCTGCAGGCGGCGCTGGGCTTCAATGCCACGGCGGCTGGCCTGTTGATGATCCTGCCGCTGCTGGCCTTCGTCATCGTCTCGCCCTGGGTGCCGCGCCTCGCCAGAGGGCTCGGGCTTGAACGCAGTCTCTTCCTCGCCTTGGTGGCAATCGCCGCAGGCATCGCGCTGCGGGTCCAGGGCAGCATGCTGGCCCTCTATCTGGGTATCGGCCTGATCGGAGCGGGTATCGCCGTGGGCAATGTACTGCTGCCCAGTCTGGTCAAACGCAGCTTTGCGCAGCATGTCGCGCTGCTGACCTCCTGCTATGTGCTGACCATGGGCATCATGGCCGCCATCGCCTCGGCGCTGATGGTGCCGTTGGCACAGGGCAGCAGCGCTGGCTGGCAGTACGCGATGCTCATAGTGGTCGTTTTGCCATTGGTGACGATGGGGGTGTGGTGGCCGCAGTTGTCACGTCGCTCCCTGCCGGCGGCGGCGAAGGAAGCCGAGAAGGGTGCCGAGAAGGACGTCGAGAAGGGTGCCGTGCGTCCGGTGCGTCAGGCAGCCGTGTGGCACTCGCCACTGGCCTGGCAGGTGACGCTGTTCATGGGCATCAATTCGCTGCTGTTCTATACCGTCAACAGCTGGCTGCCGAGCATGCTGGCGGACAATGGCTTCTCGGCCGAGAAGGCGGGCTCGCTGCATGGTCTACTCCAGCTGGCTTCGGCCTTGCCGGGATTGATTCTGGTGCCCCTGATGCCGCGCCTGAAGGATCAACGCCTGATCGCCTTCGCGACGCCTTGCATGTCGCTGGCGGGATTCATCGGGCTATGGCTGATGCCGGAGTGGGCACTGGTGTGGGTGCTGTTGCTGGGCGCGGGCTCCGGAGCCAGCTTCATTCTCGCCTTGTCATTCATGGGGCTGCGGGCGCGCGATGCCATGCAGTCGGCGTCGCTGTCGAGCATGGCGCAGACGCTTGGCTATCTGCTCGCGGCCATGGGGCCGCCGCTGATCGGCGCGCTCTACGATATGCAGGGCAATTGGCAGCTGGCACTGATGGTCTGCGCCTTTCTCAGTGTGCTGATGGCGGGTGTCGGCTGGCTGGCGGGCAGGGACCGCCAGTTGCCTGAGGCGTCGGCATCTGAATAATGGAGCGCTGCCCCCAAGGGGCACTGGCACATCCCCCCATGACAAGGAAGTGAGAGATGGCGAATGCTTCATCGGCTAGCGAAGATCAACGGGCGTCTGACTCGCCAGCTGTTGCGCAGCATCCTGGGCGTCAGCGCAAGCCACGTCTACGGGCAGCCATCCTTGGCCTGGCCAGTCTCGGAGGTATCTTCATGATCGCTCAGCCAGCCAATGCCGCGACGCTGTCACTGCGCGTGATCGAGACCACCGACATCCACGCCAACGTGATGGATTACGACTATTACAAGGACCGTCCCAGCGTGCGCATCGGCCTGGTACGCGCGGCGAGTCTGATCAAGCAGGCGCGTGCCGAGGTGGCCAACAGCGTGTTGCTGGACAATGGCGACCTCATCCAGGGCAGCCCGATGGGCGATTACATGGCGGCAGAAGGTCTAGAGGAGGGCGATGTCTTCCCGGCCTACAAGGTCATGAATCAGCTGGATTACGATGTCGGAAATATCGGCAATCATGAATTCAATTACGGGCTCGAGTATCTCGATCGGGCGCTGTCCGGCGCGCAGTTCCCCTATGTGAACGCCAACCTGCTGGACGCCGCGACAGGCGAGCCGTACTTCACGCCCTACCAGATCACCGCCCATGCCTTCACCGACAGTGAGGGCAACGCTCAGACATTGAAGATCGGCTATATCGGCTTCGCGCCGCCGCAGGTGATGACCTGGGACCGCAAGCACCTCCAGGGCCGCCTGACGGCCGAGGACATCACCGAGAGCGCCAGGCGCTGGGTGCCCGAGATGCGCCGGGCGGGCGCGGATGTGGTGATCGCCATCCCGCACTCCGGCATCTCGACCGACCCCTACCGGGTGATGGCCGAGAATTCGGTGTATTACCTCTCGCAGGTCGAGGGCATCGATGGCATCGCCTTCGGGCATGCCCATGCCGTCTTCCCCAGCGAGGAATTTGCCGAGGTACCGGGGGCCGATATCGCCAGGGGCACCCTCAATGGCGTGCCGGCGATGATGCCGGGGCATTGGGGCAGCCATGTGGGCGTGATGGATCTCGAACTGAGCAATGCCTCGGGCCAGTGGCGGGTAGTGAGCGGCCAGACAGATGCACGCCCGATTCAGGTGGGTGGCGAGGCACAGGTGGCGGAAGATGCCGAACTGGCGGCGCTGATCGATCATGAGCACGATGCCACGCGCGAGTACGTCAATCGCAGCATCGGCCGCGCCAGTGCGGCGATGAAGAGCTATCTGGCGCTGGTGCAGGACGACCCGACGATCCAGATCGTCAATCGCGCCCAGGCCGATTACGTCAAACGCTTCGTCGAAGGCGACCCGGACCTGGAAGGCTTGCCGATTCTCTCGGCGGCTGCGCCGTTCAAGGTCGGCGGCCGTCACAATGACCCGACCCAGTTCACCGAGATGGAGGCGGGCGAGCTGAGCTTCCGCAATGCCGCCGATCTCTATCTCTATCCGAATACGCTGGTGGCGCTCAAGGTCACCGGCAGGGAAGTGCGGGAATGGCTCGAGTGCAGCGCCGGCCAGTTCCATCGCATTGATCCGGCGCTCACCACACCCCAGCCCTTGATCAACTGGGAGGGTTTCCGCAGCTACAACTTCGACGTGATCGACGGCGTCGACTACCGGGTGGATGTCACGCAGCCGGCGCGTTACGACGGCAATTGCGCGCTGATCGACGCCGATGCCCACCGTATCCAGGGCCTCACCTATGAGGGCGAGCCGGTCAAGGACGACGATGTCTTCCTGCTCGCGACCAACAACTATCGCGCCTACGGCGAGGACTTCCCCGGCACCGGAGAGTCGCATGTCGCCTTCGCGTCACCGGATGAAAATCGCAGCATTCTGGCCCAGTACATCTCGCGCCAGACGCAGCAGCAGGGCGCGGTGGACCCCGCGGCGGATCACAACTGGCGGCTGGCCGCGATCGACACCGATACCCCGCTGGACATTCGCTTCACCACCGCCCCCGGCGCGGATGCGCAGCAGTTCATTGATGCCCAGGCGGTCTACCCGATGACGTTGGTGGATCAGGACGAGATGGGCTTTGCCCGTTATCGCGTCGGGCTGGACCGGATGAAATAGCCAAGGCAGTACATTGTCGAGCACGTCGTTACTGGCCTGGATTCAGGTGGGAAAAAACGCCAGTCAGCAATTGCTGACTGGCGTTTTTTTGGTCGTCAGGCGCTACCCGCTATCTGTCTCATTATCCGCTTTTGCGTCAGATTCTTGAGCGCAGTCCCATTGCGGGTCAGCGCCAGGGCGCGTGCAAGGCGATGCTCAGCAGTACGCGTTTGCCGCGCTCGATGCGGCTGACGCTGTGTTCGTGAAGGTCGGGGCGAAACAGCACCACGCGGTCCGCGAGGCGAAAGAGGCTGCCATCGGTCTCGAAGACACCGCCCTGGCGGGGCTTCTTGAGCACGATATTGAGCTTGTAGTAGCTGCCGCTGCCCATCGGGTCGTTGTGGCGCATCACGCTGTGGCCTTCGGGGTAGGTCACCAGGTTGATGGTCAGGCGGCGAAGATCGAGCAGACTGCGGTTGATGACACGGGCCATGGGCGTTTCCCTTGAATTTGATGGGGCCATTAAAGCGTATTTTGAGCAATCAATCAAAATCGTGCTTGAGTGATCACTCAGGAATCCGTAAGGTGGTCCCACGTTCACGGTAACACCGCGATATAGCACTGTTTCGCCAGGCCGTGATTGAGTATTCATCAAGCGAAGAGGTCAGCAATGAGCCACGACAACGTGACAATGGAAGCCCTGGAAACCCGTTATGCGATGATCGAAGGTCACCGCATTGCCTACAAGGAAATGGGTGAAGGTCAGCCGCTGTTGTTGATTCACGGCATTCCGACCAACAAGCTGATGTGGCGTGATGTGATGCCGGAATTGGCCAGGCATTATCGTGTCATCGCCCCGGACATGCTCAACTATGGCGAGTCGGACATGCCGGTGGATGCTGACGTTTCCATCAATGCCCAGACACGCATCTTCATCAAGCTGATGGATTCACTGGGTGTGGCGAGTGCGGATGTCGTCTCGCATGATATCGGCGGGGGCATCGGTCAGCTGATGGCCGTCAATCATCCCGAGCGTGTTCGCCGTCAGGTACTGATCGACAGCGTATGCTTCGATTCCTGGCCGATTCCGGAGTTCAAGCAGCTGCTTGAGCCGGGCGTCGAGGAAGCGACCAGCGTCGAGGAATTCATCAGCACCATGCGCGGCTTCATGCCCAGTGGTGTGCATGATCCGGCCGTCGCGACCGAAGAGATGGTCGAGCGTTATGTGTCCCAGTGGAACAGCGAGCAAGGCAAGGCGGCTTTCTTCCGCAACATGCGTCGTCTCAACAAGGAATACACCCAGGCCATCGCCGGTGAGCTCAAGAATATCGAGATCAAGACTCTGGTGCTGTGGGGCGACAAGGACAACTTCCAGAAGCCGGATTACGCCCCGATGCTGACAGATGCCATTCCGGGTGCTGAGCTGATCTGGGTGAAGGATGCCGGTCACTGGGTGACGGATGAAAAGCCGCAGGATACCGTGCGCTATATCCTGGACTTCCTCGCCCGCTGAGGAGGCGCCCATCAGCCATCAGCGCAGTAAAATCTTACCCCTGATGGTGAATGAGCCCTGAACGACAATGCCCGGTCATAGGACCGGGCATTGTCGTTTTTCCAGGTTGTTCAGCGCCGATAAGTCCTGGTGTGGCCGAATGATATGGCGGTTAGTCGGCTAGCCAAGTGTGTGATGTTTCAACAACATGTCTTGTGTCAGATGACATGGCTAGAAAACTACCGGTTGCTTGGCCTCCATTGCTCTCTCTAGAGCTGTTTGCGGGTCCTTCCCGATGTTCCAAGGGCGAGGTCATGAGGGTGTCTCGCCATTAACTAAATGAGTGCATTCCTATATGCTGTGCAGCCTGGCCAAGAGCCAAGGACGGTCAGCCGTAGCCAGGCCATCTTCTACATTAACTGCCAGGGATGCAGAATATGTCAGATTCATGGGTACTCGACGCCTTGCTGTCGTCGTTTGATGTCTCTCTGAGTCAGAACGAGCGCCTGCTCACGCTTGAGATGAGCGGCGCGGACTTCATCCCGCATCGCCTGGTGGGGGAAGAGCGCATGTCGCGTCCCTTCGCCTACACCCTCGACTGCATCTCCCAGAATGGTGATATCGAACTCAAGACCCTGATGGCGCAGCCGGCGGCGCTCTCGGTGCGTCAGGCCGATGGCAGTTACCGCAAGCTCTCGGGGCTGGTCGAGTCCGCCGCGCTGCTCGGTGAGGATGGTGGCGTCTTCTATTACCAGCTGACGCTGGTGCCGTGGATGGCGATGCTCAAGCTCGGCCGTGACAGCCGTATCTTCCAGGACCTCACCGCCGTCGAGGTCATCGAGTCGGTGTTCTCGAACCACGCCATCGCGCAAGGCGAAGCCCAGGGCGGCTGGCGGTTGGATCTGCGCCGCGAGTATCCGGCACGCAGCTACTGCGTGCAGTATCGCGAGAGCGATTTCCACTTCGTCAATCGCCTGATGGAGCAGGAAGGGCTGTTCTACTACTTCGAACACGCCTCTGACGACAGCGACTTCAATGGCCACCGCCTCGTCATCACCGATGATGTCGCGACCTGTGCGCCGGTTGAGCCACAGGTGATCCGCTTCCACCGTCAGGACGCCACCGAACTGGAAGACTCCATCACCCAGTGGAGCGGCCGTCGTCAGCAGCAGCCAACACGAGTCAGCCTCGGCACGTTCGACTATAAACAGCCCGGCCTCGAGAAGCGCTCCGGCCAGGACACGCGCAGTGACCAGGGCAACCTCAGCGAGCAGGAAGTCTACGACTACCCCGGTGAGTACTACTTTGATGACCACTCACGCGGCGAACGCCTGACCGTCAATCGCCTCGAAGCCCATGAATCACGCGCCAAGCGCTTCTACGGCGCCGGTGGTGCACGTCAGCTGGAAGTCGGCCGCTGGTTCGAACTCAGCCAGCACGCCCGTCATGAAGACGGCGATGCCAGCGAGCGCGAATTCCTCGTGCTGGGCCTGACTATCTGTGCCGAGAACGCATTGCCGGTCTCCGCGCACCTCAAGGCGCTACCGGGTAGCCTGCAAGCGCACATGATCGAGGCGCGCAAGGCACACGGCCTGGAAGACGCCGCCGATGAAGACTACGACGGTGTTGGTACTGGCCAGTATCTGATCGACTTCGAGAGCCAGCGCCTCAGCCAGCCGTATCGTCCGTCTCTTGATCATCCGCGGCCGAACCTCGGCGGCCCGCAGACCGCGATTGTCGTCGGCCCCGAGAACGAAGAAATTCACACCGATTCGCTCAACCGCGTGCGCGTACAGTTCCACTGGGACCGCAGCGAGAAGGGCGCCGCCGACGCCAGTTGCTGGCTGCGTGTCGCCCAGCCCAACGCCGGTGCAGGCTGGGGCAGCGTGTTCGTGCCGCGTATCGGTCAGGAAGTCATCGTCGATTTCCTCGAAGGCGATGCCGATCGCCCGCTGATTACCGGGCGGGTCTACAACGGCGACCAGACGCCGCAATGGCACTCCAACGGTCTGCTCTCCGGCCTCAAGAGCAAGACCTATCGCGGCAACAAGTACAACGAGCTGGTCTTCGATGATGCGACCGATCAGGAGCGTGTGCGCCTGAATTCGGAGCACGAGAAATCCCAGCTTAACCTCGGCTATCTGATCCACCAGCAGGGCAACACGCGTGGCAGCTTCCGCGGTACCGGCTTTGAGCTACGCTCGGATGCCTATGGTGCGATACGCGCGCATCAGGGCCTGCTGCTGACCAGCTGGGGCCAGATCGCCGCCAGTGGCGAACAGCTCGATCTCACGCCCGCTCAGCAGCAATTGGCCAGCGCCTATCAGCTTTCCAATACGCTCAGCGAGAGTGCCACCAGTCATGAAGCGGAAGCGCTCGCTGCCCTCGATAACCTAAAGCAGGCCAGTGAAGATGCGCAGGGGCGCTATGGCGCTGAAGATAGCGGCAGCGACTTCGATGGCAGTTCTGCCACAAGCGCCACTGCGGGCGGGCGTGGTGAAGCCGCACGTCTCGACGCCCCTTGGCTGCATGTCAGCTCACCGGCGGGCATCGCGCTGAGCACGCCGGAATCCACCCATATGGCGCAGGGCAAGTCACTCAGCATCACCAGCGGCGAAGACATCAACCTGGCTACCGGGCGTAGCCTGATCGCCTCGCTCTCCGAGAAGTTCTCGCTCTTCGTGCAGCAAGCGGGTATGAAGCTGTTTGCCGCACGCGGCAAGGTCGAAGTTCAGGCGCAAAGTGATGCGATGGAACTGACGGCCGAGAAGGATGTGACCATCACGTCGGTAGGGGATGTGGTCACCATTGCGGCGGCCAAGGAGATCGCCGTGGTCTGCCAGGGCGCTTACGTGCGGATCAAGGATGGCAATATCGAATTGCATGCGCCCGGCAAGGTAGAAATGAATGGTGCGCAGCACAGCTTTGGTGGGCCCGCGACACAGTCATACTCATTGGCGAATCTGCCGGAAACCTCGCCGTCAAATATGGATCTGCTGCATACCTACGCCAATGATGAGCCAGTGCCGGGTGCGGCGTATCGTGCGACCTTCGCCGATGGCAGCGTGCGCTCTGGTGTATTGGATTCACAGGGGCGCGCGGCACTGACGGATGTGCCATCCCCGAGTGCACAGGTCGAGTACTTCAACGATCCGCGCGATATCGGGCTAGAGCCTCAGCAGTGGAGCAAGAAGCGCGCACAGGAGCCGGATATCTCGGCACTGGCGGGACGCCAGGCGTCAAAAGAGACTCCGACCAACCAAGGGTGACAGGGATAGCACCATGAGCGAGTTTGACAACGAGAGCCCACAATTTCCGGTGGAGCTTGTGGATCGCGCCATCGCGATGCGGGTGGTGACCTCGGACCCTTCGGCTGAGCCTGTATCCCCCGGCGTGGATATCCAGACCGAGCCGGAAGACAGCACGATGCTGGATATCGTGATTCAAGCGGCTTACATGGTGCCGGTCGTCGGTAACGTGATGGCGGTGGGCGATGTCGCGCGCGATATCGTGGAGCTATGCGACGACAGCTCAGAGGGTGAGCCGAATCACGTCAACCCCTGGCTGTGGGCCATCTTGGTCATCGATGCCATCGGGATCATCCCTGCGGCAGGTAACGCTTCGCGCCCAGTCCGAGTTGCCTCGCGTGAAGCAATTCTGGCCTTCATTCGCGGCGAAGGCATTGCCATCGTGGCGCAACTGCTCTGGAACAATGCCGGTGGTGATGCCATCGAATTCGTGTCCAAGATGCAGGATTGGCTGAAGGAACAGCAGCCACTGTTGCGTCGCTACGCTGCCAACACCATCGGCAGTATCGAGAAGCTTGTTGCGGACCCTGTGAATGGCGCTGAGCAGGCCGGATTCATCAAGAGGAATCCAGTCTGGTATGACGTCCCTGACAAGACCAAACATATCTTGCTACAGGCATTTGATGTACTGATAGAAAAGTTTGGTGAAGACCAGCGCCAACAATTGCTGGGGTCCCTGCGTCAATTGAAGGGCGTGGCGGACAAGATGATCGTGTTGGCCATCGATAATCTGATGCCGGTGCTTATCGCACTAGGTAGTGCCCTGATCGCCAAGCGCAAAAAATCACCTGTGGAGATTCAAGGTAAGGCTACTTCAAACGCAAGCAATCACCATCTGCGTAGCGATCGGCAACAACACTCCACCACTGATGGTCGCAAGCCCAGCGACACTCCCGCTGGCTGTGCCTGTGGCATGGCTACCAGTGCAAGGCAAAGCCCGAACCCCATCGATTATGCGATGGGCGATGAGAACCTGTGGCAGACCGATTTTCGTGTGCCGGGTCTGATCGATGTCGAGTGGACACGCTACTATCGCTCCAGCATTGACGCGCTCGATGACAGTGAGCTCGGCGCTCGCTGGAACTCGCCGTACCACATGCGCTTAGAGCAGCGAGCGACGGGTCTGGTATTTGTCGATGGCTTGAATCGCACGCTGGCGCTTGAGCCGATTGCCATCGGTGAGCAACGCTTTCTGACACGCGAAAGCATGACGCTGGCGCATCCTGAGGCCGACAGCTACACCCTGACGTATCTGGATGGCAGCGTAGAGCGTTATCAGCACATTGGTGATGCCACGGCTGCCGGCGCGACTCACTATCGCCTCGTTGAACAGCGTGAGCGCGATGGCCGTGCACTGACGCTTTCCTATCAGCAGGGACGCCTGGCCTCTATTACCGATGGCGCTGAGCTGGAACTGCACTTCCTCTATTCCCATGCAGGGCTACTCGAGCGCATCGTGCGTCACTATCCCTCTCTTGAGGATGGCGCTCCCAGGCATGAGCCGGAAGTGCTCGCGCTATATGCCCACGACAACGAAGGCAATCTGGTATCCCATCGCAATGCGCGGGATTATCAACGTGACTATCAGTACTCGCATCATCTGCTGACGCGCTACACCAACCTCAATGGTGTCGGGGTCAACCTGACCTGGGACTGGCCGGGCAAGGCTGAGGGCGTATTTCCTATTGCCCGCGAGGCACGTTGCGTACGCAATGCGCTGGACGATGGCAGCGAAGATACGCGCTTCGAATATCACCGTGAGCTCTGGTACACCAAGGTGACCGATGCTCAGGGTGTCGTCTCGATCTATCGCTACAACTTCGATAATTACATCGAATCGATCACGCGGCCTCATCACCCTGAACTTGGCAGTGAATACTGGCAGTGGGACGAAGAGATGCGCCTTGTCGCGCATACCGACGGCGAAGGGCGCACGACGCGCTATCGCTATGACGCCCAGGGTCGGATGACAGCGGTGACCGACCCGCTGGGCCTGACCACTTTGGTGGAGTACAGCCGTCAGGGGCTGCCCACCAAGGTGACAGACCCCGAAGGGCGTGTGCGCATGACACGCTTCGATCCGCGCGGGCTGCCCGCAGAAGAGATTGCCCCGACAGGGCGCAAGACAACCTTCAAGCACAATGCCCAAGGGCTGCTCGAGGCCATGACGGACGCCGCGGGCAATACCTATCGCTACGAATGGAATTCCCAGGGCCTGTTGCTCAGCGCCAGCGACTGCTCGAACAAGACTACCCACTATCACTATGATTATCGTGGGCATATCAGTGAGATCGTCGACGCGGCGGATCAGCGAACTCGCTATCAGCTAGATATCGCTGGCCTGCCGGCATCCATTCGTCACGCAGATGGGGCGACCGAGACCTTCACCCATGATGGTGAAGGCAATCTGATACGCCATGTTGATCCCGCAGGGCATCAGACGCGCTATCGCTACAACGCCAAGCATCAGCCGATTGAGCGGCGTGATCCCCTGGGGCAGACGCTCAGCTATCACTATGATCCGCTGCTGCGCCTCAAGCAGTTGGTCAATCAGAATGGCGACCACTGGGACTTCCACTATGACGGTGGTAGCCGCCTGATTCGTGAACGTGGCTTTGATGGCCGTACCAAGCAGTATCGCTATGATGGCGCGGGCAGCCTGGAATCCTTGCAGGAAGGCGAGCAGATCACCCAGTTTGCGCGTGATCCGCTGGGACGACTGTTATCTCGACAGACGGAGCTGCCGGGACAGCTACCGCTCAAGACCATCTTCGGGTATGACCCGCAGGGCAGGCTGATACGTGCGGCCAATGATGCCAGCGAAACACGCTTCTACTTTGACGATGCCGATAACCTGATCGCGGAATCTCAGCAGCACCAGCTGCCCAACGGCCATCAGATGAGTGCGGTGACGCGCCATACCCACGATGCGCTGGGCAATCGCGAGACCACCACGCTACCGGATGGTCAGCAGATCAGCTGGTTGCGTTATGGCTCCGGTCATGTGCTGTCGATGGCATTGGACAATGAGGAGTTGCTCGGCTTCGAGCGTGATGACCTGCACCGTGAAGTGCGCCGTCATCAGCGTGGGCGTGAGACGACATCGCAGTATGATCCGGTCGGGCGCTTGATTGCCCAGCACAGTCAGCTGCAGCAGCGGGGTTCTTCGCAGGTCGCTGCGATGCAGGGTGCAGCAGGGCAAGGCAAGACGTCGGCCATCAAACGCCGCTGGCAGTACGCGGACAATGGCTTGCTGACGGCGACCGATGACAGTCTGCGCGGCACTACGCGCTACGGCTATGATGCCTTGGGCCGCTTGCGTCAGGCTGTCTCGCCGCTGCGGGAAGAGCACTTCGCGTTTGATCCGGCGGGGAATTTGGTTGAATCGGATCGCCAAGGTGCTGATAACAGTAACAGCACACAAGCAACCCGCTGGACGCAGGAGCGCCCGCGTGACGGCCTGGATCACACGCCTGAGTCGCGGGTATGTGTCGATTTCCCCAATGCGCCCAAGCTCTCTCCCGCGATGGGCAACCTGCTCAAACGCTATGCTGGCACCCACTATCACTACGACACCTATGGCAATCTGACACGCCGCATCGAGCCCAATGGCCAGGCATGGCATTATCAGTACGATGCCGAGCACCGCATGGTCGAGGCCAGCCGTTACGCTCAGGCGCCGGCCGCAGGTGATGAGGCAGTCCCTCTGACTCACGCGCGCTATGCCTACGACAGCATGGGCCGACGCATCTGGAAACAGGTGACACAGCAGGGCAACGCTCCAGAGCTGACTGTATTCACCTGGAATGGCGATCTTTTACAAAGCGAAGAAAGATACCAAGGCCATCTGCCTGGCATGGCCTATGCGCCATTGCTCAAGCTGAAGGTAGAAGATCCGAGCCGCTCCTATTCGACACCCATCGCACAGCGCCAGCACACGCTTGGCCATCTAGCGAATGTTATCCCGCTGCGCCGCGTGAGCTATCTGTTCGAAGCCAACAGCTTCATCCCTGTCGCGAAGCTGGAAACACGCTTCGAGGCAATTGAACAACAGACCGGCACCGGCCAGTCTGGCGATACCATCTATCAGCCCTCAGCGGCCGAGCTTTACTACTTCCAGACCGACCACCTTGGCACACCGCTGGAAGTCGCTGACAGCGACGGCAATCTCGTCTGGGTGGGCCAATACCGTGCCTGGGGCCAGCTCGAACGTGCACAAGATGGCAATGGCGAGCGCGCCAGCACCGACAATCCGCTGCGCTTCCAGGGCCAGTACCACGATGAAGAAACCGGCCTTCACTACAATCGCTTCCGCTACTATGATCCCGCAGTAGGGCGCTTCACGACTCAAGACCCTATTGGTTTGATGGGTGGCGAGAACCTGTATCAGTACGCGCCCAACCCGACCGGGTGGGTGGATCCACTGGGGCTGAGTAAGTGTGATTGTCCACGTGCTAATGCTTATTCAACTGCATATGAGATGAAGTTGGAAACCACATCCTACCCAGGAGTTTCACGTGGTCGTCATTTTCAAGAAGCAAATGAATCTCTTCTCAGGGATATTGAGGCAGATAGTAACTTCTCGAGAAGTATGCAAGATTTAGGTGTTAATGTTGAAAGAACACCTACAGGTCTAGCACCTAGACGACCACCTTCAAATTGGACTTGGCATCATGAGCTAGATGAGGGGGTTATGAGGCTGGTACCTCGTGCACAACATACTCCAGGTAGTAAGTACTGGAAGGCCTTACATCCTGAAGGTTATGGTGGTTATTCTAAATGGGGGAAGTGATATGAAGTTAATTAATGTTGTTAGCGATCTTTCAAAGCTGAATGGTGATCATACTATTTATGCTACAGAGCCATTTTCACCTGACTCTGAAGTTATTGTAACCTTAGAGCCTGAGTCTGGTGAGTTACCTACCCAAGCTTTCTCTATTGGTGCGAGATATTTTATAGAGGTTTTCATTGCTTCTGATTTTATTGATGATTGGAGTAATGGTTTAAGTAAGCTACCGTCTCCTGAAGAAACTTGCCTAAGATTGATAGAATATGCAGAAAAAGATGCATAGATCATAGCTAATGGAATTTTTATGGCTTTCGGTTATGCTTGAGCCATTATAAGCCTCAATCGGCTAGTTGAGGCTTTACATTAAGAAGTATTGCCATCTTGCCTCCTGTATCTCCCTGCTATAGGGGGCTGCCAAAGTTATATGAATGGGCGAATGCAGTCACTGAGTGCAATACTCTTATTTAATTGAAGATTGCGAATCATTGTGTTTTACCATTAGCTCATTCATCACCTCAATGGGGCATTTGAAGTCGAAACGCTTCCGAAGTCACATATGCAACTCGAAGGCAATAACTCCAACTCTTCCTAGCTGATCAATAAGAGATTCCTCCCCTTAGAGATACTGGTGAATAAAGCTATTGTTATTCTCTTCGCTGCCCCTTTGCCAAGGTCTATGAAGGTCCTAGAAGTGGGCGGTAGCGCCAGTATTTTCCGTGATAGCGGCATATATGGTTACGTACCGCTTTTGGTCTTAGGCTAGGGTCCTTCGTACTTGATCGTAAGCAGATCAGCTGGTTGTATTATGGCTTCGGTCATGTGCCGTCGATGGCATTGAATAATGAGGAATTGCTCGGCTTCAAGCGGGATGACTTCCAGGCCGACCACCTCGGCACACTGCTGGAAGTCGCTGACAGTGACGGCAACCTCGTCTGGGTGGGCCAATACCGTGCTTAGGGCCAGCTCGAACGAGCAAAAGACAGCAATGGCGAGCGTGTCAGCACTGACAATCCGCTGCGCTTCCAGGGCCAATACCACGATGAGGAAATTGGCCTTCACTACAATCGCTTCCGCTACTATGATCCCGCAGTAGGGCGCTTCACGACTCAAGACCCTATTGGTTTGATGGGCGGAGAGAACCTGTATCAGTAAGCGCCCAACCCGACGGGATGGGTGGATCCGCTGGGGTTGACAGTCTTTGACGTCGGCAGCTATGGAGATCTCAGAAATGCAGTACGTGGTGGGGGCACTGGTTTAGATGCTCACCATGTTGGTCAAAAGGCTGTTATGAAGAATTTAGTATCTGAATATGATCCTAAAACAGCACCAGCTATTTTGGTGCCTAAATAAGGGCATACTGTTTCAAAAGCAGGAGTTGGGATAGTTTCGCGTAGTAAGAAGAACCCAGCGACAGGTCAAGAATTTACTAACGGAAGAGATCTCATGGCTAGGGATATTCGAGAGTTAAGAAGGGTTTATCCGGATGCTCCTAACAGTCAGTTGCAGGAGTTGATTAATCTTAATAAAGAAATGTATCCTGAATTAAGACGCTGTTCTTGTAAATGATCGGAGTATATTATGGATATTGATGAAAAAATAGTGAAAGCAATTTTAGCAGAAATAATCGATGATGTTCATGCGGGCTACAAGCATAAGCTTCTTGAGGAAATAGAGGTCAATGAGCCTAATGATTTATACTCAAGAGCCAAGCTAAGTATGAAAAGTTTAACTGTAGAACAGAAAAAAGATATACTCGACTTCATTAGGATGGCTATGATTGATGCTTCATCGGTAATTTTTGGAACTATAGATGGTTCTCATTTTCCTAAAGGAATTCACGGAGATTTCATGCTAAAATATGAAGACTGTGAAGTGCAAGGCTCTCTTCAAGATATTCTTATTTCGGAATCCGAAGATCTAAATGTTTATAAATAGTCCTTGTCATAGGTGGGCGGCCTCAATGACCAAGTGTATGAGTGGGTTAGAAGTAGATTCTAAGTAAGATGCTGCTGCTAAATTGGTAGTAGTATGTTGTCTAATAATATATTAAGTAATCTGGTCTAATAGAATCGCCATGCCAGTCATGCCGGCTATCAGTCCTCGGCCGCCGAGTTTTATTACTTCCAGACCGACCACCTCGGCACACCGATGGAAATCGCTGGCAGCAAAGGCAATCTCGTCTGGGTGGGCCAATACCACGACGAAGAAACCGGCCTTCACTACAATCGCTTCCGCTACTATGATCCCGCAGTCGGGCGCTTCACGACTCAAGGCCCTATTGGTTTGATGGGAGGCGAGATTCTGTATCAGTACGCGCCCAACCCGACCGGGTGGGTGGATCCGCTAGGGTTGAGTAAGTGCTGTAATCTAGGGAAGGATGCGAGTGGAAGGCCACTTGAAAGTAGTCAATATTCTGTTTATGCAGAGTCTAACTTATCCCGTGGGGAACATTATCCAGGACGTTCTGATCGTGCGCACTTCCAAGAGGGAAATAGACAGTTGCATGAGCGCTTTGAAACTGATCCGAGTTTTGCTGATTCTATGAATAGCCAATATCCAGGTATTGTACAAAGGGTATAGCCAGGGGTTAGAGGAGCGCATTCTAGAGCAGCTCCTTATCCAGGAGAAAATGGTCTAACATGGCATCATCACCCCGAGAGAGAGGGAGTGATGCAGCTTATACCCAGAGCACAGCATAAGGCAGGTGGTAATGTGCAGCATACCCTTCATCCAGGTAAACGAGGAGGGATGGAGAATTGGGGTGGCGGTCGTTGATTAACTTTGGAGAAGTCGCATGAGTATCAATACGTATAAATTGATTGATGTTTTGAAGGGCACGGAAGGGTTAGGTGAGGATGATGCTTTATACTTGCCTCCTGGGCCTTGGGAAAAAGAAACTACATCTCTTGCTTGGGATGTCGATGATGTCGATGATGTCGACCCAGACGCTGATCCTGAAGCAGCTAAGCAGCTTGGTATGAAGTACGTGATCATGATTCAGGATTTAGATGATATCGCAAAAAATTTAGAATCACAGATAGATAATCCTAGTGACGATGATTACTTGAGTGCTTTTATTTCCTATATGGAAAATGACGCTTTTATTTATAATGGCACATGATTTTCGGGTTCCTTCTGGTTGACTGCAGCCTGAGTGAATAAGTGCCTGTGCAAAATTAAACGTACATAGAAGTTCAGTACGGAATTGATACTGTGCTGACAGAGTGCACGAAAATTTCTGCATAAGCACTTAGCTCCAGCTGTTCGACTTGCCATTCCTTCATCGTTGCGGTTGGCGTCTTGTGAAGTAGAACCTTCTGAGAAATGTGGTGGTTGTACCGCCAGTAATAACGCTTGAGCGTCTGCTTAAAGTGCTCACTTCATAGTGCCGCATCGAGCCCAATGGCCAGACATGGCACTATCAGTACGATGCCGAGCACCGCATGGTCGAAGCCAGCCGTTACGGCCAGGCACCTGCCGCAGGCGATGAGGCAGTCCCTCTGACTCACGCGCGCTATGCCTACGACAGCATGGGCCGACGCATCTGGAAGCAGGTGACACAGCAGGGCAACGCTCCAGAGCTGATTGTCTTCACCTGGGATGGCGATCTTTTACAAAGCGAAGAGAGATACCAAGGCCATCTGCCTGGCATGGCCTATGCGCCGTTGCTGGAATTGAAGGTAGAAGACCCGAGCCGCTCCTACTCGACGCCTATCGCACAGCGCCAGCACACGCTTGGCCATCTAGCGAATGTTATCCCGCTGCGCCGCGTGAGCTATCTGTTCGAAGCCAACAGCTTCATCCCCGTCGCGAAGCTGGAAACACGCTTCGAGGCAATTGAACAACAGACCGGCACCGGCCAGTCTGGCTATACCATCTATCAGCCCTTGGCAGCCGAGCTTTACTACTTCCAGACCGATCATCTTGGCACACCGCTGGAAGTCGCCGATAGAGAAGGCAACCTCGTCTGGGTGGGCCAATACCGTGCCTGGGGACAGCTCGAACGCGCAAAAGATGGCAATGGCGAGCGTGCCAGCGCTGACAATCCACTGCGCTTCCAGGGCCAATACCACGATGAAGAAACCGGGCTTCACTACAATCGATTCCGCTACTATGATCCCGCAGTAGGGCGATTCACGACTCAAGACCCTATCGGTTTGATGGGCGGAGAGAACCTGTATCAGTACGCGCCCAACCCGACGGGGTGGGTGGATCCACTGGGGTGGGCCAAAAGGCGGCGGTCTCAATGACCAAGTGCAACACGTGACCCATCAGGTACGGTGTTGCCATGAACCACTGCTATCGCCATCTT